>NZ_JBKGGV010000004.1:0-397862 GCF_052041965.1 Pseudomonas sp. SMSB3 | reverse complement strand
AGGCGAAAGGGTGAATAAGCGTCGCCATCGCAAATGAATACCGCTGCAGCGTTCAAAACAGTCAGGCTTCTAGCTTCTAGCTTGAAACTCGGAACTCGGAACTCGGAACTCGGAACTCGGAACTCGGAACTCGGAACTCGAAACTTGGAACTTGGAACTTGGAACTTGGAACTTGGAACTGGAGATAGGCTATGTGATGAGCGCTTGCATATCGGATGCGCATTCATTGGCGATAGTGGCGCACAATCACCTTTTCGCCTTTACGGCGAGTCACTTTTTGTCAAACGCGACAAAAAGTAACCAAAAAACGCTGCGCTCCTACATACGGCCCCTGCGCTTCGCTCCGGGGTTCCCTCACTCCGGCGTCTTGCGGGCCCTGCGCGGCCACAACTTGCTTCGCAAGTCGTACAGCTCGCGTCCTCCGGCTACGCCGTCGGGGGTGCTGCGCACCCTGGGCCCTCCAGACGCCTACGTTCGGCCTCCTGAAGTCGCAATCTGCGTTGCCTGAACTTTCGCGCGCTTAAACGCAAAAGCGAAGCGAAGCAAAGCAAAGCAAAGCAAAGCAAAGCAAAGCAAAGCAAAGCAAAGCAAAGCAAAGCAAAGCAAAGCAACTTGAGTTTTCGGCGTACTACTCTAGGAGTGCAGTTCAGAGATGTTGCAATGCAACATACCTGAACTGCTGCTTCCTCATGATTGGTTATCTACTCGGCATTGAGTACGCCACGACGAACCTGATCACGCTCGATCGACTCGAACAATGCCTTGAAGTTACCTTCCCCGAAACCATCATCACCTTTACGCTGGATGAACTCGAAGAACACAGGCCCCAGCACCGTCTCGGAGAAAATCTGCAGCAACAAGCGCTTGTCGCCCGACTCCGAAGCGCCATCGAGCAAGATACCGCGCGCCTGCAACTGATCGACCGGCTCGCCGTGACCCGGCAGACGTACCTCGAGCATTTCATAGTAGGTTTGCGGCGGCGCAGTCATGAAGCGCATGCCGTAACCCTTCAACGCATCCCAGGTCTTGAGCAGGTCATCTGTCAAAAACGCCACATGCTGAATGCCCTCACCGTTGAATTGCATGAGGAACTCTTCGATCTGCCCCGCGCCCTTGGAAGATTCCTCATTGAGCGGAATGCGGATCATGCCATCCGGCGCCGTCATGGCCTTGGAGGTCAGGCCGGTGTACTCGCCCTTGATATCGAAATAACGAATCTCACGGAAATTGAACAGCTTCTCGTAGAAGCCGGCCCAATACGCCATACGCCCGCGATAGACGTTATGGGTCAGGTGATCGATGATCTTCAGCCCCGCACCGGCAGGATGACGATCCACCCCTTCGATGAAGTTGAAGTCGATATCGTAAATCGAGCTGCCCTCTTCGTAACGGTCGATCAGGTAAAGCGGCGCGCCGCCGATGCCCTTGATCGCCGGCAAGCGAAGCTCCATCGGCCCGGTTTCGATTTCTACCGGCTGCGCACCCAATTCAAGCGCCCGGGCATACGCCTCATGCGCGTTGCGCACGCGGAACGCCATGCCGCACACCGATGGACCATGCTCGGCGGCGAAATAGGAGGCAACGCTCTTCGGCTCATTGTTGAGAATCAAGTTGATGCCGCCCTGCCGATACAGGTGCACATCCTTGGAGCGGTGTGTGGCGACCTTGGTGAAGCCCAGCATCTGGAACACCGGCTCCAGCACGCCCGGCGTCGGCGACGCCAGTTCGATGAACTCGAAGCCCATCAGGCCCATTGGATTTTCAAAGATATCAGCCATGCTCGTACCCTCATCTGCAGCGTAATTTAATGAATGCGCGGGATGTGGAACGGTACTGGCGGGGAGCATGGGATGCCCCGCACGCTGCGGGCGAGGTAATCACCAATGATCAATTTGAACCCATGGCACGTCATAGGGAACCATTCTCGGCGAGTTGATCCCCCGTATCAGGAGGACTTCGTTGTTGTAATCGTAAACCGATTCTACAGTGCGTAAATTTCTTTGTCGCCCTTTAAGTTGCAAGCACCCGAAGTTGGTCAAGGTACGAGCCAAACGGCTATGCTTCGCACGTCACCGATCAGGAACCGCTCAACCATGCCGCTCACGGTCAAACGCCCCGCCCGCTGCAGCTGGCGCACGCTACTACCCTGGGCAGTGGGCGCCATACCGCTGGCTTGCGGCCTGGTGGTGATCAACTGGCAGATCGAGCGCGAACTGCGCATGGCCAGCCAGACCACCACGCAACAAGTCGTCGGCTATGTCGATCACATTCTAGACAACCTGGGCAACGCCGCGCAGGCACTGCTGCCGCTGGCCGGCAGCCCATGCGCCGATGCCCAGTTCGCGCTGCGCAAAGAGGTCACCGGCAACGCTTTCGTGCGCTCGACCAACCTTTTCCAGCACAACGCCCTGTATTGCAGCTCACTGTTCGGCGAGATCGAGGAACCGGTCAAAGCCAACGACTACACCGACGGCCGGTTGTGGTTGATGGATGGCAACTCGGTCACCCCCGGTCACCCCTTGCTGGTGTACCGCGCGCACGAAGGTGATCGCGGGGTGATCAGCACCGTCGACGGCGACCACTTGCTCACCGCCCTGCGCCTGATTGCACCCGAGGCCTCATTGCAATTGCAGGTCGGTCCGGTGTGGATGGGCAGCGAAGGCGTGGTGCAAAGTGGCCCACCGCCGACCGCAGCCGTCGCTGCTTCCAGTGCCGCTTCGACGCATTATCCGTTCAGCGTGCATGGCGGCTACTCGGCTGGCAAACCAGCCGCGGTGCTGCGCGAACAGTATCCCGAGCTGCTAGGCTTGCTGCTGGTGCTGGGTGTCGTCGCAGGTCTGGCCTGCCGCTGGCAGCTGCGCCGGGCCAGCTCTTCCCGCGCCGAGCTGCAACGTGCCCTGGCCGCCAACGAGTTCGTGCCTTATTTCCAGCCAGTCGTGCGCGCAGGCGACTGCGGTTGGGCTGGAGCCGAGGTGCTGATGCGCTGGAACCACCCGCGCGAGGGCCTGGTGCGCCCAGACCTGTTCATCCCCTACGCCGAGCACAGTGGCCAGATCGTCCCGATGACCCGCGCGCTCATGCTGCACACAGCCCAGAGCCTGGCACCTTACGCTGCGCTGCTCGAAGATGACTTCCACATCGCCATCAATATCACCGCCGATCACTGCCGTGACCTCAGTCTGCTGGATGACTGCCGTACCTTCCTCCAGCATTTCCCGCCGAGCCGAGTCCGCCTGACCCTGGAGCTGACCGAGCGCAAACTGATCGAGGCTACCCCGGTCACTTTGGAGCTGTTCGACAAGCTGCATGAGATGGGTGTGATGATCGCGCTGGATGATTTCGGCACCGGCCAGTCGAGCCTCAACTACCTGCGGCAGTTCAAAGTCGACTACCTGAAGATCGACCAGAGTTTCGTGGCGATGATCGGGGGTGATGCGCTGTCGCAGCACATTCTCGACAGCATCATCGAATTGTCGGGCAAGTTGGGCCTGGGCATCGTCGCCGAAGGTGTGGAAAACGAAACGCAACGTGACTACCTGGCAGGCCGAGGGGTCGACTTCCTGCAAGGCTACCTGTTCGCCCGGCCGATGCCGGCGGCGGAGTTTCTCCGGGCGCTGGCGGCGCGGCCGGGCGCTGCGCGGTTGCCCCAGGACGGCGCCCCTGAGATCATGCGCGGCTGATCCACCCTCTCTTCCAATTCGAGGCATTCGTGTCAAAAGGCATTCTCTCGTCGGTCATGGCGTCCTGTCTGTTCGCTGTGATGTATTTCTATACCTCCCTGCTCACGCCGCTCGATGGCGAAGAGATTTTCGGCTGGCGCACCTTGCTGACCTTGCCCTGCCTGACCCTGTTCATGCTGGCCAGCAAGGACTGGCGCCGGGTCGGCGAGTTGCTGCGACGCGTGCGCCAGCGCCCCGTCCTGCTGCTGGGCATGATCGGCACCTCGTGGCTGATGGGCGTGCAGCTGTGGCTGTTTCTGTGGGCGCCGCTGCATGGGCGCAGCCTGGAGGTATCCATGGGGTACTTCCTGCTGCCGCTGGCCATGGTACTGACGGGCCGACTGGTCTATGGCGAACGCCTGTCGCGCCTGCAGAAAGTGGCGGTTGGCTGCGCGGCGCTGGGGGTGGGCCATGAGCTGTACCAGCATGGCAGCTTCGCCTGGGAAACGCTGGTGGTGATGATCGGCTATCCGATCTATTTCGTGCTGCGCCGGCGCTGCCGCACCGACCATCTGGGTGGCCTGTGGTGCGACATGGGCTTGTTACTGCCCTGGGCGCTGTATTTCGTGATTCAGGGCCCGCTGTCGGCAGCCGACCTGAACGCTCACCCTGGCCTGTACGGCCTGATTCCATTGCTGGGCGCGATCAGTGCCAGCGCGCTGATCGCTTACGTACTGGCTAGCCGGCTGTTGCCGTTCAGCCTGTTCGGCCTGCTCAGCTACGTCGAGCCGGTGTTGCTGGTGGGCGTCGCCCTGCTGCTGGGCGAGACCATCGGCCCGGATCAGTGGCTGACCTACCTGCCTATCTGGGCCGCGGTGCTGGTGCTGGTGCTCGAAGGCTTCAAGCACCTGCTGCGTCAGCGTCGCCGCTCGGTGTAAGGCGCACCTGACGCACGCGACGTTCCTCGACCGCAACCACCGTCATGTTCCAGCCGTTGCACAGCAACTGGTCGCCAACCATCGGCAGTCGGTCGAGCAGACTCATCACCAGGCCCGCCAGGGTCTGGTAGTCCTCGCTGGCGCGGGCACTGAAGCCGGTACGCGCCTGCACCTGGCTCAGGTTCAGGGCACCACTGACGACGAAACTGCCCTGCTCTTCGACGATCGCCGGGCCCTCGATTTCGCTTGCGTCCGGTAGCTCACCGGCAATCGACTCGAGGATGTCGGTCATGGTCAACAGGCCGGTGAAATCACCGAATTCGTTGATCACGAAAGCAATGTGCGTCGACTGGCTGCGCATCTGTTCCAACGCATTGAGGATGCTGAAGCTTTCCAAGAGGTTCAGCGGCGCTTGGGCCATGCGCTCGAAGTCAGGCTGGCTGCCCGACAGCAGCTCCTTGAGCAACTCCTTCTTGTGCACGAAGCCCAACGGCTCCTCAATGTGGCCTGCGCGAATCACCGGCAGGCGCGAATAGGGCGAATGCGCCAAGGCTTCGGTAATCACGCCAGGCGGGTGAGCCAGGTCGATCACATCGACCTCGGCACGCGCCGTCATCACCGTGCGGATTGGCCGCTCGGCCAGGTTCAATACGCCGCTGATCATG
The DNA here is from genome assembly GCF_052041965.1 of Pseudomonas sp. SMSB3. Lineage (NCBI taxonomy): Bacteria > Pseudomonadati > Pseudomonadota > Gammaproteobacteria > Pseudomonadales > Pseudomonadaceae > Pseudomonas > Pseudomonas sp. SMSB3. The sequence goes on along the minus strand of NZ_JBKGGV010000004.1, from coordinate 392,600 downwards.
ACCCGTTCGCGGCGATCGAACAGTACCTGTTCATGGCCATCCTCGACCAGGTCGGCGATCTCCTCACCCACCTCGTCCGCCTCGACCCGACGACCGCCCAGCAAGCGCAGTACGGCATGGGCGGTGCGCTCGCGCAGCGGGCGGTGCTGCTGCACACTGCGCTTGCGGCGGGCACGCGCCAGCTGGTTGAACAGCTCGATCAGGATCGAGAAGCCGATGGCCGCGTACAGATAGCCCTTGGGGATATGGAAGCCCAGGCCTTCGGCGGTCAAGCTGAAGCCGATCATCATCAGGAAGCCCAGGCACAGCATGATCACCGTCGGGTGGGCATTGACGAAGCGGGTCAGCGGTTTGCTGGCGACGATCATGATACCGATCGAGAAAATCACCGCGATCATCATCACCGACAGTTCTTCGACCATGCCCACGGCCGTGATCACCGCGTCCAGCGAGAACACTGCGTCGAGCACCACGATCTGCGCCACGATCGGCCAGAACGCCGCATGACGCACCACGCCACTGGCTTGCGTGACATGACCCTCCAGACGCTCATGCAACTCCATGGTGGCCTTGAACAACAGGAACACACCACCGAACAGCATGATCAGGTCGCGACCCGAGAAGCTCTTGCCGAACACCTCGAACAACGGTGCGGTCAACGTGACCATCCAGGAAATGCTGGCCAGCAGGCCCAAGCGCATGATCAACGCCAGGCTCAGGCCGATGACCCGTGCGCGGTCGCGCTGATGCGGGGGCAGCTTGTCGGCCAGGATGGCGATGAACACCAGGTTGTCGATACCTAGTACCAGCTCGAGGACAATAAGCGTCAGCAGGCCTAGCCAGGCCGTCGGATCGGCTAGCCATTCCATTAGCGGGTACTCACGAAAGCGGCGTCACATGGACGGGGGAAGGATGGCCGAGAAGGCCGGGAACTGGGGGGCTCCGCGTGGGTGCTCATGATGACCTTGAAAGGGATTAGGGAATGAAATCCTACAAGGACAGCAGATCTTCCTGACAGCACGAAACTATTACAAAACCTGTAGAAGCCCCCGGCACCGCGTTACAACATGACGAAGAACGGCTTGTAGCGCCATTCCGAGGCACGGTTGATGTTGCGATTTTGCGGTTCGATCAAACGCAGCCTGCCTTGCTGGTCGATGAATAGGTTGGCTGCATGGCCGCGCTTGTCATTTTCCCCACAGACGATCCCGACGGCGTACGGATAAAGCGCATTTTGCAGGTAAGCGTCTTTGCTGGCCTGGCTCTTGTAAGCCATGGCGAAATCGTCGCAATCGAACACTTCGGGCTTGAAGTGATAATTGGATAATTGCGAGTTGTACCAGATTGCCCGCGCATGCTGGTCGGAGATTGCTTGGTAATAGCCATCGAGGATGATCTGCCGATAAACGAGGTCGACATCCGGCCAAGTTTGCTTGACTAGCGCCGCCACCTTGCTGATGGGCACCAACAGCCGGTGCAATGAGAAACGGCACAGTTGGGTTTCGGATACATTTTTAACCGGGCTCAGTTTCAGCCAACCCCAATCTCCCATCGCGCTATTGAGTAGCATGCGCGACGCACCCAGCTTCATGCCCAGGGTGAAAGCGGGCACTTCTTGGTCATTGACCACGGTGTTGCCAGTGATCGACACCCGAAAGTTCAGCCTGGGGTAACCCTCCCAGGCTTTCCAGCCGGCGAACACGTATTCACCCGTGCTCGAATCGCCGTTGGCGAATAATGTCCAATTTTGCATATCCAGCTCAACGCTGACACCCAGTTCGTGACTGGCCGTGTCCACTCGCACCAGCAACGGTGCGATATCGGCACTGTAAAGATCCGGATCGCCCAGGTAGGCCCACCCCCAGTCGCCATCGCCGCGGCGATGCACGCAGAGCAAGCGCCCGTGCTGATCGCGGAGCACTAGCCGGTCTTGCGCCGTGATCTGCTTGAGACGCAACGCGTCGCTCAATTCTGTGCCGGCCAGAGGCGACGGCGACGATGTCGGCGCGGGCGGCGGCAGTGCTGGATCGGGACGAGGCAGCACCTGACCAGCTATTGGGGTAGTCAGATCATGGGGCTGGTTGGCGACGAATTTGTGAATGGGCATGCGGACCTCCTTTCGAGAAGGCACGCAGCATGGCGGTGGGGATGGGCGGGCAGCAGGCGGCAAGCGTTCCATCACTCAAGCGCTGGACTGAAGGCGCAACCCCTGATGCTTATGACGCTTACTCGCCAGCGTGCTGAACGACCACCAGCAACTGCGCTGGATGATCGCCGACCGAGCGCAGCCTGTGCGGTGTCTGGGCGTTGAAATGCAAGGCATCGCCCTGCCCGAGCAGTACCCGTTCACTCATGAAATCGACTTCGACCTGCCCCTGGTGGACGAAGAGGAACTCCTCGCCTTGATGCTCCTTGAAGGTCGGATCGCTGAACGAGGTCGGCGGCTGGATCATGAACGGCAGCAGGTTGCGTTGGCCCACCTGGTTTGTCAGCACCGCATAGCCTGGACCCTGCCCATCGCCTACCAGCGACTGCCGCTCATCCCGGCGTACCAGGCTGTACAGACTCGCCGCAGGCTGCTCATCGGCGAACAGCTCTTCGACGTTGACGCCCAGCGCCCGGGCAAGCTTCATTGCCGCCGAAATCGACGGCGTATTCAAGCCTCGCTCAACCTTGGACACGTAACTTTTGGTCATGCCGGCTCGATCGGCCAGCGCTTCCAGGGTGATTCCAAGTTTTTTTCGAAGCAATTTCAAACGGTTAGACATGCGATACGTAATTCCCAAAGCGCAGGGTTGCCTATGACACTTTGTGTCATATAAGATTGTTTGTGTCATAGGTTAGCCCGACCGCCACCGCCCAAGGTCCACGGTCAGCCACCTGCGACATCACACATCACGCCACCGAGGCCACCCCCCCATGGCTACAACATTCACCCGCAGCAAAGACCAACTGGTCGAGCAAGCATTGACGCAGATGCAAGTCGCGCTTGCCGATAATACGTGGACTGTGCAGGAAAAGCTGGCCCTGACCTGCCGAATTCTGTTCGACCACGGGCACGATTCCGGCCTGGCCGGTCAGATCAGCGCACGCGGCACGCAGCCTGGCACGTTCTACACTCAACAGCTGGGTCTGGGCTTCGATGAGATCCGTGCCAGCAACCTGCTGCTGGTCAACGAGGACCTTGAAGTACTCGAGGGCCAAGGCATGCCCAACCCCGCCAACCGCTTCCATAGCTGGGTCTACCGCGCCCGCCCAGACGTCAACTGCATCATTCACACCCATCCTGCGCATGTGGCCGCGCTGTCCATGCTGGAAACGCCTCTGGTGATATCGCACATGGACCTGTGCCCGCTGTATGAAGACTGCGCGTTCCTGCAGGCCTGGCCCGGCGTGCCGGTGGGCAACGAAGAAGGCGAGATCATCAGTGCCGCGCTGGGTGACAAGCGCGCGATTGTCCTTTCCCATCATGGCCAGCTGTCGACCGGCACGAGCATCGAGCAAGCGTGCGTCTACGCGCAGCTGATCGAGCGTGCGGCGCGTCTGCAGTTGCTGGCGATGGCAGCAGGCACGATAAAACCCATCGACCCCGCACTCGGCCGCCAGGCCCATGACTGGATCGACCGGCCCAAACGCCACATGGCGGCCTTCAACTACCTCGCCCGGCAGACGCTGCGCGCTCACACCGATTGCCTGAACTGATCATCCAACGCCTTGCTTGCGGAGCCCAAACCATGAACGCTTCATTCCACGGCATCATCGGCTACACCATCACCCCATTCAGCCAGGACGGCGAACAGCTCGATCTCGACGCACTGGGCCAGTCCATCGAACGCCTCATCGAAGGCGGTGTGCAGGCCATCGCCCCGCTGGGCAGCACCGGCGAAGGCGCCTACTTGAGCGACAGCGAATGGCAGCAAGTCGCTCACTACAGCCTGGCAAAAATCGCCAAGCGAGTACCGAGCATCGTCAGCGTGTCTGACTTGACCACTGCAGGTGCCGTGCGCCGCGCCCGTTTCGCCCAGGCCCATGGCGCAGACGCTGTGATGGTTTTGCCCTCGGCATACTGGAAACTCAGCGAAGCAGAGATCCTCGCGCATTACCGCAGCATTGGTCAGGCCATCGACATTCCGATCATGCTCTACAACAACCCGGCCACCAGCGGCACCGACATGTCGGTCGAGCTGATTCTGCGCATCGTGCGCGAAGTGGCCAACGTGACCATGGTCAAGGAAAGCAGCGGGGATATTCAGCGCATGCACAAGCTGCAACTGCTGGGCGAGGGACAGGTACCGTTCTACAACGGCTGCAACCCGCTGGCGCTGGAAGCGTTCGTGGCCGGTGCCAAAGGCTGGTGCACGGCAGCGCCTAACCTGATTCCGGCGCTGAACCAAGCGCTCTACCAGGCGGTGCTGGCCGAGGATCTGGCCAAAGCCAGAGCGTTGTTCTATCGCCAGCTGCCGCTGCTCGATTTCATTCTCAAGGGCGGTTTGCCGGCAACCATCAAGGCCGGCCTGGCGTTGACCGGACTGCCGGTGGGCGAGCCGCGCAGACCGGTATTCGGCCTGGATGAGCAAGGCCGAACGCGCCTTGCCGGGTTGCTGACGACGCTCAGCGATCCCGACTGATGGCTGCTCTGCAGGCGCGCTCGACGCAGCGCACCTGCAGATTTTGCAAGCCTTGGCGCAAGGCTCAGGGCATGACGGGTGGCACGTATTGCAAGGTCGTGCCCAGCGCCCAGAGCAGCACCAGCACCAAGGGCACATGCACCAGCAACTGCACGAACGAGAAGCCGATCAGATCACGCGCTTTGAGGCCCAGCACGCCCAATAGCGGCAGCATGTAGAACGGGTTGATCAGATTCGGCAGCGCTTCGGCAGCGTTGTAGATCTGCACAGCCCAGCCCAGGTGATAGTGCAGGTCGTTAGCCACCAGCATTACGTAGGGCGCTTCGATGATCCACTTGCCACCCCCCGAAGGAATGAAGAAGCCCAGTACCGCGGAGTACACGCCCATCAGCAAGGCATAGGTGTCGTGGGTTGCGATCTGCGTGAAAAACACCGAGATGTGGTGCGCCAAGGTCTGCTCGTCGACCCCCTTGACCTGGGTGAGGATGGCGGCGATGGAGCCATACAGGGGGAACTGGATGAGCACCCCGGTGGTGGTCGGCACGGCGCGGGCCACGGCGTCGAGGAAGCTGCGCGGACGCCAGTGCAGCAACGCGCCGAGCATGATGAACAACAGGTTGTAGGTGTTGAGCCCGGAAATCGCGGTAATCGCAGGCTTGGTCGCAAACTCCTGGTACAACCAGCCGCCGGCCAGTGCTACCAGCATCAGGATCAGAATCGGGCTGTGTTCCAGCCATTCGCCCGGGCGCGTGCGTTTGGCCGTAGCTGGTGCGGTGAAAGCAGGATCAACCCCGCAGTCCTGGGCGCTGCGAGCGCTGTTCGGGCCCGGTGCGGTGGCATAGGCGATGACCAGCGAGACGATCACCAGAGCCGCCAGCATCACCCCGCTTTGCCAGAGGAATATGGTCTCGGTGAACGGGATCACTCCCGTGATCGACAGGATCGAAGGCGGCAGACTGGCGGGATTGGCCTGCAGCTGCGCGGCAGACGACGACAGCCCCAGCGCCCAGACCGCACCCAGGCCGAGGTAGGCAGCAGCGCCAGCGGCGCGATAATCCATCTTAAGATCGGTGCGCCGGGCCAGGGCGCGCACCAATAACCCACCAAATACCAACGACAGCCCCCAGTTGAGCAAGGACGCCAGCATGGAGATCAACGCCACCCAGCACACCGCCGAGCGGCCATTGCTGGGGATACGCGCAAGGCGATCGATCAAACGTGCAGCCGGTGGCGAGCTGGCCACCACATACCCGCCGATGACCACGAATGCCATCTGCATGGTGAAGGGGATCAGGCTCCAGAAGCCGTCACCGAACGCCTTGGCCGTATCGGTCGGTTTGGCGCCCATCGCCAACGCGCCGATGCACACCAGCAGCACCGCCAAAGCGGCGAAGACCCAGGAGTCTGGAAACCAGCGTTCAGCCCAGTTGGAACAACGCAGGGCAAAGCGGGCGGAGCGGCTGTCTTGGATTTCAGCGGCCACGGACACATTCCTTTTATAAGTTTTATGGGATCGAACAGCACAAACGCAAAAAACCCTGTGGCAGTGGCCCGCTCAAGGCCACCCCCACAGGGGGAGTCGTCTGCTGCTTCAGAACGTCATTTCTTTCACATCGTCCGGGACGATCAATTTGCCTGCGGTCTTCTCGATGATTTCTTCGACGCTCACCCCCGGCGCGGTTTCGCGCAGGATGAACGCCCCATTTTCGATCTCCAGGTAAGCCAGGTCCGTCAGCACCTTGCGGATGCACCCCGCACCGGTCAGCGGCAGGCTGCACTGTGGCAGCAGCTTGGATTCACCGTCCTTGGACGCATGGGTCATGGTGACGATGATGTTCTCGGCGCCGGCCACCAGGTCCATGGCACCGCCCATGCCTTTGACCAGCTTGCCGGGAATCATCCAGGAAGCGATATTGCCCTGCACGTCCACTTCGAAAGCGCCGAGCACGGTGAGGTCGACGTGACCGCCACGGATCATGGCGAAGGAGGTTGCCGAGTCGAAGATCGAGGCGCCGCTGCGTGCGGTGACGGTCTGCTTGCCGGCGTTGATCATGTCGGGATCGATAGTGCTCTCGGTGGGAAATTCACCCATGCCGAGCAAGCCGTTTTCCGACTGCAGCATGACGTCCATGTCGGCGGGGACATAGTTGGCCACCAAGGTCGGAATACCGATGCCCAGGTTGACGTAAAAGCCGTCTTGCAATTCTCGGGCGACGCGTTGCGCCATCTGTTCGCGGGTCAGTGCCATGGTCAGGTTCTCTTTGTTGTTCTGCTGTACGGCGCTCAGGCCTTGACGGTGCGCTTTTCGATACGCTTCTCGAAGGTGCCGACGATTACCCGGTCGACGAAGATCCCCGGGGTGTGGATCTCGCTCGGCAGCAGCACGCCGGGTTCGACGATCTCCTCCACCTCGACCACGGTGATCTTGCCGGCGGTGGCTGCCAGCGGGTTGAAGTTTTGCGCCGTGTTGCGATACACCACGTTGCCGTAATGGTCAGCTTTCCAGCCTTTGACGATGGCGAAGTCGCCAGTGATGGATTCTTCGAGAATGTAGTTGCGACCGTTGAACTCACGCACTTCCTTGCCTTCGGCGACCGGCGTGCCATAGCCGGTCGCCGTGAAGAACGCCGGGATGCCGGCACCGCCCGCGCGCATCTTCTCGGCCAGAGTGCCTTGTGGGGTGAGCTCCACTTCCAATTCGCCACTGAGCAACTGGCGCTCGAATTCGGCGTTCTCGCCGACGTAAGAGGCGATCATCTTGCGAATTTGCCGGTCTTCGAGCAGCACGCCCAGGCCGAAGCCGTCGACGCCGCAGTTGTTCGAAACGACCGTAAGGCCTTTGACGCCGCTGCGCTTGATTTGCGCGATCAGGTTCTCAGGGATACCGCATAGACCGAAGCCACCGGCCAGCACGGTCATGTTGTCGGTCAGGCCTGCCAGGGCCTCTTCATAGGTTGCTACGCGCTTGTCCAGTCCGGCCATGCTGTTCCGCCTTTTGTAGTTGTTGACCGACGAGGCTGTCGGTGAGCGTATGAAGCATCTTCACCGCTGGCGACTGATTTGTTAATTTTGTTTTCGTCATCGATTGATAAAATTTGCAAAATAGCGAGCCGATTGCCATGAACGTCAAGCAGCTGCGTGCCTTCGTGGCCGTTGCCAAGTACCAGAGCTTTGCCCAGGCCGGTGAGCATCTGCATGTATCACAGCCGGCGCTGAGCCTGACCATCAAAGCGCTGGAAGAAAACCTCGGTGGCGCCCTGCTCACCCGCACTACCCGCAGCGTCAGCCTGACCGCCGAAGGTGAGGTACTGCTGCCGTTGGCCCGGCGCCTGCTGGCCGATTGGGACGATACCGAGGAAATGTTGCGCCAACGCTTCACCTTGCAACTAGGGCGGGTGTCGGTGGCGGCCATGCCCGCCTTTGCCGGGAACCTGCTGCCGCACTCGCTCAAGGTGTTTCGCCAACGCTATCCCAAGGTCAACGTCACCGTGCACGACGTGATCAACGAACAGGTGCTGGAACTGGTGCGCCATCGCCGCGTCGAACTGGGCATCGGCTTCGAGCCGGATAACACCGATGGCTTGAATTTCCATCCGTTGTACCTGGATCGGTTCGTCGCCGTGCTACCCGCCGATTCGGTGCTGGCGCAGCAGGCTCAGGTGAGCTGGGCGCAACTGCTCGCCGAGGACTTCATCGCCCTGCAACGTCCGTCGGCGGTGCGCTTGCTGTTGGAGCAGAATGTCGCATCCCGCCATGGCAAGCTGGCGGTGGCCTTCGAAAGCCACCAGTTGACCACCATTGGCCGCATGGTCGCCAGCGGACTTGGGGTCAGTGCGGTGCCGGCGTTGTGCATCAAACAGATGGTCGAACTCGGTGCACGCTGTGTGCCCCTGGTCGAGCCTGCGGTGCAGCGGCGCATCGGTGTGATCGCCCTGGCCGACCACAAGCTGTCCACGGCCGCGCAAGCGCTGCTTGAGGTCGTGCTTTCCCATACCCAGACTCCGGAGGTGACATGCGTTACGTGAAGTTGGCAGGCGAGAGCGTCCCGGCCATTGGCCAAGGCACCTGGTACATGGGTGAAGATCCAGGGCGCCGGGCTGCTGAGGTGGCCGCGTTGCAACAAGGCATCGAGCACGGCATGGGCTTGATCGACACCGCCGAGATGTACGCTGAAGGCGGCGCCGAGCGTGTGGTCGGCCAGGCCATCGCCGGGCGCCGGGACCAGGTGTTTCTGGTCAGCAAGGTCTACCCGCACAATGCCAGCGAGCGTGGCGTGGCGCAGGCCTGCGAGCGCAGCCTCGAGCGCCTGGGCACTGAAGTGATCGACCTGTACTTGTTGCACTGGCGCGGGCAGTACCCGCTCGAAGAAACGGTCGAGGCCTTCGAGCGGCTGCGCGAGTCGGGCAAGATCCGGCACTGGGGCGTCTCGAATTTCGACGTCGATGACCTGCGCGAGCTGCACAACCCTGCCTGTGCCACCAATCAGGTCCTGTACAACCCTACCCAGCGCGGCATCGAGTTCGATCTGCTGCCCTGGAGCCGGCAACGCCGCCTGCCCACCATGGCCTACTGCCCCTTGGCCCAGGCCGGTCAGTTGCTGCGCCACCCGGTGCTGGGCGAGATCGCCGAGCGTCATGGCGCAACTCCGGCACAAGTGAGCCTGGCCTGGGTCACCCGCGAGGACGATGTCATCGCCATACCTAAGGCAGTGTCGCCAGAGCACGTGCGCTTGAACGCTGCGGCCGGCGCCCTGAGGCTGACCGCTGAAGACCTGCGGGCGATCGACCGGGCATTCCCGGCGCCGACGCGCAAGCAGCACCTGGCGATGGTCTGACGCTAAGCAGACCCGTGCGTTTTCAATGAAAGTCCCGGCTCCTGACGTCCAGCCCCTGCAGCAGTGGGCTAACGTCTTCCAGGCGCCGGGCGATCAGATGACGCACGCCATTTTCCTGCTCGAGCCGCCCGCTCACCTTGAGCAGCTGCGCGCCAACCAAGGCCCGCCGCTGCCGCTCGGCCAGCTCACGCCAGACCACGACATTGAGCATGCCGTATTCGTCTTCCAGGGTAACGAACGTGACACCGCTGGCGGTGCCTGGTCGTTGCCGGCCCACCACCAATCCGGCCACCGCCACGGCATCACCGTGCTCCACTCCGTCAAGCTCGGCTGAGCTGCGACAGCCCAGCGCGCGCAATCTCGGTCGCAACAGCCTGAGCGGATGCGGTCCCAGGGTGGTGCCCAGGGTGTCGTAATCAGCCACCAGGTCCTCGCCGACCGTGGGTGCTGGCAACACCACCTCGTCTTCCGGCGCCGCTTCCACCTCGGCGAACAGCGGCAATTGCGACTGGACGGCGGCCACTTGCCAACGCGCGTGATGACGGTCGCGCGCCAACCCGCGCAGCGCGCCAGCATCGGCCAGGCGCGCGCGGGCACGGCTATCGAGCCCGGCGCGCAGGCACAGATCCTCGACATCGCGCCACGGGCGCTCGGCCCTGGCCTGCTGCAAGCGCTGGGCATCGGGTTCACTGAAACCACGAATCTGCCGCAAGCCCAAGCGAATCGCCAGAACATCGTGTTGCACAGGCTCCAACGTGCAATCCCATTGGCTGTGAAACACATCCACCGGCCGCACTTCGATGCCCTGGCGTCGCGCCTCCTGCAGCAACTGATCAGGGCTGTAGAAACCCATGGGCCAGCTGTTGATCAGCGCACAGGTGAAGATCGCCGGCTCGTGGCACTTGAGCCAGCTGCTGGCATAACACAGCAGGGCGAAACTGGCCGCATGGGACTCGGGAAAGCCATAACTGCCAAAACCCTTGATCTGCTCGAAAATGCGCTCGGCAAACGCCAAGTCGTAACCGTTGCGCAGCATGCCGTCGAGCAGCCGCCGGCGATGCGGCTCCAGACCGCCATGACGCTTCCAGGCCGCCATGCTGCGGCGCAACTGATCAGCCTCGCCTGGGCTGTAATCGGCGCCGATCATGGCCAGTTCCATGACCTGCTCCTGAAACAGCGGCACGCCCAAGGTGCGCTCGAATACCGCCTTGAGCTTTTCCGAGGGGTAGGTCACTGGCTCCTGCTTGAGGCGCCGACGCAGGTAAGGGTGAACCATGTCGCCCTGAATCGGGCCGGGGCGCACGATGGCGACTTCGATGACCAGGTCATAGAAGGTACTGGGACGCAGGCGCGGCAGCATGGCCATCTGCGCCCTGGATTCGATCTGGAACACGCCCATGGTTTCGGCGCGGCTGATCATCGCGTAGGTCGCTGGGTCTTCACTGGGTATGGTGGCCAAGGTCAGTTGCCGGCCGCGATGGCGTTGCAGCAGATCGAAGCAGCGGCGCAAGGCGCTGAGCATCCCGAGCGCGAGGACGTCGACCTTGAGCAGGCCAACCATGTCCAGGTCGTCCTTGTCCCACTGAATGACCGTGCGTTCGGCCATCGCAGCGTTTTCCACCGGTACCAGCTGATCCAGCGGTTGCTCGGAAATGACAAAGCCACCGGGATGCTGCGACAGGTGCCGGGGAAAACCGATCAGTTCACCGGCCAGCACCAGGATACGCCGCAGCGATGGACTGGCTGCATCGAAGCCGGCCTCGGCCAGGCGCTGCGCATCCGGAATGCGGTCGGTCCAGCGTCCGCAGCACTTGGCCAGTGCATCGAGCTGATCGGCCGGCAGGCCCAGCACCCGGCCGACATCGCGCACGGCACCTGCGGCATGGTAGGTGTTGACCACGGCAGTCAAGGCTGCCCGGTCGCGCCCATAGCGACGGAACACGTACTGAATCACCTCTTCGCGGCGTTCATGCTCGAAGTCCACATCGATATCCGGTGGCTCATTGCGCTCGCGCGACAGAAACCGCTCGAACAACAGGCGATGCTCCATCGGGTCCAGTTCAGTGATACCCAACACGAAGCACACCACCGAGTTGGCTGCCGAGCCTCGGCCTTGGCAGAGGATGCGCTCGCGGCGGGCGAAAGCGACGATGTCGTGAACGGTGAGAAAATAACTCTCGTAGCCAAGCTCCTCGATCAGCGCCAGCTCTTTGTCCAATGCGCCACGCACCTTGGCGCTCACCCCTGCCGGCCAACGCTGCGGCAAACCGCGTTCACACAAGGTGCGCAGCCAGCTGGCAGGGGTTTGCCCAGCCGGCACCAACTCACGCGGATACTGGTAGCGCAACTCGCCTAGGTCAAAGTGGCACTGCGCGGCAATGACCAGGCTCTCGGCCAGCAGCGCTGGCGGAAACAGCTCGGCCAGATGCTGCACGGTGCGCAAGTGCCGCTCGCCATTGGCGAACAGATGCCTACCTGCCTCGGCCACGGTGCAATGCTGGCGGATGGCAGTCATGCAATCCTGCAAGGCACGCCGGCCACGCACATGCATGTGCACATCGCCACAGGCCACGGCCCGGATGCCCAACTGCTGCGCCCACGCCAGCGTGCGCGCCAGGCGCTGGGCATCGTCGCTGCCGCGGTGCAGGTGCACCGCCAGCCACAACCGCTCGGCGAACGCCTCACCCAGCCAGGCGGCGGCGGACTGAGGGGTGTCGTCATCAGCGATCCATAACGCCAGCAGCCCCTGTTGGTAGCGCTGTACGTCCTCGGCAAACAGCTGATAGTCACCTTTTGCGGCGCGCCGCCGGGCGCGGGTGATCAAGGCACAGAGGTTTTGATAACCCTCGAGATTCTGCACCAACAGGACCAGGCGAGTGCCATCCACCAGCTGGACCTCGCTGCCGACGATCAAACGCACCTGGTGCGCTTTGGCGGCCTGCCAGGCCCGCACGATGCCGGCCAGCGTGCATTCATCGGTGATCGCCAACGCCTGGTAGCACTGCTCGCGGGCACGGCGGAACAACTCATCGGCGCTCGAGGCGCCGCGCTGGAAACTGAAGTTGGACAGGCAATGCAATTCGGCGTATCCCGGCACGCTCATGCGAACCAACCTTGCAGCCAAAGCGGGCCAGGCTGGGCGAGGTCCTGATAGGCCCAGCCACGCAGGCCATCGCGGGTTTCGATACGGTAGTAGTCGCGGCGCACGTCACCGCCGTCCCACCAACCCGACTCGATCCGCTCGGCTGGCCCCAGGACGATGTGCGCTGCCGGCTCCAGGGCTTGCGGGGTAGACAACAGCCAGCCAGGGCGGCTACCGGCCGTTACACTCAGGCCGCTCGCAGCGCCCTGCTCCGCTACTTGCCAGGCGCATTCAGGGCGATGGTCGGCCTCGGCGCGCAAACCGTTGACCGCCTCGTCACCGAGGCGGGCGCGCAGGCGTTCGCGCAGTTGCGGCCATGGCTGAGCCTGTTTGGCTCGGGGGTCGAACAGCGCCTGATGCTGGGGTACGAAAGGCGGTAGATCTTCAGCGACCAGGCGCAGATTACGCACCGGCGCCGGAATGCGCAGCGGCTCAAGACGTCCACGGGCCAGTTCGAAAAGCAGGGTGGCGTCGCGTTCGGCAGCCAGCAGCCCGACTTGCAGCAGCGTCTCTGGACCTTCAGCGTGCTCGAGGTACACGTTGAAACGCTGCACGCCGCAGTCACGCCCGGCCAGAAACGCCGCCAGGTCGTTGAGCATGCGCCGTAACGGGAACAGCAAGGCCTGGTGCGACTCGACGTCGAAGTTCAGTTCCAGGCGGGTTTCGAAACGGTCCGGTGGCTGGTAGAAGTCCAGGGCCATGGAGCGCAGCCCGGTCAACTGGTCCAGGTGCAATAGCACCTGGGCACTGAAGCGCTTGGCCAAGGCATCACGCGGCAAGGCCAGCACCTGCCCCAATTGCTGCAGCCCCATGCGGGCAAAGGCTTGGGCGGCGTCGGCAGCTAATCCGACCCGGCCGATAGGCATGCGCGCCAGCGCCCGGCGCGTGTCTTCGGCGCAGGTCAAGGCCAGGCCATCATGGCCGTTGGCAAGCATGCGCGCCGCGACCGGGTTGCTCGCCAGGACGATGCGCTGACGCAAGCCCAGGGCTGCCAGCTCCTCACGCAGCCGCGCCTCGAAGCGAGGCCAAGGGCCAAACAACTGCAAGCTCGAGCCTACTTCAAGCAACACTGCACGCGGGTAATGCAGGCTTACCTGGGCACTGAAACGATAGGCCCAGGCAGCCAGCAGTCGTTGCAAGTGCTCGATGCGAGCGGGGTCGGCTTCGACGCACTCGAAACCATCGGCCAGGGCTCGCGCTGCCGTAAGTGCCTGCCCTGCCTTCAAGCCCAGCGCTGCGGCAGCGGGGTTGACCGCTTGCAGCACTCGGCGCTGCTGCGGACCGCCCACCAGGACCAGCGGCGCATTGGCATCGTCACGCTCACGCAGGATCGAGTCCAGCGCTAGCTGCGGCAAGAGAATACAGGCCCAGAGCATGTGTCATCAGCCTCGCCCGGGGCTCGCGATCGGCACGGCCGGGGGCATGCCCCCGCGGCATTTGAGTACCCGCCATTGCGCCGGACGGGTGTCGATGGCCAGGCGCAGTGCGGCCGGCGATGGATTATGGGCGGCCTGCTGCGGCCGGCAGGCGAATGCCAGTGCCTGGCCCGTTTCGGCGGCCACCTGCAAGCGCCGCAATGCGCGGTCATCGGCGCGCTCGGGCCAGCACAGCACAGCGGCGCAACTGCCTGAACGCAGGCACTGTTCAGCGGCCCACAGTGCCTCGGCCTGGCCGGCCTCGACCTGCACCAGCCAACGTAGATCCACACCTGCCGCTTGCCAGGCCGGGGCGTAGGGAATGAACGGTGGTGCTACCACGACCACTCGCCCGCCCTCAGCGGTCAGGCGCGCCAAGGTCGGCCAGAGCAGCTGCAACTCGCCGCAGCCTGGGCTGGCCAGCAACAATTCGCTCAACGCCGCGGCGGGCCAGCCTCCTTCGGGCAGCCGCTGGTCGAGTTCGCCATGACCGGTGGGCTGCAGGCCCGCCGGGCGCGCCTGGCCTTGCCGCCCACGCCAGACATGACGCTGATCGAGCAGCCGGTCGAGTTCAACTACCGCGCCCATCAGTCACGCCTCAACAGGCCACAGAACACGCCTTCGATGAAGAATTCGCGCTCAGGGCCCACCTCGATTGGCGCATAGGCCGGGTTACGCGGCAGCAAGCGGTAGCCACCCGGCTGACGCTGCAGACGCTTGATGGTGACTTCGCCATCCAGGCGGGCCACCACGATCTGCCCATCCCGAGCATCGCCCTGCTGACGGATGCCGACCAGGTCACCGTCAAAGATGCCGTCGTCGATCATCGAGTCGCCACGCACCTTCAGCAGGTAATCGGGCGTGCGTTGAAACAGGCTGGGGTCGAGCAGCAGCTGCTCATGAATATCCAGGTCGGGGCCGATGGGGGCACCGGCAGCTACTTGGCCAAGCACAGGCACCTCGAGAATCTGCGCCCGGCGCAGCGGCCCGGCCAGGCGAATGCCGCGCGCCTGATTGGGCGTGACCTCGATGAAGCCGGCCTGGCACAGCGCGGTGATGTGCTTGCGCGCAACGCTGCGCGAAGCGAAACCGAAGCGCGCAGCGATGTCGGCCAGGCTTGGCGGCTGGCCGTGGTCTGCGATGCGCTCGCGAATGTAGCCGAGGATGGCCCGGCGTTTGGGGGTCAATGTGTCCATGGAGCACATTTGTACTCTTTTCGAGGATGAGTGAACAGCCCCCTTTGTCGCCCGGTTTGGGTATGATCACCAGGCTTGTGATTTTCTGACCACCTGGATACCTGATGCTGACTGCCCTGCTGTTCGATCTCGATGGAACCTTGACCGACACCGACACCCTGCATTTGCAGGCCTTCCGCCAACTGCTCGGCGACTATGACGGCCGTGAGCTGACCCAGGCGCAGTTCGATGCGCAGATCAGCGGACGGGCCAACGGCGAGCTGTTTGGCGAATTGTTTCCGCTTGCCAGCGCCGCCGAATGCCACGCCTTGGCGGCGCGCAAAGAAGCGCTGTTTCGCCAACTGGCGCCCACGCTGCAACCGATGCCGGGCCTGCTGCGCCTGATGGACCATGCGCGGGCCTGGGATATCGGCATGTGCGTGGTGACCAACGCGCCACGCCTGAATGCCGAGCACATGCTCGATGCGCTGGGCATTGCCGAGCGTTTCGACGACGTGGTGGTGGCCGATGAGCTGGCACGGCCCAAGCCCGACCCCCTGCCCTATCTGACCGGACTGCAGCGCCTGCAGGCGCGAGCCACCGAGGCGTTGGCGTTCGAGGACTCGCTGCCTGGGGTCAAGGCCGCGCATGATGCCGGCATCTACACCGTCGGCATCGCCACCACCCAGCCGGCGCAACGGCTGCTCGAGGCCGGCGCGCAGCTGGTGGTCGAGGACTTCAACGACCCGACGCTGTGGGCCCTGATCGAAAGCATGCACGGCTGAGTCGATCGCCAGGCCTTGCCCTGCTGAGTTTGCTCGCTACTGCCTGGTGTCAACCGCTGCGCCCGTGACCGCTTGAGCCTCAGGCGCGCAGGCCAAGCATGCCGCGCTCGACGATGAAGTCGATCACTGCCTGCAGGCCCTCGCCCTTTTTCAGGTTGCTGAAGGTCCACGGACGCTGCGGGCGCATGCGCTGGGTGTCTCGCTCCATCACCTCCAGCGAGGCGCCGACATACGGCGCCAGGTCAGTCTTGTTGATGACCAGGAAATCGGATTTGGTGATACCAGGGCCCCCTTTGCGCGGAATCTTCTCGCCTTCGGCCACGTCGATGACATAGATGGTCAGGTCGGCGAGCTCCGGGCTGAAGGTGGCGCTCAAGTTGTCGCCACCACTTTCCACGAAAATGACTTCGAGGTTGCCGAATTTGCGCGCCAGCGCCTCGACAGCGGCCAGGTTCATCGAGGCGTCTTCACGGATCGCGGTATGCGGGCAACCGCCGGTCTCGACGCCAACGATGCGCTCAGGTTCCAAAGCCCCGGCTTCGGTGAGAATGCGTTGGTCTTCCTTGGTGTAGATGTCATTGGTGACCACGGCGATCTGGTAGTGATCGCGCATGGCTTTGCACAGACATTCGAGCAGTGCGGTCTTGCCGGAGCCCACCGGGCCGCCGACGCCGACGCGCAAGGGTTGCTGATAGCTTTGCATGGAGCCAGTCCTCAGGATCGGAATAAACGGGTGTATTGGGTTTCGTGTCGCGACGAGGCGATGGCCAGCAGCGGCAGGCCGCCGCCCAATTGCTCATCGCCAAGCCGCAAAGCTGTATCGAGGGCGGCGGGCAGCTCGGCGCTGAGGTCGCGCAGCAGGGTCTGCGCCGCTTGCTGGCCGAACGGCACCAGCTTGACGCCAGCCATCACCGCGCCCTCAAGCCAGGCGAACGCGTGGCCCAGGGCCAGTTGGCGCAGCGGGATCTGCCAATGCACCGCAAGCCAGGCCATGCCACCGAGCTGGCTGAGCTCGAGGCTAGGCCGCCAGGCTGGGTCCTGGCCCACCTGCCAGCCGTCGAGCAAACGGGCCAAGGCCGAGCCACGCTGTTGCTCTTCCAGGCGCAATTCGGCGGTTTCACGGTTGGCCAGCAAGAACCGGGTCCAACGCGCGAAGGCCTGTGCATCGCCGCCCTGGCAGGCGCCATACAGGCGCGCCAACAGCGGCCAATCGAGACACGCCAGGGTGTCGTGCAGTTGCTCACGCTGCCAGGCGCTGAAACTGGCGAGGTCTTGCACCCAGCCAGCCTCCACCGCCCATTCCAGGCCTTGCGAATAGGTAAAGCCGCCCACCGGCAGGCCGGGGCTGGCCAACTGCAGCAGGCGCAACAGCGCAAGGTCGCTGTTCATTAGCCCGCCAGCACCACGGCTGCGCCGGCCAGCAAACCGCCGCCAAAGGCTTTCTGCAGGACCGGATGACGACGCAACAGGCAGCCGACGGTGAAACCGGCTGCCAGCAGCAGGCCACTGACGGTAACGAAACCGGCGCTGAACAGCCAGAAGGCGCTTGGGGTAGCTTCGACACCATGGGCCCAGCCATGGAACAAGGCGAATACCGGCATGGCCAGCGCCAATAGAAGCTGGCGGTTGGGCAACAGGACGGCCACCGCCGCGACCAGTACCGACCCGGCGATCAGGCTTTCCATGCCTAGCACATCGCCGAACAGATGGCCGCACACTGCCCCTGCAAACATCGCGCCCAGGGTCGCCAAGGGCAGGAGCAGGGTGCGTCGGGTCAACGCCGCCAACACGCCGGTCCCCAGCAGCATCAGCAAGTGGTCAAGTCCGGTCAGGGGATGCAGTAAACCATCATGCAAGGGATTGGCATCGTGGCCGGGGTGGGCGAAGGCCGGCAGCGCGATCATCAGCAAGGCGAAGGCTAGGGTCTTTTTCATCTTGGGCTCTTTTAAGGGGTCAGGAATGAGCAGGCAAACGCACGAACGGATGGTCGTGGTCATGGTTGTGCGCGTGACTGTGGGCGTGACCATGGCTGTGCGCGGCGCTCTGGTAGGCACCTGCTTCAGGCTCGAACGGCGCCTGTTCGGTGAGCACGTCCAAACCCAGACCGCGCAGCATGTCGTCGAGCACATGGTCGTGCTGGTAGCGCAGCAGACCGGGCTCGATCTGCAGCGGAACATGGCGGTTACCCAGGTGATAGGCAGCGCGGGCGAGCAGGTGCGGATCGACGCAACGCACGGTGGACACCGTTTCAGGGGCTGCCAACACACGGATCACCTGGTTCGATTCGGCATCGCAGAGCAGTTCGCCTCCGCGCAGCAGGTGGCCACGCTCGAGCATCAGTCCGGCTTCGCGACCGTCGTCCAACGTCACCCGCAGGCGGCTTTTGATCCGGCTGTCGACATCCAGGGTGACGCTCCCGGTTATGTGCTCGGACGCCTCGATACGGCGGGTCAGAACAATCATCTTCACTCCTTCAGAACAAGAAATAGCGCTGGGCCAACGGCAGTTCGCTGGCCGGCTCGCACACCAGCAACTCGCCGTCGGCGCGCACCTGGTAGGTCTGCGAATCGACTTCGATGACTGGCTGCAGGGTGTTGTGGACCATGTCGGCCTTGCGCACCCGACGGCAGCCGTGGGCGACCCCGATCAGGCTCTGCAAACCCAGTTCCTGGTGCAGGCCGCGGTCCATGGCGGCCTGGGGCAGGAAGGTCATGCGCGTGGCATGGCGGGCCGCGCCCAGCGCGCCGAACATCGGCCGGTAATGCACCGGCTGCGGGGTGGGGATCGAGCCATTGATGTCGCCCATCGGCGCGGTGACGATCATGCCGCCCTTGACCACCAGGGCCGGCTTGACCGCAAAAAAGGCCGGCGCCCACAGCACCAGGTCAGCCAGCTTGCCCACCTCCAGCGAACCGACCTCGTGGGCGATG
The DNA here is from genome assembly GCF_052041965.1 of Pseudomonas sp. SMSB3. Taxonomy (NCBI): domain Bacteria; kingdom Pseudomonadati; phylum Pseudomonadota; class Gammaproteobacteria; order Pseudomonadales; family Pseudomonadaceae; genus Pseudomonas; species Pseudomonas sp. SMSB3. The sequence goes on along the minus strand of NZ_JBKGGV010000004.1, from coordinate 373,691 downwards.
CCGTGAGTCAGCGCCGGGTTGAGGGTGTACTTGGCGATGTAGCGCTTGACCCGGAAGTTGTCGCTGTAGTCGCTGTCGGGGGCCAGCGGGCCGCGGCGCAGTTTCATCTGGTGAGCGACCTGCCAGGTGCGCAGCACCACTTCACCAACCCGGCCCATGGCCTGGGAATCGGACGAGGTCATGGCAAAGGCGCCCATGTCGTGGAGGATGTCTTCGGCGGCGATGGTTTCGCGGCGGATGCGCGACTCGGCGAAGGCGACGTCTTCGGCGATGCTCGGGTCCAGGTGATGGCAGACCATGAGCATGTCCAGGTGCTCGTCGACGGTATTGACCGTGTACGGCAGGGTCGGGTTGGTCGAGGACGGCAGCACGTTGGCCTGCCCCGCTGCACGAATGATGTCCGGTGCGTGACCGCCGCCAGCACCTTCGGTGTGGAAGGTGTGAATGGTGCGGTCGCCGATCGCCGCCAGGGTATCCTCGATGCACCCCGACTCGTTCAACGTGTCGGTATGGATCGCCACCTGGATGTCCAGCTCCTCGGCCACCCCCAGGCAGCAGTCGATGGCGGCCGGCGTCGAGCCCCAGTCTTCGTGCAACTTCAGGCCCACCGCACCGGCCGCGATCTGCTCGCGCAGGGCTTGTGGCTGCGAGGCATTGCCCTTGCCCAGCAGGCCGATGTTGATCGGCAGGCTATCGGCGGCTTGCAGCATGCGCGCCAGGTACCAGGGACCGGGTGTACAGGTGGTGGCATTGGTGCCGGTCGCCGGGCCGGTCCCACCGCCAATGAAGGTAGTAATGCCACTGGTCAAGGCTTCTTCGACCTGCTGTGGGCAAATGAAGTGGATGTGCGAGTCGATGCCCCCTGCGGTGACGATCTTGCCTTCGGCGGCAATCACTTCGGTGCCCGGCCCCACCGGTACGCTGACGCCTGGCTGCACATCGGGGTTGCCGGCCTTGCCGATCGCCGCGATACGCCCATGCTTGACGCCAATATCGGCCTTGACGATGCCCCAGTGATCGATGATCAGGGCGTTGGTCAGCACCAGGTCCATGGCCTCGGCGGCGAGCATCTGCCCTTGCCCCATGCCATCACGGATCACCTTGCCGCCGCCGAACTTGACCTCTTCGCCATATACCGTGAAGTCCTTTTCCACCTCGACCCAGAGTTCGGTGTCAGCCAGGCGCACTCGGTCGCCCACGGTGGGGCCGAACATATCGGCATAGGCGCGACGGGAAATCCGGCTCATACCCTGCCCTCCAGCGCGCCCATCACCTTGCCCTGAAAGCCATATACCTCACGCTTGCCGGCATAGGCGACCAGGTGCACGGTGCGCGACTGGCCCGGCTCGAAGCGCACCGCGGTGCCCGCCGGGATATCCAGCCGGAAACCTCGGCTGACGTCGCGTTCGAAGACCAGGGCCTCGTTGACTTCGAAGAAGTGATAGTGCGAACCGACCTGCACCGGTCGATCACCATGGTTGGCCACGCTGACACTGACCGTGGCGCGGCCGACGTTGAGTTCGATGTCGCCAGCGGCAACCTGAATTTCACCTGGAATCATGTGCGGTTCCTGCTCCGGCTCAGACGATGGGGTCGTGCACGGTCACCAACTTGGTGCCGTCGGGAAAGGTCGCCTCGACCTGCACGTCGTGCAGCATCTGGGCAACCCCTGGCATGACCTGTTCGTGGCCGAGCACTTCGCGGCCCAGGCTCATCAGCTCGGCAACGGTACGGCCATCGCGGGCCCCTTCGAGCACGGCGGCGCTGATCAGCGCCACCGCTTCCGGATAGTTGAGCTTCAGGCCACGGGCCAGGCGCCGTTCGGCCAACAATGCGGCCGTGAACAGCAGCAGTTTGTCTTTCTCTCTCGGGGTGAGCTCCATGGCGTTCTCTCAAGTGGCCCAGATTCGCGGCGGGCACGCTGGCAGGCCGAGCACGGCCGGACGCAGCAGGTGCCAAAGGCGCTGCAGGGTCTGTTGCAGATGTTGGTTGTCGTGATCGAGCAGACGGATCACCAGCAGCGAACCCAGCAAGGTCGCGCCGGCTGGAACAGGCAACGCATCGAGCACGACGCGCACCTGTTCCAGCAGTGCCGGGCCGGCCGGTGCTGCGCAGAATGTCGCCAGCAGCGGATGGCCGGCCACTTTGCCCAATTGCCCGCCGCTGATGCGCAGGCGCTCGTGCAAGCCGGGGTCATCCGCCAGCTCGATGCACAAGCGGCTGTCCAGCGCACCGTGGGCGAAACGCTCGTTCATCACCGGGCGGCCCAGGCACAGGGTTTCCCATGCCAGCAGCCGCGCGCCGGGCTCGAGGGTGAAACGGCTGTCGAGGGTGGCCCGCGCACCGTCGAAGAAGATGCTGTCCTGCGGCAGCCATTCCAGGGTGCTGCCGGCTTGCAGGTGAAAGCGCTGGGTCAGCCGCGCGGTGGGGCCGATGCTGCGGTAGAACTTGCTCGCCCCCGGCATGGTCAGCAGCGCATGGCTGCCCGGTGCCAGGTGAATGTCCAGTTCCAGACGGTCGCCGGCGACGATGCCGCCGGGTGGGTGCAGCACATAGACATGACACGGCGCTCCCTCCGGGTAGAAAGGACGCTGCACCAAAAGCGGGCCGAAATGCCGCCGCGCACCAAGGCGGGTCACGCCGTCACGCTGCACAAAGCGCAGCTGCAGGTAAGCGCTCCAGCCTGCGTCCTGCTCTGCTTGCTCGATGTGCTGCGCCAGCGTCATGCTGCGGCCCCTTGTTGGTACTGGCCTGACGGCCGCCTGGAGGGTCAAGCCCCGTCTGCACCTGAGGCGCGGGCTGACCACTCGATCAAATTTCGCAGGCTGGATATAGCAGGTTGCGGGCCAACTTCGCAGGTGAACGCAGATGAAACCTGTACAGCCCCCGCGCTGGCATGGGGCACAGCCCACGATCACGCACAGCCCAGGGGCGCTGCTTGGCGCTGTTTCGGTGCTGGGGTAGAGTCGCGGGATAGCCATTGGCCCAAGGAACCGCCATGTCACTCGCCGCCGCCATTCCTGTCCTGCGCATCTTTTCAGTGGAAAAGGCCAAAGAGTTCTACCTCGACTTTCTCGGCTTCCAACTGGACTGGGAGCACCGCTTCAGCCCGGACTTGCCCTTGTATGCACAAGTCCGCCGCGATGGGCTGATCCTGCACCTGAGCGAGCACCATGGCGACGCCTGCCCGGGCTCGACCGTCTTCATACCTGCCGACGATGTGAGTGCGCTGCAGCGGGAACTGCGCGACAAGCACTATGGCTATGCCCGTCCCGAGGCCGAGCGGTTCGGCTGGGGCTTGCAGATGCAGGTGCGCGACCCGTTCGGCAATCTGCTGCGCTTCTGTCAGCAGCTCGACGAGCAGGCAAGCGCCTAGGCGTGTCGGCATGCCAATTCGTGACTGGCCGTTTCCGATCAGCACGCTTTGTATTATCGTGGCGTGGTGCGCATATAACAGCAGCCCGAGCGATCGGGCACCTGCAAGACAATCGAGGGTGTCATGAGTAACGAGAGCATTAACTGGGACAAGCTGGGTTTCGACTACATCAAGACCGACAAGCGCTACCTGTCGGTGTGGCGCAATGGTGAGTGGGACCAAGGCACCCTGACCGAAGACAATGTGCTGCACATCAGTGAAGGCTCCACCGCCCTGCACTATGGCCAGCAGTGCTTCGAGGGCCTGAAGGCCTACCGTTGCAAGGACGGCTCGATCAACCTGTTCCGCCCTGACCAGAATGCCGCGCGCATGCAGCGCAGCTGCGCGCGCCTGCTGATGCCGCAGGTGCCGACCGAGGTGTTCATCGAAGCCTGCAAGCAGGTGGTCAAGGCCAACGAGAAGTTCGTGCCGCCGCACGGCAAAGGTTCGCTGTACCTGCGCCCTTTCGTCATTGGTACCGGTGACAACATCGGCGTGCGCACCGCGCCGGAGTTCATTTTCTCGGTATTCGCCATTCCGGTCGGCTCGTATTTCAAAGGTGGCATGAAGCCGCACAACTTCCAGATTTCCAGCTTCGACCGTGCTGCCCCTCAAGGCACGGGCGCAGCCAAGGTCGGCGGCAACTACGCGGCCAGCCTGCAGCCGGGCTATGAGGCCAAGAAAGCCAACTTCGCCGATGCCATCTACCTCGACCCACTGACCCACACCAAGATCGAAGAAGTCGGCTCGGCCAACTTCTTCGGGATCACCGCCAACAACGAGTTCGTCACCCCGAAATCGGCATCGGTACTGCCGGGCATCACCCGTCTGTCGCTGATGGAACTGGCGCAATCGCGCCTGGGCCTGACGGTGGTCGAAGGCGACGTCGAGATCAGCAAGCTCGACCGCTTCCTCGAGGCCGGCGCCTGTGGCACTGCCGCCGTGATCACGCCGATCGGTGGTATCGAGTACAACGGCAAGCTGCACGTCTTCCACGACCTGGAAAAGGTCGGTCCGGTTACCCAGAAGCTCTATGACGAGCTGACCGGCATCCAGAGCGGCGACGTCGAAGCGCCTGCCGGCTGGATCGTCAAGGTCGCTTGAGCTCGGACGAGGTAACGAACGACGGGGCATGCCAGGTGTGGCATGCCCCGTTTTCGTTTGCAGGGTGTAGATGAATTTTTCTTAAATCGCCGTTTGGCTATTCTTTGGCACAATCGAGTCTTCACCAGACGCCCAGGAACGAGCATGCCACGCGTATTGACCATCGAAGACGACGCCGTTACCGGCCAGGAAATCGTCGCCGAACTCACCAGCCACGGCCTGGACGTGGACTGGGCCGACAACGGCCGTGAGGGATTGGCCAAGGCGATCGCCGGCGGGTATGACCTGATCACCCTGGACCGCATGCTGCCCGAGGTCGATGGGCTGACCATCGTTACCACCCTGCGCAACCTCAAGATCACCACCCCGATTCTGATGATCAGCGCCCTGTCCGATGTCGATGAACGCGTACGCGGCCTGCGTGCCGGCGGCGATGACTACCTGACCAAGCCGTTTGCCTCCGATGAAATGGCGGCCCGTGTCGAGGTGCTGCTACGGCGCAATAGTGTGCCGATGACCCAGACCCGCCTGCAGGTGGCCGACCTGCAACTGGACCTGATCAGCCACGAAGCCCGCCGTGGCGAACAGACCCTCAACCTGCTGCCCACCGAATACAAGCTGCTTGAATACCTCATGCGTCACAGCGGCCAGGTCATCACCCGGATGATGATCTTCGAGGAAGTCTGGGGCTATCACTTCGACCCTGGAACCAACCTGATCGATGTGCACATCGGCAGGCTGCGCAAAAAGATCGACTCCCCCGGCCAGTCGCCGCTGATCCGCACGGTACGGGGTTCTGGGTATGCCATTGCTGAACCCGTCTAAGGGCTGGAGTTCTTCGACCAGCCGCCTGTTGGCGCTGTACAGCTTTCTCTTCGTGGCCTGGAGCAGCATCCTCATGGGCGTGCTGTATTTCGAGGTTTCGAGTTACCTGAACAAGTTGACCCGCCACTCCATGCTGCAGCGCCAGCACCTGTTCGCCCACATGAGCGGCAAGCAGCTGGATGACGCATTGATCGCCAGCCAGGCCTTCGAGGAACGCAGCTTCGATGCCTATGGTCTGTTCGACGCGCAACTCAACCCGGTCGGTGGCCGCATCCGCACGATTCCCCCGGAGCTGGGTCTCGATGGCAAGGTTCACGAACTCAAGCGCTGCCTCGATGCCGACGATCCGCACATGCCCCGCGACAGCTGCGATGCGGTGGCGATCAAGGTCCAGGACGGCCGCTGGCTGGTGCTGCTGCGCGACAATGGCTCGCTGTTCGTGGTCACGCGCATCATCCTGCATGCCTTGCTGTGGGGGATTTCGCTGACGCTGATTCCGGGTTTCGCCGGCTGGTACCTGTTGCGTCGCCGGCCCCTCAAGCGCATTCGTGCCATCCAGGCGCAGGCCGAGCTGATCGTTGCCGGCGACCTGACTCATCGCCTGCCGCTGTCGACCCGGCGCGACGAGCTGGACATGCTGGCCGACATCGTCAATGCCATGCTCGACCGCATCGAGCGCTTGATGCATGAGGTCAAAGGCGTCTGCGACAACATTGCCCACGATCTGCGCACTCCGCTGACCCGCCTGCGCGCGCAGCTGTACCGCATCCGCCAGCACAGCCCGGCCGACTCACCCCAGGCCGAGGCGCTCGACCAGGCTATCGGCGAAACGGACACGTTGATGGCGCGCTTTCGGGGTCTGCTGCGGATCAGCGAGCTGGAAGACCGTCAGCGCCGCGCCGGTTTCGTCCAGCTCGATCCGCGCGAACTGCTGATCGAGCTACACGATTTCTACCTGCCGCTGGCAGAAGATGGCGGCATTCGCCTGCGACTCGAGCAACCCGAACGCCTACCCGCCTTGCATGGCGACCGTGAGCTGCTGTTCGAAGCGTTGGCGAATCTGGTTGGCAATGCCATCAAATTCACGCCGCAGGCGGGTCGCGTGGCGATCACCGCTACCCAGGATGAAGCGGGTGTGCACATCGCCATCGAAGACAGCGGGCCGGGCATCCCCGAAGAAGAGCGCGCGGCAGTGCTCAAGCGCTTCTATCGCAGCGAGGAAGGCCATCGCCACTCAGGCTTCGGCTTGGGCTTGTCGATCGTTGCAGCGATCGTCGACCTGCACGGGTTCGCCCTGGAAATCGGCGAGAGTGCGTTGGGCGGGGCGAAGCTGGTACTGCACTGTCCGCTGGCCGGCTTGGCCAAATAGAACGGGGCCGCCAGGCGGCCCCGCTTGCCCTGATCAGTCAGCCAGGCGCCAGGTGGTGGTGCCTTTGCTGTCTTCGAGCACCACGCCCATGGCAGTGATCTGGTCGCGAATGCGGTCGGACTCGGCCCAGTTCTTGTCGGCACGTGCTTGCAGGCGGGCCTGGATCAGGGCTTCGACCTCAGCCGCATCGACTTTGCCTTCGGCGCCCGCACGCAGAAAATCGTCGGCGTCCAACTGCAGCACACCGAGCACATCGCCCAGCTCGCGCAGACGCCCTGCCAGGCCTGCCGCGGCCTCCACATCGCTGTCGCGCAGACGGTTGATCTCGCGCACCAGGTCGAAGAGCACGGCGCAGGCTTCAGGTGTACCGAAGTCATCGTTCATCGCCACGCTGAAACGCTCGACAAAGGCTTCGCCCCCCTTCGCCGCGACCCGCGGCAAGCCACGCAGGGCATGGTAGAAGCGCTCCAGAGCAGCCTTGGCATCGCGCAAGCTGTCTTCGGAATAGTTGATGGCGCTGCGGTAATGGCTAGCCACCAGCAGGTAGCGCACGACTTCTGGGTGGTACTTGGCCAGCACATCGCGGATGGTGAAGAAGTTGTTCAATGATTTGGACATCTTCTCGCCGTTGATGCGAATCATGCCGCAGTGCATCCAGGCGTTGGCGTACTGCTTGCCGGTAGCTGCCTCGCTCTGGGCAATCTCATTCTCGTGGTGCGGGAACTCGAGGTCGCTGCCACCGCCGTGGATGTCGAAGCTCTCGCCCAGGCAGCAAGTGGACATCACCGAGCATTCGATGTGCCAGCCAGGGCGGCCAGGGCCCCACGGCGAATCCCAATAGGGCTCGCCTGGCTTGACACCCTTCCACAGCACGAAGTCCAGTGGATCCTGCTTGGCTTCGTCGACCTCGATGCGGGCACCGATGCGCAAGTCTTCGATCTTCTTGCGCGAGAGCTTGCCGTAGCCGAGGAACTTGCCGACCCGGTAATACACGTCGCCATTACCTGGCGCGTAGGCGTAGCCCTTGTCGATCAAGGTCTGGATCATCGCGTGCATGCCAGCGATGTGGTCGGTGGCACGCGGCTCCAGGTCTGGCTTGAGAATGTTCAGGCGGCGCTCGTCTTCGTGCATCGCTTCGATCATGCGCGCCGTGAGGGCGTCGAACGCTTCACCATTCTCGTTGGCGCGATTGATGATCTTGTCATCGATGTCGGTGATGTTGCGCACATAGGTCAACTCGTAGCCGCTCTTGCGCAGCCAGCGCGTGACCAGGTCGAATGCCACCATGCTGCGGCCATGGCCCAAGTGGCAATAGTCGTAGACGGTCATGCCGCACACGTACATGCGCACCTTGTTGCCATCGAGTGGCTTGAAGGTTTCCTTGGTCTTGCTCAGCGTGTTGTAGATGGTAAGCACGGCGGTTCCTCAGCTGCCCCAGGAGTCACGCAGGGTGACGGTGCGGTTGAACACCGGACGACCCGGCTGGCTGTCTTTGAGGTCGGCGCAGAAGTAACCTTCACGCTCGAACTGGAAGCGGTCTTCAGGTTGCGCCTGGGCCAGCGATGGCTCGGCACGGCAGCCGCGCAGCACCTGCAGCGAGTCCGGGTTGATGTTGTCCAGGAAGCTGCCACCCTCCTCGGTTTTCTCCGGGTTGGCCGAACGGAACAGGCGGTCGTACAGGCGTACTTCGCATTCGATGCTGGCCTCGGCCGGCACCCAGTGGATCACGCCCTTGACCTTGCGGCCCTCGGGGTTCTTGCCCAGGGTGTCGGGATCGTACGAGCAGCGCAGCTCGACGATATTGCCCGCGGCGTCCTTGATCGCTTCGTCGGCGCGAATCACGTAGCTGCCGCGCAGACGCACTTCGCCGCCGGGTTCCAGGCGCTTGTAGCCCTTGGGCGGGGCTTCCATGAAGTCATCCTGGTCGATGTACAGTTCGCGGGCGAACGGCAGCACGCGCACGCCCATGTCTTCCTTGGGGTGGCGCGGCAGTTCGAGCTGCTCGACCTGGCCCTCCGGGTAGTTGGTGATGACCACCTTCAAGGGGCGAAGGACGCACATGGCCCGTGGCGCGGTGCGGTCCAGATCGTCACGGATGCAGAACTCGAGCATCGACATGTCGACCACGCCATCGGAGCGATTGGTACCGATCATTTCGCAGAAGTTGCGGATCGACGCCGGGGTGTAGCCGCGGCGACGGAAGCCCGACAAGGTGGACATGCGCGGGTCGTCCCAGGCGCTGACGTGCTTCTCGTCGACCAGTTGCTTGAGCTTGCGCTTGGAGGTGATGGTGTAGTTCAGGTTCAGGCGGCTGAACTCGTACTGACGCGGATGCGCCGGTACCGGCAGGTTATCGAGGAACCAGTCGTACAGCGGACGGTGGCCTTCGAACTCCAGGGTGCAGATCGAGTGTGTGATGCCTTCGATGGCGTCCGACTGCCCGTGGGTGAAGTCGTAGTTCGGGTAGATGCACCAGTTATCACCGGTCTGGTGATGGTGGGCGTGGCGAATACGATAGAGGATCGGATCGCGCAAGTTCATGTTCGGCGAAGCCATGTCGATCTTCGCCCGCAGGACGCGCTCGCCGTCCATGAATTCGCCGGCCTTCATGCGCGCGAACAAATCAAGGTTCTCCTCGACGCTACGCTCGCGGAACGGGCTGTTCTGGCCCGGTTCGGTGAGGCTGCCACGGTACTGCTTGGCCTGATCAGGGGTCAGGTCGCAGACATAAGCCTTGCCACGCTTGATCAGTTCAACCGCCCAGTCGTGCAACTGGTCGAAGTAGTTCGAGGCGTAACGCACATCGCCTGCCCAGTCGAAGCCCAGCCATTTCACATCGCGCTGGATCGCGTCGATGTATTCCTGGTCTTCCTTGGCCGGGTTGGTGTCGTCGAAGCGCAGGTGGCAGACGCCGCCGAACTCCTTGGCCAGGCCGAAGTTGACGCAGATCGACTTGGCGTGGCCGATGTGCAGGTAGCCGTTGGGCTCCGGCGGAAAACGGGTCACGATGCTGCTGTGCTTGCCCGAGTCCAGGTCGGCCTGGATGATCGGCCGCAGGAAGTTCGCAGGGACGGCGGGAGCGCCTTTGGCAGCGGCGTTGGGCGCGTTGTCGGCAGTGGGCTTGCTCATAGGATCCTTGAATGCACGTGTCCGGCCTGGGTAGGCCGATTGAATCAAAGGGCCTATCATAGCCGAAGCAGTCAAGCTGCTGACAGCCGGGGCACCGACAAACTGGCGTGATTTATCCCGTTGCGGGCAAAATGGCCGCCATGCGTCATGTTCATGAACATGTGTCGTGCTTGCCCGATCCTGCGTCAGGTGACTACACGCGCGCTGCGCAGCCCATTTCCGAATGCCTTGAAAGAGTGAATTTGAGCATGTCCAAAGTAAAATTGAGCACCAACCACGGCGACATCGTCCTGCAACTGGACGCCGAAAAAGCGCCGCTGACCACTGAGAACTTCGTTCAGTACGTCAAGGACGGCCACTACGACGGCACCGTGTTCCACCGCGTGATCAAGGGCTTCATGATTCAGGGCGGCGGTTTCGACGGCACCATGAGCCAGAAGAAGACCCGCGCCAGCATTCAGAACGAAGCCGACAACGGCCTGAAGAACAAGAAGTACAGCATTGCCATGGCCCGCACCATGGAGCCGCATTCGGCCTCGGCGCAGTTCTTCATCAATGCTTCGGACAACGACTTCCTCAACCACAGCGGCAAGAACGTACAAGGCTGGGGCTACGCGGTATTCGGTGAAGTGATCGAAGGCCGTGAAGTGGTCGATGCCATCGAAAAGGTCGCCACCGGCTCCAAGGCTGGCCACCAGGACGTGCCGAAAGAAGACGTGATCATCGAGAAAGCCGAGATCGTTGAGTGATCCTGCTGATCTCTGATCTGCACTTGCAAGAAGAACGCCCGGACATAACCCGGGCGTTTCTAGATCTGCTCGACGGCCGTGCTCGGCACGCCAAGGCGCTGTATATCCTTGGCGACTTCTTCGAAGCGTGGATTGGCGATGACGCCATGACCGCGTTCCAACTGTCGATCTGCCAGGCCTTGCGCCAGCTCAGCGACAGCGGCACGGCAGTTTACCTGATGCATGGCAATCGCGATTTTCTGATCGGCGCGGATTTCTGCCGGGCCGCAGGCTGCACCTTGCTGGCCGACCCCAGCGTGGTCGAGCTGGGCGGCGAGGCGGTGTTGCTGATGCACGGCGACACCCTGTGCACCCGCGATGTGGGCTACATGAAAATGCGCCGCTACCTGCGCAACCCCGTGAGCTTGTGGATTCTGCGTCACCTGCCGTTGGCTACCCGGCAGAAGCTGGCGCGCAAACTGCGCAACGAGAGCCGCGCGCAGGTACGCGCCAAGGCCACCGACATCGTCGATGTCACGCCTGAGCAAGTGCCGAGGGTGATGGCTGCGCATGGCGTGCGCACCTTGGTGCATGGCCACACGCACCGGCCGGCGATTCACAAGCTGATGGTGGATGGCGAGCCGGCCAGACGCATCGTGCTCGGCGACTGGGATCGGCGCGGCTGGACCCTGCAAGTCGATGAGCAGGGTTTTGCCCTGGAGCCATTCGACTTCGCTTGCTAAGCGACCTCCCCCTCGCGGGCGCGCTCCGCGAAGGGGTAAGCTGGCGAGCTGAGCTCAAGGCTGACGAGCCACTGCCTGACTGTTCTGCTCGCTGATCACATACTGCCGGTACTGCGGATCCGCCTTGATCTGCGCCTCGGTGAAAGGCAATGCTACCAGCTGTTTGGCGGCAAAAGCCTTGGTCTGGTCACTGGCGTGGGCGGAGCCGGCTTCACTGGATTGCGAGAAGGCCAGCAAACCGCGCGCCTGTGGTCCTTGGTCAGTGAAGCTGACCAATTGCAGGTAACTGGTGCCGCTGACCACCAGGCGCTTGCCCGTGTCATGGGGCACGCTGTACATGGCGTTGTAGATGCCCAGTTGCTGCGGCCCGCCTGGGACCGGTGTGCCGTCGACAGACTGCTGGATCTGCCCCCAACGACTATCGGCTGGAATGCCTGCCTGGGCCACTTGCTGCAACGATGCCTGCGCCGCTGCGTGCAGCCAGTTGCTCACTTCGGCCTGCTCTACCGCCAATCCGCGTGGCGTGTGCTGCGGGTCTGCTGGATCGAAGGCCACGCGCCAACTGTGCGGATGCTCGTTCAATGCCTCGAGCATAGTCTGGAAGTGCACCAGGCCCAGCCCGCTGTCCAGATCAGCCTTGCCATTCCAGGCCGCAAGGCTGGAGCACACGGCCTCGACGTCGGTCGGGGCCGTCTTGCACCAGTGCAGAAGATCGGGCAGCACCAGTTGCGCCAGGTAGACCTCGTCATCGAGCACCATGCGTTGCAGGTCGTCGATACCCAGCTTGGCTGTGCCCTGCAAACGCGCCAGGGCAAACCGCCCACGCAGACTCAGGGGTTCATCGCTGCGGCTGATCAACGGCGAGAAACCGGTCAGCGGCTGGGCCGGATTGGCCATCCAGGCGGGGTCATTGGAGTTTTGCACGAAGTCGCCACGCTGCAGGCTTGGCAACAGCCGTGCGGGGAAGATGCCAGCTTGCGCGGCCTCGGCGTCGCTCTTCCACTGGCAAGCGCTGCGCGAGCCGTCCAGCACTACCAGCGGGCCCTGCGCCGCGGGATTGCCGCATTGGCTCAGCAACTGCTGATCCACATACGGCACTACCGACTGATTGAGGTAAAGCGCCTTGCCAGCGGCATCGACTGCCAGGGTGTTGACCCAGGGAATGCCTTGCAGTTGCTCGATCGAGCCTTTCAGGGCAGCCAGACTGTCGGCACTGTTGATGCGATACCACTGTTGCAAGACCCGAGTGTTGTCCAGATTCGCATCGCGCAGGCTGTAGGCCGCCTGGTTGTCCCAGTCCAGGCGCCCTGGCCACTGCACCACTGGCCCGTAGCTGGAACTGTAGATCTGCCGCTGGACCTGCTTGAGGGTGCCATCGACGCCTTTGACCATGACGCTCACGGTGTGCTGCTTCATCGCTGTGGACTTGCCGTCCTGCAGATAGCGGGTCGGGTCCTTGGGGTCCAGTTGCAGGCGGTACAGGGTGAAGTGCTTGGACGTGTCCACCGTATGGGTCCAAGCCAGGTGCTGGTTGAAGCCGATATTGACCACCGGCAGACCGGGCAAGGCCGCGCCCATGACATCCAGTTTGCCTGGAATAGTCAGTTGCATCTGGTAAAAGCGCATCCCGCCTAGCCAAGGAAAGTGCGGGTTGGCCAACAGCAGGCCATGGCCATTGGCAGAGCGCTGCGCCCCGACCGCCACCGCATTGCTGCCGCGCTCGGAGGCGAAGCGTTGCTGTTGGGCCAACGCTGCGTCAAAGGCCGTGGCGCTGCGTTCAGCGGCAAGCGTGGGCGGCTGCGCCCCGGCCAGCGCTTCGGCGAACTGACCAAGCCCGCCTTCGGCCAACAAGCGACGGGTCAACTTGATCAAATCCTGGCTGGTAATCGCCCGCACCCACTGACCATCGCCACACTCGGCCGGCAAGCCCTGGCGCTGCCGTTCAGCCAGCACGCGATTGAAACCGCTGGCATAGCCATCCAGCAGCGCGCGCACCGGCGCCGGCTGCGCGCGCAGAAACGCATCCACCGCCTCGGGCGTGTTCAGCCATGTGAAGAACAGGTCGCTGGCCAGGTTATCGCGTTGCTCCAAGGTCTTGCCGTCGGCACCGAAATAGCGCGAGCGCTGACCATTGACCGTGAGCACCTCGTTGGCCAGCAGGCACAGGTTGTCCTGCCCATAGGCATAGCCGATGCCATAACCCAGGCCATGCTCGTCCTTGGCCACGATGTGCGGTATGCCAAAACTGGTACGCCGGATCTGCGCACTGGCATCGAGGCTGGCGGCTTGCGCAGCAGCGCTTGGGAGGAGCAGCGCAGCTGCCAGGCTGGCGTAGGTCAGTGGGCGCGAAATAGGCAACACGGGCATTCCTCGGATTCAGGGTCATGTCCCGTTCAAACGAATGACCTCATGAAAATTTTACGCGACCAAACCAGGTAAACCGTCTTGTAGAGACACCAGCAGCAAATCTTTTCGCGCTGCACTGCAGATTTGCCGATCTCATTCGTCCTAATAAGTGCCACCCCTGTTTCGGGGCCGTCCACGAAAAGGAGCATTCACATGTACAACCCGCAATCTTCATTGCAGACCGGGCGTGGCCCGGCCAAGGCGACCAACGGAGCGGACGCCGGCGGGGACGAGCGTACGGGCAACGAGCAGATACGCGAATTGCTGCGCAGCTATGGCCTGCGTACCAGCCTGATCCGCCTGAAGGTGATCGACGCCTTGCACAACGCCGATCGCACCGGGCGCAGCATCGGTGTGCGCGGAGTGCATGCGCAGCTGGAGCAACTGGACATTCCGCTGTCGTTCCTGAGCGTGCGCGAGGTGCTCAAGCGGCTGTGCAGCGAAGGCGTCATCAGCCTTGGCAATGACAAGTGTTACAGCCTCAAGCCCGAAGCGCGGGCCGTGCTCGAGCAGAACCAAGCCCGCTGAGCGGATGGCCGGCTTGCAGTGCCGGCCAATGCCATCAGCGTTTGACCTTGCGCCGCAGGACGCCGTTGATCACCACCACCACCACTGCAATGGCAATGGCCAGCCCCTGGAAAGTCTGCTCACTGATCGTGCCTTGCTTCTGCAGATGTGACAGGCCGAGCATCAGGCCCAACACCACCAGGATGATCAGAAGCGAGTATTTGAGGCGCTGCACGTGTGTCATCGAAAATTCCTTCAACATCGGGGCAATGAGCTCGCAATGAGCGGTGGCAATGATACAACGCCCGTGGCCTGCGGCGCTGCATTTCCTGCTTAGCCTGCCGCGCACGACCTGAAAGCATGGGATGACCCCAATCCCTGCTGGAGGCACCATGCGCCGCTTCGTCCTGTTCCTGAGCTTGTTTACCCCCACCCTGCCCGCCTTTGCGCTCGATACGCGCCAGGTGGCGCCCGAGCGGCTACTCACCCTGGGCAGCCAATTGTCCAGCCATGCCGGCAGCAGCCAGTGGCAGCAGCTCTGGCAACGCACCCGCGCCGCAGGGCATTTCGCTGCCGGTCCAGGGCGGGCCTATTTCACCATCGACCAGGCGGCGCTGCCTGAGCTTGCACGCCAGGCCTTGGGCCAGGCCGAGCATGTCCAGGCGCTGGATACCACGCAGGTTCGCTACAAGCGCGCGATTCCCGGCAGTCCCGTCGGCATGCTCGATGGGCAACCGCTGCACAGCCTGTGTGTCGTCATCGATTGGCGCAGCTTGCCAGAGGCCGCCGACGGCACAGCGCATGCCTCGCTGCGCGGAGCCAGCCTGATGGCCACCTACCCGTGCAACTGAGGGTGTTGATAGCTAAAGCGCTGGCAGCACTAATACCCCAGGAAAATTAAGGGCTGCAGGGCAATGAAGGGATTTCGTCCTACACGCTACGCCATCGTTGCCTGCAAGTCCTGCTCACCGAAACTACAAGTCCCAGCCCACTTGGCGCCTAGCGGCACGCTCTGACCCTCACCGAGAATTCCTCCATGCCACCCATCGGCATCGCGCCCCATCTACCGCGAGGAATTTTCCAATGGAGCTGCCAGATCTCACCGCCATCGATATAAGCCAGTTACCGCACTCGCTGCAGGCTCTGATCGAGTGCATCGGTCTTGAAAATGCCTACCACCTGACCTGCGCCTACGGTGGCAGACCCAAGTACATTCCCAAGCACCGTGAACGCACCAAGCTGGCCAGCGTGCTACCGCCTGATGCCCTCGACGCGTTGATCAAACGCTTCGCCGGGGTAGCGCTGGAAATCCCCAAGGCAGACCATTTCCTGCGCCAGTTGCGCAATTTGCAAATCCAAAAAGAAAGCGCCAATGGGCTGTCCCGCAGCCTATTGGCCGATAAATACGGCTTGAGCCTGCGCCAAATCGGCAACATCCGTCGCCAGGAACACTGCCCGCGCTGACGGCGAACCCCCAAGCGGTCGCCTGATGCGGCCGGTCCACCCTGAAGTAAGAGGTAACCTCCCATGTCCATCGATAACAGCCTCATCGGCTCGGTCATCAACGCCCTGCCGATGGATCGCATGATCTCCGCGCCACTGCAGGCAATGGTGCAAGCCCAGGTCACCGCGAGTAAATCCTACGCCGACTTCCTCATGCAGGTCTGTGTACAGGACGGCAAAGCGGTCGCGATCCAGTTCGACTATGACGAAACCATCGTCGACGAACAGGGCGAATACAAAGGTATCGTCAGCAAAACGATGAAGGTGCCGCTGCTGGCGGCCATTACCCACCCAAACATCTCCATCGAAGAAGGCAACGTCGAGTTCGAGCTGACCATCAGCCAGATGGCTGAAGATTTCAGCGAGTCCAATAAGAGCGGCGAGATGGCCGCATCGCTCGGCTGGGGGCCTTTCAAGCTGGATGTCAAAGGCAGCATCAGCAGTAAATCGACCCAGACCCGCAAAACCGATACCCGCGCCCGTTACGCCTTCAACACCTCGCTGCGCCGCCAGGATCCGCCAGAGGCGATGATGCGGGTGATCGATTTCCTGACCGAAGCGGCCACCAAGCCGACCGTGGTCAAGGACAGCACGCTGCAGAGCCCGGACGAAATTTCCAAGGTTGGCGTACTGCAAAATGATCCAACCCCAGGTGCAGACGGTAAGGAAGGCTGATCTCGCCGCTTGACCGGTTGCCCTGCCGTACCTGGCGGGGCGCCTCGCCACTGTAAGGAGCCAGGCCATTGGACACCCCACCCCCCATGACCGCGATCGACCTGCGCGACATCACGCGCGGCCTGCAAGAGGCCGCTGCCGCCACCAACAGTCTCATCGCCCAGCAATACATCACCTTGTTCGACCAGTTTTTCGACTGCGATAGCCAGGCGCTTGGCAGCCCCATGAAAGCGAAAATGGTCGAGATCGCCATGGACGACCGGCACATCATGCGCGTGCCCTTGTTCGCCCTGGTCGCACCAAAAGGCCTGAGCCTGGAGCGCATGCAGGTCGATCTCTCGGTTCGCGTCAACGCCACCGAAGCCCTCACCGCCCTGCGCGAGCAATGCGAGCAGCCCAATGGCGCCTGCTTCAAGGTGACCATCGGCGCGCAAGGCCGCCAGGGCGAAGTCCGGGATCCGGACGAGGTGCAGATACGCATGCAGTTTCACGCCAGCGAACCACCCGAGGCGCTCAACCGGCTGATCGAGGAATACACCAAGATGATCATCCCGATCCGCCGACCGTTGGTGCCCGAAACTCCGGATACCAACGAATTCATCGAAGCCGCCACGGTCCGCTGAGCGGCCTTAGAAGTCGCGTTTGTAGAAAATGTCCAGCGAGCTTGCCAGCCCGCTGGCTGCCTCCAGATACACCTTCTTGCTCAGCTTGTAACGCAGGGCGATGGTATTGGCCGGCTCGAACACCCCAACCCCATAGCGCAGGCTGAGCTTCTCAGTGAGATTGCCACTGGCAACTACACTGGTGCTGTTGCCCGACCCTTGCGTATCCAACTCGAAGTCCTTGATGCCCAGGCTCGATGCCAGGTTGCCGGTGATCCCGGCACTGCCCGCCAGACCCAAACCCAGTGCTGCCTGGGCCAACATGTTGTTGTCTTCACCGGTATTGCCCAGCGGTCGGCCGAGCACCAGGTACGACAAGGCCTGCTCCTGACTCATCGCAGGCTCCGAGAACACCGTGGTGGTTGGCTGCTCGGCGCTGCCGCTCAGGCGAATGCCGGCGATGACGTCATCGACCTGGCGGATCGCTTCGATATCCAGGTAGGGCTGGTCGATGGGGCCTGCGAACAGCAGCCGGGCGCGGCGGATGTTCAAGCGCTGGCCATAGGCGCGGTAACGACCATCGGCCAGGCTCAGTTCGCCACGGGTATCCATGTTGTCGCCAATGTGCACATGCCCGATCAAATTAGCCGTGAGGCCAAATCCGCTGAACGACAACTGCTCTTGCCCCACCTCGACATCGATGTCCATGGCCATTGCCATGGGCGGCTTGCCCTGCTCGGTCTGATTGCCCACGATGACCGTGTCGTCCGAGACCTTGACCGTCGAGGGCGGCAACTCGCGCACGGTGATCTTGCCCTTGGGCACCAGTACCTTGCCCGTCACTGCCAGCTTGTCGTCCACCAGGCGCAGGTTCAGGTCCGGGGCGACATCCAGGGTCGCATACGGCTCGACATTGACTGGCAACTGCTGCCCCTGCAAGCGCAGGTCCATACCCAACGCCTGCCCCCAGGTCAGCTGGCCGCTGAGGCGGCCGCGACCGGCGGCGCCGCTGCGCCAATTGCCATCGAGCTGCACCTGCTCGCCAGCGACCAGGGCTTGCAGCGACAGGTCCTGCAAGCTGACCGGCAGCTCGGGGCCACTGACTTCGCCACCGCTGAGCTTGAGCTCGCCATTGACCTGCGGCGCCATCAAGGTTCCGGTCAGGCGTCCATTGCCATTCAACTGCCCTGCCAGGCGCTCGACCATCGGCACGAAGGGGCGGGCTATCGACAGTTGCACGCCAGCCAGGCGGAAGTCGCCCGACAGCGGCTTGTCGGTGGCCGTGGGGTCCAGGCGCGCATTGACGTTCAACTCACCCAAGCGATCACCGCGAAACGCCAGGCGAGTGTCGACCCGGCGTGGCGCCAGGGTGCTGTCCAGGCTCAGGGTCTGGTACGGGAAATCGATCCAGCGCCCGTTGTCGCGCACCCGCAACGTGCCGCCGCTGGCGTCGACACGCACCGTGCCTTTAGGACCACCGGCGGGAATGTCGAGATTGACATCGGCATTGAGCATGCCCTGCCAAGCGAAATCTTTTGGCAACCACTGCGCCAAGCTGTCCAACGGGAACTGCTTGAGGTGGTAGCGCAAGCGGGGCTCCGGGGCCAGCCGCTGGTCTTCCCCGCAAAGACTGGCTTGGCCTGAGCGCCAGCAATGGGCGCCGAAATCGATCTGGCCGCTGGCCAGGCGTTGCAGGCGGGCGGGTGCCTGCAATTGCCAGTCCTGTCCGCCTGCCTGAATCCTGCCGCTGGCCAGGCGGCCGCGCCAATCGCCCTTGTTCAGCTGGCCATCGGCGCCGAGGTCGAGCTTGAGCTGTGGGCCGTCCAAGGCCACCGTCAGCGCCTGTTGGCGTATATCGCCCTTGGCGTTGGCCCGCAGCGTACCCAGCACGGTTTCACCCAGGCGAATGCCGGTGGCGGTCATATCGACCAGGCCACGCTGGGCGCTGTCCAGACGCGCCTGAACGTCCAGGCGCTGAATGCGGTTTTGTTCCTGGGCCAATTGCTGGCCTTGCAGGGCCAGACTGCCTTGCGGCGCCTGCAGGGTGCCGGCGAGATCCAGGCGACCTTTGACCTGGCCCTGCAACCCTGGCCAAAGCTGACCCAGACGCGGCAGGTTGATATCGACCTGCCCGGCCAGGCGCTGCTGCAAGCTGCCGCTGCCGTTGATGCGATTATCACCCAGTTGTACCGCCAGGGTGCCGAGGGTCCATTGTTGCTCGGCGCCTTGGGCCTGGACCTTGAGCATCGCCGGTTGGCCGCGCAGACGACCGGTGAGGTCGAGCTGGGCATCCAGGCTGAGCTGTTCGTCCTTCATCTGGCCCTTGCTGCGCAGTGGCCCGGCGAGGGTACCGGGGAGCTCGGCAAGCCAGTACGCCGGATTGAGCGCCGACAGTTGCAAGTCGACGTCCCAGGCCAGCGCATCGGCAAAGCGCACGGCGACGCTGCCAGTGGCCTTGCCCTGCCCGGCAGTCAAGGCCAATTGCCCCAGGCGCACTTGGCTCAGATCACCTTCGAATGGGCTGGCCAGGGTAAAAGCACCCGCCGGACCATCAAGATCGCCATCGAAAGTACCCTGGTAGTTGCCGTCCTGGTAATGAACGTTAGCCTTGAAACGCTTGACCGTGACCTGGGGCGGCGTTTCCAGCGGATACAGACGCAGCCACGGAAAATCCACCCAATCAAGCTGCGCGTCAGCGGTCACGCCCTCCTGCCAATCGGCTGTGGCCTGCAATTTGACCTGCTGACTGTCGTTGGCGGTCAAGTCCAGGGCGTCGAGCCTGGCACCCTTGGCGTCGACCAATCCATTCAGTGCGAGGGCTATAGGCCCCTGCTCAGCGGGCAGACTGGCAGTACCGGCGAGTTTATAGCCCTTGAGCAAATCACCCTGCGCGTTCAATTGCAGGTCGTTGAAGCGCAAGGTGTCAGGCAGCGCGTCTGTCGGCTTGAAGCTGTCGCTGCGAATGCGCAGTTGCGCTGGCAGGTGTTCGGCCAACGCCTGCACCTCGCCGTTCAGGCGTGCGTCGAGGTAGCCGCTGCTGGTGGCTTCCAGACGCAGGGTCTGCTGCAGCGGGCCGGTGGCCGTGAGATCGAGCTGCCAGGGTTTGCCCTGAACGGCGGGCAGTTGGACCTGGCCCTGCAGCTGCAACGGCCAGTCGCCTTCGGGCTTGATGTCGCCTTGCAGGTCCACGCGCAGGTCATCCCGTTGCAAGCGCAGGCTGTCGACGCGCAGACCGTTCTGGGTCCAATGCGCTGCCAGGTGCAGATCGCCGAGCAGATCACTGCCATCGAGGCGCAGTTGACCAATGACTACCTCGCCTACATCGATGGCCAGGGGTAATTGCAGATTGGGTAACTCTATCGGCCCGCTGTCTGCCTTCTGTTCACTTGGGGCAAAGGCCATGTCGATGCGCTGGGCATGCAGGCGCTCGATACACAGCCTGGCACGCAGCAGGCAGGCAGGCGACCAGTCGAGCAACGGCGCTTGCACCTGGACGCGGGTGTCGCCGTCGATCCAGCTCAAGCGGCTGGCTTGCCAGGTGCCTGCAAGCCGGCCCTGAAAATCATCCACGGTCAACCCCGGTACGCGGGCAAGCGCCCAACGGCTGCCGCTTTCGCTGCCCAACAGCACCGCCAGGGCCACCACCACCAGCAGCAGCGTGGCGCACACGCCCAACAGCAGGTATTTCAACACACGCTTCACAGCTCAGGCCCCATGGAGAAATGCAGGCGAATGCCGCCCTCGTCATCCAGCGCCTTGGCCAGGTCCAGGCGCAGCGGGCCTACCGGGGAGACCCAGCGGACACCGAAGCCGACCCCGGTCTTGAGGTTGGGCAATTCCAGGTTATTGAACGCACTGCCTTGGTCGACGAAGGTCGCTACTCGCCATTTATCGGTGAGCGAATACTGATACTCGACGCTGCCTGCGACCAGGTAACGGCCGCCGATGCGATCGCCGTCGCTGTTCTTCGGCGACAACGTCTGGTAGTCGTAACCGCGCACGCTCTGGTCGCCGCCGGCGAAAAACCGCAGCGATGGCGGGATGTTGTTCTTGTAGCCGTTGGTGGCGCTGCCACCGAACTGGACACGGCCAAGCAAGCGGTGGTTCTGCCCGACCGTGGTCAAGCCCTTGAGCAACACATTGCCATGCAGCAAGTTGGTGTCCGACACCAGCCCTTCCTTGGCGACCTGCGCATCGAACTGCAGACGGTAGCCATTGTGCGGGTCGATGCGGTTGTCACTGCGCAGGTACGAATAGCTCACCCCGGGCATCAGCAGCGTACTCAGCCCCGAGTCGTCGCCCAGGCGGTACTCTTCGCGCTGATACTTGAGCGAGATCACCCGCTGCCAGCCGCTGGGCAGCTTGCTGTGCCATTCAGGGCCTACGGTAAGCAGCTTGCTCAGGGTATCGGTGCCGGCGATTTCCTCGTTCTGGTAGCCGCCGGCGAAACGCAGCTTGTCGGTCAGGGGCGGGTCGAGCGGCACGTCGTACCAGATGCCGACGTTCTGCCGGGGTGCGGACAGCTCGGTTTCCCAGCCATAGCTATGGCCCTGCGGATTGACCCAGTGCCGCGTCCAGTTGGCCTTGCCGCGCGGCCCGACGTCGGTCGAGTAGCCCAGACCCAGGCCGATGGTACGAGGCTTGCGCGTATCCAGGCGTACCTGAACCGGAATCTGCTCGGCGACCGCGGCGGTGGGCGCTGCGTCCACCCGCACACCCTCGAAATAACCACTGGACTGCAGGTCGTTGTTGAGTTCGGCGATCAGCTGGGAATCGTAGGGTGTGCCTGGTTTGAACGCCACCATGCGTTGCAGCAGGTCTTCGTCCAATGGCGTGTCGCCGGTGAATTTGACAGCCCCCAGGCGATAGCGCGGGCCACTCTGATACACCAGGTCGATATCGGCAACGCCCGCCTTGGGATCGACGGCCAACTGCTGCCGGCTGAAGCGACCACTGAAGAAGCCGTAACGCGACGCCTGGTTCTGGATCAGCCGCTTGGCATCTTCATACAGGCCATGATTGAGCTGGGCTCCGGATCGCAAGGCTTTGCTGTCGGGCACGTGAAAACCCGGCATGTCGCTGGCCGGACCTTCGATGCGCACCGTCACATTGCGCAAGCGCACCGGCTCACCTGGCTCGATCTTGATGATCAGGCGCGGCGATTGGTCAGCCTGGGCAGGCGGCCTGACTTCGGTGTCGATCTGCGCCAGATAATAGCCAAGCGCCTGCGCCGCCTTGCGCGCCTGCTCCTCGGCTCCGCGACTGAAACGCACCAGCGCTTCTTCGTCACGGTCTCCCAGGCTGCCGATGTAACCCTCTACATTGGTCTTGAGCGCTTTGTTGGCAGGCTTGACCTGCACCACCAGCTCGCTCTGGCCCCATGCTGTAAAACTGGCCACCCAGAAAACCAGGCCCCAGGTAAGTCTTCCTGAATACGTCATGCGCCGCATGCTACCAGAGCCAAGCGCCCAAGGGAGCCGTCAGAGGGCCGGTTCAAGCGATTGATGGCAGGCTCCTCGCCGGATTGGGATGAAAGAACACCCGCTCGCGGATAGGCCCCAACGCCACTTCGCCGATCTCCTCGTAGCCCTGGCGGGCGTAGAACGCCAGGTAGTGCTCGTTGCCAGAGTCCAGCACCACGCCTTCGGTATCGGGATCGTCAGCGCACCAGTCGTGCACAGCTTGTAACAATTGCTCGCCGTAGTGCTGCCCGCGATAGTCCGGATGTACGCCCAGCAGCGGCAACGTATGCACCTGGGTAGGCGGCACGCAGGTCGACAGTGCGGCCTGATAGTCCAGATAACGCCGAGTGCAGCGCTGGCCTGCCCCCAGCAACATGCGCAAGCGCCACGCCCAGCTATCGGCCACGCCCAGGCGGCGCAGCGGCGGGACGATCAACGCCAAAGCGATCAGGCGATCGTCGAGCAGCAGGCCAACGGCAGGCAGTTGCAGGTAGAAATGCTGGCGTACCCACTCACGCACCAGGGTGCGCAGCCGCCGTTCATAGCCGGGTCGCTGGGCTTCGAACAGGTAGGCAAACGTGGGTTCGTTACGGTACGCCTCGAACAGTAGCGCACGTGCTTCTCGTCGGTAGCCGGCATCGAGCAGGCAGACACGTGCCTGGGCGGCAGAGGTTTCGGGCATGGCGGGCAGTCCTCCTGGAAATAGCTGCTCTGTGCCTTGGAGACGCTTCGCTGTGCATCGTTCATCTTTAAACACCACTGCCGCCAGGCTGGTGATCGCGGCCGATGTTGGTTAGCATCCGGCCTTTTGCCGGGATCGTCTTTACATGAAGATCGTCTGTTTCAACATCAATGGCCTGCGCGCCCGTCCGCATCAGCTGGCCGCGCTGATCGAAAAGCATCAGCCGGACGTGATCGGCCTGCAGGAAACCAAGGTCAGTGACGATCAGTTTCCCCTGGCCGAGGTGCAAGCGCTGGGCTACCACGTGCACTTTCACGGCCAGAAGGGGCACTACGGCGTCGCGCTGCTCTCACGTCAGGCACCGCTGAGCCTGGTCAAAGGCTTTGCCAGCGATGAAGACGATGCCCAGCGGCGCTTCATCTGGGGCACCTTCGCCGATGCCGACGGTACGCCGATCACCATCATGAACGGCTACTTCCCTCAGGGCGAAAGCCGCGACCACCCCACCAAGTTCCCGGCCAAGCAACGCTTCTACAGCGACCTGCAAGCACTGCTCGAAGGCCAGTTCAAGCACGACCAGCCGCTGCTGGTGATGGGCGACATGAACATCTCTCCCGAGGATTGCGACATCGGCATTGGCCCGGACAACGCCAAGCGTTGGTTGAAAACCGGCAAGTGCAGCTTCCTACCAGAAGAGCGCGAGTGGATGCAGCGGCTCAAAGGCTGGGGCTTGGTGGACAGCTTCCGCCACTTGTATCCGCAAGTGAATGACCGCTTCAGCTGGTTCGACTACCGCAGCCGGGGTTTCGAGGACGACCCCAAGCGGGGCTTGCGCATCGATCTGATCATGGCTTCACAGGCGCTGGTGCCGCGGATCAAGGCGGCTGGGGTGGATTATGAATTGCGCGCCATGGAAAAGCCGTCGGACCACGCGCCGATCTGGCTAGAGCTGGCTTAAGCGCTTCACGTCGGCCATTGATGGTGCGAGCTGTGCGCCAGTGCTGCAGAAGCTTTCACAGCCCCAGCCGCAGTGCCTCGCCCACCCCTGCCCCACGGCGATCGTCGGCGGCACTGACCAGCGCGAAATTGTACGCGCCATGTGACCAGTAACGCGCTTCGAGCTGGCCATCGACGCGCTGCCCTTGGGGCATGCGCTGATAATGGTCACCGGGCGAGCGCAGGAACAAACTGATGCGCTCGCCATTACGGTCCTGGAACACCAGTAGCGCCGCTGGCCCCTGTTCATTGCTCAACAGACGCGCGCCGACGGGCTGAAAACCGTAGCCGGCCAGATCCGGCAAGGTGCCTACCCGGCTGAAGTGGCGGCCGAGCCAATCACGCAATTGGCCTGGGTCGCTGACCTGGACGTCCAGGGCCTGGCTACTGGCGAACAATCGATGGGCTTGCACGGCATCGGCCATCGGTAGCGCGTTGGCGACCAAGGTCATTTGCCGCGCCTGCCAACCGCCCATGCCACCGATGCCCAGCGCCAACATCACGACCGCCGCCGAGGCCAGGCGTCGTTGGCGGCGCTGACGCAGCCGTTGCTTGATGTGCTGCAGGTCCAAGGCCCCCGCTGCCGGTTGCTCGGCGAAACCGGCCAAGGCGGTGCGCAGCCGCCGGGCATCGTTGCGCCAGCCCTCGACCCTGGCCGCTTCCTGTGGATTGGCCGCCAACCAGGCTTGCACCTCGGCGCGGCGCGCCGGCTCCAGGCGGTCGTCGATATAGGCATGCAGTTCGTCTTCGGCAGGGATCAGACGGGTCATTTAAGTCTCCGCAAGGGCGCAGGCGCGGGATTGCCTTCGGTCAGTCCACGCAAGGCGGCACGCGCGCGTGACAGGCGCGACATCACCGTGCCGATTGGAATTTCCAGGGCTTGGGCCGCTTCCTTGTAACTCAGGCCTTCAACGCTGACCAACAACAGCAACGCGCGCTGCTCAGTCGATAGCTGGGCGAATGCCTTGAGATCGGCCTGGGCGAAGACGATGGCCTCGGTATTGTCGCCCAGCGCTGGATCGTCGGCCGAGCCACGGCCGAACCACGACAACCAGCGGGCGTGCAGACGTTCGCGGCGCTTGGTATCGAGAAACAGGCGATAGAGAATGGTGAACAACCAGGCGCGCAAAGCCTCGGCTTCGCGCTGCTGAGTGCGCCGACTCAAGGCCCGCTCGACGGTGGCCTGGACCAGATCGTCGGCGCTGGCCGGCTCGCGCGTCAGCCACAAGGCAAAGCGCCGCAAGCGCTGCAGCAGATCTCGCCATTGTTGTTCGTCCAGATCTTGCATGGTCAGTACCGGGCGCTGGGTGGTCAGTGTAAGGTCAGACGGCTGATCGTGAAATCTATTCCAGGCCAAGGAATAAGTTTCGCCTGGCTGCGTCGTACTTGCACTTTTACCGACGCGGAGCACTCACATGAATTCACCCTTGCACGGCCCCGCCAAGGCTTTACGCCTGGCGGGCATCGGCGCGGCGATGCTGGCGCTGGGCGCAGGCTTCGCTTATGCCGCCGGCTGGATCGGCAGCCCTGAGCTTACCCCGCAACGCATCATCGACACGTTCGAGGCCCAGGCTGGGCATCACCCCGGCTACCGCAAGAACCACTCCAAGGGCCTGTGCATCAGCGGTTACTTCCAGCCAAGCGGTCAAGCCGCCAGCCTGTCCACCGCGCGCGCGTTCAGCCAGGCGCGGGTGCCGGTGATCGGCCGCTTCGCCATCGGTGGTGCCAATCCGTACGCCCCCGACACCGCCATCGCGGTGCGCAGCCTGGCGGTTCAGTTGAGCACCGATGACGGGCAAATCTGGCGCACCGGCATGAACAACCCACCGGTCCTGGCCGTCAGCACCCCGCAGAGCTTCTACCAGCAGGTGTTGGCCAGCACCCCAGACCCTGCCACCGGCAAGCCGGACCCTGCCAGGATGCAGGCTTTTTTCGCCGCTCACCCCGAAAGTGCGGCGTTCCGCCAATGGGCGGCCAGCTATAAACCCAGCGACAGCTTCGCCAATACCCAGTATCACAGCATCAACGCCTTCCGCTTGATCGATGCCAGCGGCACGGCGCATCCGGTGCGCTGGCAACTCGAGCCGCAGACACCGTTCGCCGCCCTGCCCGGCCAGGTCGACGACAAGCTGTTCCTGCAGCACGACCTGCAGCAGCGCCTGGCCCAGGGCCCGTTGCGCTGGACGTTGCGTGTGGTATTGGCCGACCCGGGCGATGCCGTGGACGACCCGGCCAAGCCGTGGCCGGCCGAGCGCCGCAGTATCGACGCCGGAAGCCTGGTGATCGAACACGTCGACGCGCCTGAGCAAGGCGCGTGTCGTGACCTGAACTTCGACCCGTTGATCTTGCCAAGCGGCATCGAGCCGTCTGCCGACCCCATTCTCGCCGCCCGCTCGGCGGCTTACTCGGAATCTTTCAACCGGCGCAGCCGCGAGTCGCTGGGAACAGGAGCACAACCATGAAGCCGGTCACCTTCCATCCGCTCGCCCGCTTGCTGCACTGGCTGATGGCGTTGCTGATCCTGGGCATGTTGTTCATCGGCGTGAGCATGGTCGGCGACTTGTCGCCGCGCCACCCCCTGCTGGTCGAGCTGCACAAAGCCACTGGCCTGGCCCTGTTGCTGCTGGTGGTCATCCGCATCGGTGTGCGCCTGAGCCTGCCGCACCCAGCGCTGCCCGCTGACCTGCCAAGCCTGCAGCGCCTGGCTGCGAAGGCGTCGCACTGGTTGCTGTATGCCCTGATGCTGGCGATGCCGCTGCTGGGCTGGGCGATGCTTTCTGCAGGCGGCTATCCGCGCCCACTGCAACTGCCGGCCATCGCCCCGCAAGACCTGCAACTGTACGCCGTGCTGCGTCAGGCCCACGGCTGGGCGGGCTACCTGTTGTTCGCCACCGTGCTCATACACCTGGGGGCGGCGCTGATGCATGCACTGGTGCGCCGCGACGGTGTGTTGCGCAGCATGTGGCCAGGCCCCGTCGGGCGCGGCGAGTGACCGCTCGGCCCGAGCGTGCAGCGCGCCGCTCGGGCCAGCACTGGCGCGTGGTCGGGCGCTCCTGATACGCACAGCGCGCAAGCCTGCAGAGTATGTTTTAATGCGTCGCCCATTATTTTCAACACCTCTAATTACAAGGCGGCTATGGACACGGGGACACGACTCAAACTGGTGCGCGAGCGCAATAACCTCTCTCAACGGGAACTGGCCCGGCGCAGCGGGTTGACCAACTCGACGATCTCGCAGATCGAGCAAAACCGTGTCAGTCCGTCGGTCAGCTCGCTGAAAAAACTGCTCGAAGGCATTCCCATGTCCTTGGCCGAGTTTTTCAGCTTCGACGAGCCGGCACGTGAGGAGCGTTTCGTGTTCAGGGCCAGCGAGCAACCGGACCTTGGCCGCAATGGCCTGCGCATGCTGCTGGTAGGCGCCAGCGTAGAAGCCCGGCAAATGCGCATGCTGCGCGAACTGTACGCGCCCGGCGCCGATTCCGGCGAGCCAATCGTGCATGCCGAGGGCGAGGAATGC
The DNA here is from genome assembly GCF_052041965.1 of Pseudomonas sp. SMSB3. NCBI lineage: Bacteria > Pseudomonadati > Pseudomonadota > Gammaproteobacteria > Pseudomonadales > Pseudomonadaceae > Pseudomonas > Pseudomonas sp. SMSB3. The sequence continues at coordinate 346,028 of NZ_JBKGGV010000004.1, read as the reverse complement.
GGACTGGTCACGCGCGGCACCGTGGAGCTGTGGGTCGATGGCCAGGTGAGCGTCCTCAACTCAGGCGACGGTTACTACATTCCCACCACCCTGCCGCACAGTTTCAAGAACATTGGCCAGGACGAAGCGGAAATCATCAGCGCCAACACACCCGCCAATTTCTGAGCCGCCTGGCCGTACCCGTCAGACGCCAGAGTTCACCGGCTCAACGCCTCGGCGACGAAGTCCAGGCGATCCTGGCCAAAAAACATTTCCTCCTCGACGAACAGGGTTGGCGCGCCGAACACACCGCGCGCCACAGCCTGCTCGGTAAGGCGCTTGAGTTCGGACTTGATCTCGGCGTCTGCGGCAAGCGCATGGAAGCGGTCTGGGTCGATTCCGGCCTCAGCGAGGTGTCGATCCAGCACCCCGGCGTCGCCGAGATCGAGCTGCTGCGCCCACAGACCGTCGAACAGCGCAGCCAACAGCACCTCGAATTGCCCTGGCTCGCGTAACTGCATGCCCAGGGCGCCGCGCATCAGCATCAGGGTGTTGATCGGGAACCCTGGTGGCAAGCCAAATGGCACTCCATAGCGACGCGCGTAGCGAGCAAGATCCTTGAACATGTAGCGGCCTTTGGCGGGGACCATCGCGGGTGAGGCGTTACCGGTGGCCTGGAACACTGCACCGAGTAGCATCGGGCGATACACCCAATGCGCGCCGTGTCGTTGGCACAGCGCAGGCAGCTGAGTCCAGGCCAGGTAACTGGCTGGACTGCCGATATCGAAGTAGAACTCCACGGTTTTGCTCATGCATCACACTCCTGGCACAGCGTATTCACCAACGCTCCATCCACGGGCGCAGGTCCAGTTCGAACGTCCACGCATCACGCGGTTGTGCATGCAGGAACCAATAGCTGTCGGCGATATGCTCAGGATCGAGGATGCCGTCCTGATCCTTCAGGGCATAGCGCTCGGGGAAGCTGTCGCGGATGAATGCGGTGTCGATGGCGCCATCGACCACCACATGGGCGACATGAATATTGCGCGGCCCAAGTTCACGGGCCATGCTCTGGGCCAACGCCCGCAAGGCGTGCTTGGCCCCGGCGAACGCGGCGAAGCCGGCAGCCCCGCGCGTGCCCGCGGTGGCTCCGGTGAACATGATGGTGCCGCGTTCGCGGCCGACCATTCGCCGCGCCACGGCCTGGGCGGTGAGAAAGCCGGCGAAACAGGCCATCTCCCATATCTTGAAATATTTGCGCGGCGTTTCTTCGAGGATGCTGCAGGGCACATTGGCGCCGATGTTGAAAACGAAGGCTTCGATCGGCCCGATATCGCGCTCGATGGTTTCAACCAGCTCAGCCACTTCCTGCTCATCGCGCGCATCGGAACCAAATCCATGGGCCTGCCCGCCGCTGGCGCGGATGTCCTCGAGCAGTGGCTGCAGCTTGTCGACCTGACGGCGCGTCACGCAGGCGACGAAGCCTTCACGAGCGAAGCGCTTGGCGATGGCGCTGCCGGTCGCATCACCGGCCCCGACCACCAGCACGACTTTGCATTGCTCTGGCATGGCGCCTCCTGATTGACTGATCACCTGGCCAACAACGCTAGGGCATGATCGCCAAGGCCGTCAAAGCGCCCATCGGCCATAGTTGCCGGCGATCACGCCAGGCAACCAGGGCCGCAGGTACCGTCAAGACGACGCGCCGACCTGCTCGGCAGCCTGCTCGCGGCTGGCATAACGCTGGGCCAGCACGGCGCACACCATCAGCTGGATCTGATGGAACAGCATCAGCGGCAGAATCATCGCGCCGATGCCGCTACCGACGAACAGCACCTGGGCCATCGGCACACCGGTGGCCAAACTCTTTTTGGAGCCGGCGAACAGGATCGTGATGCGGTCTTCGAGGTTGAAGCCCAGCACTCTGCCCAGCAAGTGCGTACCTACCAGCACCACGGCCAGCAGAATCCCGCACACGGCGAACAAGCCGGCCAGGTGCTGCGACGATACGGTGTGCCAAAGCCCGGTCACCACTGCCTCGCTGAACGCGGTATACACCACCAGCAGAATCGAGCCTTGATCGACCAGTTTCAGCCAGCGGGCGTTGTTCTTGACCCAGGCGCCGATCCAGCGCCGGGCGATTTGCCCAGCCACGAAGGGCACCAACAGCTGCAGGGTGATCTTGAGCACCGCATCGAGCCCTGAGCCAGTATCACCACTGGCGCCCAGCAACAGCATCACCAACAGTGGCGTGAGGAAGATCCCGATCAGGCTGGACGCCGCAGCGCTGCAAATGGCCGCGGGCACATTGCCGCGGGCGAGCGATGTGAAAGCGATGGCCGACTGCACAGTTGCCGGCAACGCACACAGGTACAGCACCCCCAGGTACAGCTCATTGCCCACCAACGGCAGAAACAGCGGCTTGAACGCCAGGCCCAGCAGTGGGAAGAGCACGAACGTACAGGAGAACACCAGCAAATGCAGGCGCCAATGGCCGGCACCGGCAATGATCGCTTCACGTGACAACTTGGCCCCGTGCAAGAAGAACAACAGGCCGATCGCCAGGTTGGTCAACCAGCCGAAATACACTGCGCCATCGCCCGAACATGGCAGCACGGTAGCAATCACCACCACCCCGAGCAGGCACAAGGTGAAGTTGTCGAATAACATGCGCAAATACTTCATAACAGTTTCCATCTTGTCGTTGTGCAACGACAGAGGATAAGGTTTTGCGTTTTTTCCTGCTAACGCTGTAACCCCCAACAGTGTCGCCCAACGGACACTTGCCAGAAAGGACCCTTGCATGCCCCGCCGGTACCTTGCTTCATTGCTCGTTCTCTTCAGCCTGACCGCAGCGCATGCTGCTCAACCTTTGCAGCAGCAGGTGGATGATGTAGTGCGGCCGCTGATGAAACGCCATGACATCGCCGGTATGGCCATCGCTCTCTACACCGGCGGCCAGGCGCACTACTTCAGCTACGGGGTCGCCAACACGGCGACCGGCCAGCCGGTGAGCCCCGATACCGTGTTCGAGATCGGCTCGCTGAGCAAGGTCTACACCGCCACCCTCGCCGGCTTGGCCAGTGCCGAGGGCAAACTCGACCTGAACGCCCCTGCCGAGCACTACCAATCCGCGCTCGCCGGCACTGCGCTGGGCAAGGCCAGTGTCCTTGCGCTCGGCGCCTACAGCGCAGACTGCCTGCCCCTGCAGTTCCCCGACCATGTGCATACGCCCGAGCAAGTGCTGGCGTTTTTCCAGGACTGGACGCCACGCAGCGAGCAAGGCACCCAGCGCTGCTATTCCAACCCGAGCCTGGGGCTGTTTGGCGACCTGGCTGCGCGGGCCCAGCACCGCACGTTCGCCCAGGTCATGACCGGGCAGCTGCTGCCCGGAATGGGTTTGCCTCACACCTATCTGCAAGTCCCGCAAGACGCTCAGGCACGCTACGCGCAGGGCTACGATGCGCAGAACCAGCCAGTGCGGGTCAACCCAGGCCCCTACGCCGATGAAGCCTACGGCATCAAGACCAGCGCGACCGACCTGCTGCGTTTCGTGCGCCTGCACATGCAACCGGCTGAGCTGTCCCCGCCCCTGCGCAATGCGATATCCACCACCCAGGCCGGCTACTTCAAGGTCGGCAACATGACTCAAGGCCTGGGCTGGGAACGTTATGCCTACCCGGTCGACCTGCCTCAACTTCTCGAGGGCAACAGCTCGCGGGTGGCGCTCGAGCCGCAAGCGACCCAACGGCTGGCTCCGCCGCTCCCTGCAGTGCCAGCCGCCTGGTACAACAAGACAGGCTCCACCAGTGGCTTCGGTGCCTACGCCGCGTTCATTCCGGCCCGGGGCAACGCCATCGTGTTGCTTGCCAACCGCAACTATCCCAACGAAGCACGCGTGCGAGCGGCCTTCGAAATACTTTCCAGACTCGACCGCTCAGTCACCGAAAATGGATTGTCCGACAATATGTAGTGAGAAAAAATATTCACTACAAAACGGTTGACGGCGTTCTCGACGCTTGTGCATAGTGAAGCCGTCTCCCCGATCGGGAGCGGTGGCAAGGGTATTCCAGACGGCCTGCGCGGTAACGCAGGCCGTTCGTGGAGCGGGAATCTGTCCAAAAGGCAGCGTGAGAAAGCCCCTGTTGCGATGCTGCGGTAGCAGCCTTGGTAGCGCGCTACATCCTGTGGCGCCAACTGTGACAATCAACAACAAATAGGTAATGGGGGCTTTATGATGAACTTGAACAACGATCCGACCATCGATCAATTGGCCGAACTGTTCGCGGTACGCAAGGACAGCCTCGATGACCACCTGCTGTGGGTCAGCCAGAGTGGCGAAGTGCGCCTCGACCGGCTGCCGCCAAACACGATCGAAGATGAATTCGAAGCGCATCTGCCCAGCATGCGCGCACGCTTCAAGGTCTACCGCCGTGGCCAGGGCTACGTCGGCAAGAAGGCCGCTGCCGACACCGAGTTCGTGGGGCGCGTGCTGCAGGTTCTGCAACAAGAATGGCCCGCCGCCCGAGAGCGGCAGGCAGTCAAGGTAATCGATGCGCTGAACTGAGCTCGACACCTTCGAATAGCCCGGCCCTCATAGGCCGGGCTTTTTCATGCCGCGACGCGCCTGACGGGGCATGGGCAATGCGCCGATGGCCAAAGCCCGCGCCCGGTTCACGCCCCACACCAATGCTCGGGTCATGGTTTCACCAGGCCTTGCGGCATAGTATTCCTCAAGCTTCGCCTGGCCATCTTGCCCATACAACCCCAAGAACAACTGCGTCGCGCCAAGCCGCGATAGACGCACCTGCACGTCCAGGGTTGTACCGTCGCTCAATACCTCATCGTGGCAGCGGCTGTGCAGCTGCGCATCAGCCCACTGCCAGTAAGTCTCGTCCCTGACTCGCATGGAAAATCAATCCTCCGTTTCCTGGATACATCACCAGAAAACCACAATCCCCTGGCACCCGCGAGCGCAACTCACCCATACCCTGCCCAGGATCAAACAACCTCGATATAAACCTGCCGTTCGGCGGGCATTGTGTGAGCGCGCTCACAATCGTGCAGCTGTCGCCAGCACCTATTTGCGCGCGGGTACTCGAGGCGTGAAGCGGGCTTTTTTGGCCCGCTGCAGATGTATTGGCCTGACCTCTTCGGATTCATCGAGGGTCATATGGGCAAAACCCAGGCGGAACGCGGCCTGCCCGCAGCGCACCTGGCTATTGATGGGGAACGCATCGTTCATGTCTTCGAAAAAGGACTCGCTCATGCCCAGTCTCCGCTCAGCAGCAACCGCGTCGGTCGGCGTACAGCCAACCTGGGAAACGCGATCCGTGATTTGCAGACTAGTCGGTCACAAGCAGACTGCTTGGACGAACTTGCCGGAGCCGACAAGTGGCATTTAGCTATCGCAAGCGCACGGCCGTGCCGGTGGCGAACACCACGACCATCCCGCCCTGCACCGACGGCATACTGATTTCGAAATCCACACCCACCACGGCATCGGCATGGATTTCCCGTGCGCGCGCCTTGAGCTCTTCGGTCGCTTGCACCCGAGCCTCGCGCAGTGCGCTTTCCAGGGTCTGCGAACGACCGCCGAAGACATCGCGAAAGCGTGCAAAGAAGTCGCGCACGAAATTCACGCCCTGCACCGATTCGGAGCTGACCACGCCAAGGTATTCAGCGATCGGGCGGCCTTCGAGGTGACTGGTGGTGGAGATGATCATGGGATGCTCCCTGGGCTAGGCGAAAGACGACCGAGTCTAGCAAAAAGCCCAGGGCCGATCAGTGCGCACTCGCCGCGCGCAAGCGCCGCCCCAGCATCGGCCCGAAGACATTGACCAGCAGGCCGAGCATCACCAGCAAGGCCCCCCAGCCCTGGGCTGCGGTCAGCCGCTCGCCGAGTAGCCAGGCCGATGAACTCAGGCCGATGACCGGCACCAACAGTGAGAACGGCGCGACCTTGCCTGCTGGGTGGCGCGACAGCAGCTTGCTCCACAGGCTATAGCCGAGCATGGTGGCGACGAACGCCAGGTAGGCCAGGGCCAGTACCGAGCTCCAGCCGATATTCAGCAGCGCGTGGCCGATGCGCTGCGGACCTTCAAGCCACCAGGACAGGGCCAGAAACGGCAATGGCGGGATCAATCCACCCCAGATCACCAATGCCACCAGGTCCACCGAGCCGAAGCGCCGGGTGATGATGTTGCCCATGCCCCACATGGCACCGCCGCACAGCGTCAACAGCAACGCCAGCATGGGCACGTGACTGCTGTCCTCGCTGCCGATTACCGCGAGGCCGCTGGCGGCGATCAGCAGGCCGACGACGCTGGCTGCACGCAGGCGCTCGCCAAGGAACAGCGCAGCGAAGCCGAGGGTGAAGAATGCCTGGGATTGCAGCACCAGCGAGGCCAGACCCGGCGGCATGCCGCTGTACATGGCTTGAAACAGGAAGGCGAACTGGCCAAGTGAAATGGTCGCCCCATAGGCAATCAGCCAGCGCCAAGGCAGCTTCGGCCGTTTGATCAACAGCACCGCCGGAAACGCCACCAGCACGAAGCGCAATGCCCCCAACAGCATAGGTGGCAAGCCATCGAGGCCAACCTTGATGACCACGAAGTTGACTCCCCAGGCGATGATCACCACCAGGGCGATCAGCAGGTCCTTGAGCGGCATTGGGCGTTCCTTATGCGAGTTCTAGACATATTTCGTAACAGCATAAGGAAATTTCCCAGCAAGCGACCAGCACAGTTGCCGGTAACCCTTGCGCAACAGATCGACTGCGATCGCTGTCGCCTCGCTTCAGCCCAGGCGGCCGAGCACCAGAATGCTTGAGTGGCTAAACTCCAAAGCGTCCGCCAGCCCTCATTCCAGCGGCCGGCTGGCCGCGCCCAGCAGCGCGTGGACCTGAGCGATCAGATCGTCCATGGCAAAGGGCTTGACCAGCACTGCCGCTGACTCACGCCAGGCCTCGCCCTCGAACATCGATGGGTTCGCGTAGCCGGTCATGAAGATCACCGGCAGATCGGCACGCGATAGGCGCCCGTGATCGGCCATCTGCCGGCCGTTTATGCCGCCCGGCAGGCCAATGTCAGTCACCAGCAGGTCGATCGGCGTGTCGGATGTCAGCAACTGCAAGCCAGCCTGGCTGTCGTTCGCCTCGATCACCGTGAAGCCCAAGCCACTGAGCACCTCACTGGCGAACAGGCGAACCGACGGTTCATCATCGACGACCAGCACCGTGCGTTCTGCCCATTGGCGGGTGAAATCATGATCGCTCGGCTCGCGGACGACGACGTGCGCCTGGCACGACTGACTGGGCAGGGAAATATGAACCTGCGTGCCCTGCCCCTGCTGCGAAGTGATCCTCACCTGCCCGCCAGACTGCTTGGCAAAGCCGTAGACCATCGACAGGCCAAGGCCTGTGCCTTCGCCGATGGACTTGGTGGTGAAAAACGGCTCGCAGGCCTTGGCCAGGGTATCTGCCGACATGCCCATGCCATCGTCAGCCACGCAAATGGACACGTAGGCGCCTGGCGCAAGCTCGGCATCCAGGCCCGGCCCTTGCTCGAGCGTTTCGTTGCGGGTAGTGATGCTGATGGTGCCCTGGGCCTTGCCCACGGCATCACGCGCATTGATGCAGAGGTTGAGCAATGAATTTTCGACTTGGGCGGGGTCGACCAGGCACGTCGAAAGCTGCGCCCCCAGGTCGACCTTCAGCGCGATCGCCGGACCGACCGTGCGGCGAATGAGATCTTCCAGGCCGCCGATCAAGGCGTTGACATCCGTGGGCGCCGGCTGCAGCGGCTGACGCCGGGAAAACGCCAGCAAACGGTGGGTCAACGCGGCGGCCTTCTTGGCCGCGCGATGCGCGACGCCCAGGTAGCGTTCGACATCGGCCGTGCGCCCTTGTTGGCCGCGCAGTTTGGCCAGCTCCAGGCTGCCGGTGATGCCGGCCAGCAGGTTATTGAAGTCGTGGGCGATGCCGCCGGAGAGTTGCCCGATAGCTTCCATCTTCTGCGATTGGCGCAGCGCTTCCTGCGCCGCTTCACGTTCGGCGACCGCTTCGCTGATGCGTTTTTCCAGGGTGCGGTTCAGCTCCAGGAGCGCCGCTTCTGCCGCTTTGCGTCCCGACACGTCGATCGATGAGCCGATCAGGCCGATCACATTGCCGTGCTCATCGAGCAGGGGCGCCTTGACCGAAAGCCAGGTGCGCTCGGAGCCGTCAGGCAGGTCGACGCGCTCTTCGATCTGCACGGTCCTGCCGCCGCGCATGACCTCCTGGTCGGTTAGCATCACTTGCCGGGCCTGACCTTTGTCTTCCAGAAATTCAAGGTCGGTCTTGCCCAGATAGAACTCGGGCGGCTTGCCGATCAGCTCGGTGGCGCCGTGGTTGGCGATGAGCATCCGGCCCTCGAGATCCTTGGCGTAGACCACCCCCGGCACGGCAGCGGTGAACGAGCGCAACAGGGCCGAAACGCGGTCGCGTTCGGCTTCGGCGGCGCGTCGCGATTCGATGTCCACGAGCACGCCGGGGAAGCGCACCGGATGCCCCTGGGCATCGAGCTGGGCATGCCCGGTGGCTTCGATCCAATGATACTGGCCATCATCGTTGCGCACCCGGTACTCACAGCGAAACGCGCCGCCGCGCGCCATGGCGTCTTCGATGTCCCTGGATACCCGCTCGCGATCCTCTGGATAAATCGACGCGAAGGCCTCGGCAATCGGAATGCCCGCCTCGCACTTTTGCGCAGGGATGCCAAATGAACGGGAGAAACGTTCATCTGCCGTTACCCGATCATTGGGAATGTCCCATACCCAGGACCCTACGACGCTGGCGGCTTCGAGCACCAGGCGCAGTTTCTCGGACGAATCATCCGAAGTTGTTTCGTTCACGGTTTGTAACCTGCTCAATGGGCTGAGCGCTGTTGCGCCAGCCCGTGTTTATCCATGACTCACCTCGGCCGCGACCGGGGGACCCTCGCTCACGTCATGAACGATTGAACCGAAGAAGACTGACAGACACTCTGACCGCAACGCAATGGCCCCGTTCTGTACCCGTGCGGCAAAGTCATCGTCCACCCGACAGCCCCCCTCGCCCGCGCCCTTGAAGCATTTGCGCTGCCTGGCGAACCCATGGCATACATGCAGGTCCAGGTGTTTACCTGCCCGCTTTCGCGCCTATCGAGGAGATCCCTGCATGAGCACGTCCCCCTACGTACCGCCCAAGGTCTGGCGTAACGACGCAGCAGCCGGTGGCCAGTTCGCCAGCATCAACCGGCCAGTCGCCGGGCCCACCCACGATAAAGAGTTGCCCACTGGCGAGCATCCATTGCAGCTGTACTCCCTGGCCACGCCCAATGGGGTCAAGGTCACTATTTTGCTCGAAGAGTTGCTTGCCCTGGGTCACAGCGGCGCCGAATACGACGCCTGGCTGATCCGTATCGGTGAGGGCGATCAGTTTTCCAGTGGTTTCGTCGCCGTCAATCCCAACTCGAAGATCCCTGCCTTGCTCGATCGCAGCGTCGAGCCGCCGGTGCGGGTGTTCGAGTCGGGCTCGATCCTGCTCTACCTGGCAGAGAAATTCTCCGCCTTCCTGCCCACGGCACATGCGGCCCGCAGCGAGTGCCTGAACTGGCTGTTCTGGCAGATGGGCGCTGCTCCCTACCTGGGCGGCGGCTTCGGTCACTTCTATGTGTATGCACCGCTGAAGATCGAATACGCCATCAACCGCTTCACCATGGAAGCCAAGCGTCAACTCGATGTGCTGGAGCGGCGCCTGGCCGAAAGCCGCTACCTGGGCGGCGATGAATACAGCATCGCCGATATCGCCGTGTGGCCATGGTACGGCCAACTGGTGCGCGGCAACCTGTACAACGCCGCCGAGTTCCTCGCCGTGGACGAGTACCCGAACGTCCAGCGCTGGGCGCAAGAGATCGCCGAGCGGCCTGCCGTACAGCGCGGCACGCGGGTCAACCGCACGTGGGGCGACGAGGCCAGCTAGGTGCCTGAGCGCCATAGCGCAGCGGACCTCGACTAGCCTGCCTCGACAGGGTCGCACCGCGGCCCTGACGCCTGCCTGAAGGCGCATCACTGCCTGGTTGCAACCAGCCATTTCTGCGGCGCAAACCTCCCTGTGCCCATCCCTTCTTGTACACTTCTGCGCACTAGCCCCCACCTGCACAAATTTTTGGTGAACGCATGATCGAGGTAACCGAGGTTTCCATCGCCGAGCTGCGCGACGCGCTCGAAAACGGCCGCACTACCGCAGTCGAGTTGGTCAAGGCCTACCTGGCCCGCATCGACGCCTATGATGGCGCGGACACGCCCACTGCGCTGAACGCCGTGGTGGTACGCAACCCCGAGGCCCTCAAGGAAGCCGAAGCGTCCGACGCCCGCCGCGCCAAGGGCCAGACCTTGAGCCCGCTCGATGGCATCCCCTACACCGCCAAGGACAGCTACCTGGTCAAGGGCCTGACCGCCGCCTCTGGCAGCCCAGCTTTCAAGGACCTGGTGGCCCAGCGCGACGCCTTTACCATCGAACGCCTGCGTGCCGCGGGCGCCGTGTGCCTGGGCAAGACCAACATGCCACCCATGGCCAACGGCGGCATGCAACGTGGGGTGTACGGGCGCGCCGAGAGCCCGTACAACGCCCGCTACCTGACCGCGCCGTTCGCCTCCGGCTCGTCGAACGGCGCCGGTACCGCCACTGCGGCCAGCTTCAGCGCCTTTGGCTTGGCCGAGGAAACCTGGTCCAGCGGCCGCGGGCCTGCTTCGAACAATGGCCTGTGCGCCTACACCCCTTCGCGCGGGGTGATCTCGGTACGCGGGAACTGGCCGCTGACGCCCACCATGGACGTGGTGGTGCCGTTCGCCAGAACCATGGCCGATCTGCTGGAAATTCTCGACGTGGTGGTCGCCGACGATGCCGACCCACGTGGCGATCTGTGGCGCCTGCAGCCTTGGGTGCCGATTCCGGCCGCCTCGGCGGTGCGCCCGGCCTCGTACCTGGACCTGGCGGTCGACGCCAGCGCCTTGAAGGGCAAGCGCTTTGGCGTGCCACGCATGTACATCAACGCCGACGGCGATGCCGGCACCTCGGAAAAACCTGGGATCGGCGGCCCCACTGGCCAGCGCATCCACACCCGCGACAGCGTCATCGCGCTGTGGCAGCAAGCCCGCCAGGCGCTGGAAGCTGCCGGCGCCCAGGTACTGGAAGTGGACTTTCCGCTGGTGTCCAATTGCGAGGGCGACCGCCCGGGCGCGCCGACCGTCTACAACCGCGGGATCGTCAGCAAGCAATTCCTCCATGATGAGCTGTGGGAGCTGTCAGGCTGGGCCTTCGACGATTTCCTGCGGGCCAACGACGACCCGCGCCTCAACCGCCTGGCCGATGTCGATGGCCCGCAGATCTTCCCGCATGATCCAGGCACCCTGCCCAACCGTGAAGACGACCTGGCAGCGGGCATGGACGAATACGTCAACATGGCCAAGCGCGGCCTGAAGAGCTGGGAGCAGATCGACACGCTGCCCGATGGTCTGCGCGGCCTTGAACACACCCGCAAGATCGACCTGGAAGACTGGATGGATGCCCTTGGCCTGGATGCCGTGCTGTTCCCAACCGTGGCCGACGTGGGGCCGGCTGACGCCGACGTCAATCCGGCCTCGGCGGACATCGCCTGGAGCAACGGGGTATGGGTCGCCAATGGCAACCTGGCCATCCGTCACCTGGGGGTGCCGACCGTTACCGTACCCATGGGCGTGATGGCCGACATCGGCATGCCGGTGGGCCTGACCTTCGCCGGCAAAGCCTACAGCGACAACGCCCTGCTCAGCTTCGGCGCCGCCTTCGAAGCCACCGGCTCGCGCCGCCAGGTCCCGCCCCGTACCCCACCCCTGAGCTGACGCGCGTCGCCCTGCGCGCCGACTTGCCGGCGCGGGGCGAAACGGGTATGACTGCCTTCTACATTTATAGATGCGTCGCATTAGAAGGCTGTCATGACCCTGCACATCCAGACCCCGCTTTTCGAATCCCGCCCCCTCTCGCTCGCTGCAGGCCGCGCCGTGTGGCTCAAGCTCGATGCCCTGCAGCCGTGTGGCTCGTTCAAGCTACGGGGCGTAGGCCATGCCTGCGAAGTGCACCACGGCCGCGGTGCCCGGCATTTCGTGTCGTCATCGGGGGGCAATGCGGGGCTTGCGGTAGCTTACGCGGGGCGTCAGTTGGGCGTGCCGGTCACCGTGGTGGTGCCTGAAACCACCACGGCGCGGGCCAAGCAGCTGTTGCGCCTGGAAGGCGCCGAGGTGGTGGTGCACGGCAGTTCCTGGCAAGAGGCCAACCAGTTGGCGTTGACCTTGGTCGGCGCCGAGGATGCGTTCATTCATCCCTTCGATGACCCGCTGCTGTGGGCTGGCCACGCCAGCCTGATCGACGAAGTCGCTGCCAGCGCCTGCAAACCCGATGCGGTGGTGCTGTCGGTGGGTGGCGGTGGGCTGCTCAGCGGTGTGGTCGAAGGTCTCAAGCGCAATGGCTGGAGCGATGTGCCGGTGCTGGCGGTGGAGACCGAGGGCGCGGCTTCCCTGCACGCCGCCATGCAGGCCGGGCACACCGTGGAAATTGAGCGCCTCGCCTCGGTTGCTACCTCGCTGGGCGCCAAGCGCGTCGCCGAGCAGGCCATGCGCTGTGTCGAAAGCCATCCCGTGTACAGCCACCGGGTCAGCGACAAGGCCGCGCTGCTGGCGTGCAAGCGTTTTCTCGACGATCACCGGGTGTTGGTCGAGCCGGCCTGCGGGGCTGCGCTGGCACTGGCCGCCGATGCTCAGGCGCTGGCCGATTACCGTAATGTGCTGGTAGTGGTGTGCGGCGGCGCCACGGCGACGCTCGAACAGATCGATACCTGGTTGGCCACTGCCCAATAGGGGCATACCGCCACGGGCTCACGCCAGCAGGGGCACGATGCGCGGTGCCAGCCCCTGCCCAGTCACTTCGATGATCGCCACCGTCACCGGCAACTTGAAGCGCCGTGGCCCGGCACTGCCAGGGTTGAGGAACAAGCGCGAGTCACGCCACTGGATCAGCGGCTTGTGCGAATGCCCGGTAATCACCACTTTCAGCGCGTCGTCCAGCACTGCGGGCACATCGGCGATATCGTGCACCAGCAACGTCGGATGACCGCCAAGGTCCAAGCGCAGCTCATCGGCAATGCCTGCGGCCCACGGCAGCTTCACATCGTTGTTGCCGCGGATCACCTGCACTGGCGCAAGCGCGCCGAGTGCATCGAGTACCTGGGGCTTGCCGATATCCCCGGCATGCACGATCAACGCGCAGCCGCGCAGTGCCTCGAGCGCCTCAGGGCGCATCAGTCCATGGGTGTCGGCAATAACGCCAATTCTCATCAGTGTTCACTCGTTGTCAGCCTGAATAAAAAAGCCCGTGACGGACACGGGCAAGAGAGCACCAACGCAGATCGTTCGCCATGCGCCTCAGGCTTTGTGCAAGGCCTCTTCCTTGTGCATGGCCAGGTGACCGGTCTTGTCGCTCTTGACCTCGTACTGCGGCTCGTCCTTCGAGCAATGCCGCTGCCGCCCGAGAAATTCCACATCCTCGGTGTGAACCTTGACCACTTTGCCGTCAATCATGCCGGCCTCGGAATTCCACCGTACGTGGTCACCGCGCTTGAACGTGTGGCTCATCGAATTCTCCAGTTATCGGTGGGCAGATGATTACGATGTTCATACTGTCTTGATCTACTGAACCCGTACTCATCCGATTAATTCACTCGACGTGCGCGCGTGCAGACGAAATGCGCATCCCGCCCTTTCGATCTGCGGCCAGTGAAGGCACAATGCGGGTCTTTTTTTTGGCCGGCCTGGCCGGGGGCCTTTAAATGATCAAGACGCCGTACTACCTCATCGACAAAACCAAGCTGCTGAGCAACATGGAGAAGATCGCCTACGTGCGCGAACACTCCGGTGCCAAGGCGCTGCTCGCGCTCAAGTGCTTCGCTACCTGGTCGGTGTTCGACCTGATGCAGCAGTACATGGATGGCACGACGTCCTCGTCGCTGTTCGAACTCAAGCTCGGCCGGCAGAAATTCGCCGGCGAAACCCACGCCTACAGCGTGGCCTGGGCCGATGACGAAATCGATGAGATGCTCGAGAACTGCGACAAGATCATCTTCAACTCGATCGGCCAACTGCAGCGTTTTGCCGAACAGTCCGAAGGCAAGGTGCGCGGCTTGCGCGTCAACCCGCAGGTGAGCAGTTCCGACTACCTGCTGGCCGACCCGGCGCGCCCGTTCAGCCGCCTCGGCGAATGGGACCCGGCGCAAATCGAGCAGGTGATTTCGCAGATTTCCGGCTTCATGTTCCATAACAATTGCGAGAACGGTGATTTCAGCCTGTTCGACAAGATGCTCACGCACATCGAAGAGCGCTTTGGCCACCTGCTGCACCAGGTCGAGTGGGTAAGCCTGGGTGGGGGTATCCACTTCACCGGCGAAGGCTACGCCCTGGATGCTTTCTGCGCCCGCCTCAAGGCGTTCTCCGAGCGCTATGGCGTGCAGGTCTACCTGGAACCGGGCGAAGCCGCCATCACCAACAGCGCTTCGCTGGAAGTGACCGTGCTCGACACCCTGTACAACGGCAAACACCTGGCGGTGGTCGACAGCTCCATCGAGGCGCACCTGCTCGACCTGCTGATCTACCGCCTCAACGCCAAGATGGCGCCCAACGACGGTGAGCACACCTACATGGTCTGCGGCAAATCGTGCCTGGCCGGTGACATCTTCGGCGAATATCAATTCGAGCGCCCGCTGGCCATTGGCGACCGCCTGTCGTTCATCGACACGGCCGGTTACACGATGGTCAAGAAAAACTGGTTCAACGGTCTGAAGATGCCGTCGATCGCGGTCAAACAACTCGACGGCAGCGTCGAGGTGGTCCGTGAGTTCGGTTTCGACGACTACCTTTCCAGCCTGTCCTGAGACAGGCCTCCCAAGTAAGGAGCAACAGGTAAATTGAAGAAGAACGTTCTTATCATTGGTGCAGGAGGTGTCGCCAAGGTGGTGGCCCACAAGTGCGCGCAGCATAACGACGAACTGGGTCGTATCGCTATCGCGTCACGGAACATCTCCAAATGCCAGGCCATCATCGACAGCGTCAAGGCCAAGGGTAGCCTCAAGGTGCCCGCCGACATCCAGGCCTTCTCGCTCAATGCCCTCGATGTCGAAGCGACCAAGACATTGATCCGCGAAACCGAATCGCAGATCGTGATCAACGTCGGTTCTGCGTTTCTCAACATGTCGGTGCTGCGTGCCTGCATCGATACCGGTGTCGCTTACCTGGACACCGCCATCCACGAAGAGCCGGGCAAGATCTGCGAGACCCCGCCGTGGTACGGCAACTACGAGTGGAAACACCTCGAAGAGTGCCAAGAAAAGAACATTACCGCCATTCTCGGCGTCGGCTTCGACCCGGGTGTGGTGAACAGCTACGCGAAACTCGCGCAGCAGCAGTATTTCGACAGCATTGATTCGATCGACATTCTCGACGTCAATGCTGGTTCGCACGGCAAGTACTTTGCCACCAACTTCGACCCGGAAATCAACTTCCGCGAGTTTACTGGGCAAGTCTGGAGCTGGCAGAACAGCCAGTGGACCAGCAACAGCATGTTCGAAGTCAAGCGCACCGACGATCTGCCGGTGGTGGGCTCGCAGAACCTGTACCTGACCGGGCATGACGAAGTTCACTCGATCTCGAAGAACCTCAACGTGCCGAACGTGCGTTTCTGGATGAGCTTCGGCGAGCACTACATCAATGTGTTCACCGTGCTGAAGAACCTCGGGCTGCTGTCCGAACAGCCGGTGAAGACCGCAGAAGGCCTGGAAGTGGTGCCGCTGAAAGTGGTCAAGGCGGTACTGCCTGATCCTGCTTCGCTGGCCCCAGGCTACACCGGCAAGACCTGCATCGGTGACCTGGTCAAGGGCACCAAGGATGGTCAGCCGCGCGAAGTGTTCATCTACAACGTGGCCGATCACGAAGAAGCCTATGCCGAGACCGACAGCCAGGGCATTTCCTACACGGCGGGGGTTCCACCGGTGGCTGCAGCGCTGCTGGTTGCCCGCGGCGAGTGGGACGCCAAGCGCATGGTCAACGTCGAGGAATTGCCGGCTGAGCCGTTCCTCAAGGCCCTTGACGTGATGGGCTTGCCCACCCGCGTTAAGGATGAAAAGGGCGATCGTCCATGGGACGCTGAAGCCTAAGCTGTGATCACGAAGGGGCGCCAAGATGGCGCCCCTTCTGCTTTCCAGGTACATGACCCTACGCACCCGGCGCCCTGCCGGAAACCCTTCTGGCTTCATGGATCTACGCTTGCCCCTACGATTGAGTCCTACCTCAACCCGTCAAGAGGCATGATTCATGGAAGCTGAAGTACTTTACCCGCACTGGGTCGAAGAAACGTTCTTCGGCAAGCTTTACGTCGACATCCGCGAGCAGCAGATGCCGGTGAGCATCCTGGAGACCAAGCGCGAAGTATTTTATGGACTAGACGAGTATTCACCGCCCCCTACGGTCAGCAAATTCTATCTGGCGGTAAGTTCCAAACCGGCATTCACTTGCCTTTTCAGGATTGATAAAAGCCAGCGCGAGCGGCTGCGTTATCGATTGCTGAAGCCCACGGCCAATGAGCACTTCGCACTGGACGCCAAGGGAAACATCATCATTAGCGATCAACACCCGCGAAGCTTCGAGCTTGAAGTGCTGTCAGCGACCACCGACACCGTGCGAGGTTCGCTGTTCTGTGACAAGCGACCAATTGGCCTGGCCAAGCTGGCCCATGACAATGGACCGGCTCACGTGCTGCAGCAAGGTGCCCATGAGGTCTGCGAGTTCATAATCGAGCGCTGTTGAGGCGCGGCGGCTTTGCCAATTCGATGTTCACCGCCAGCACTATTCAATATTGCAAGGAGTTTCCCATGCCAGCAGATCGACAACCCAGTCCGTGGATAAAACGCTCTTCCTTCATTGGGAAATTGTATTTACTGGATAACGCAGAGCGTATCCCCGTTTCAGTGACGACGTCTGGACTCTTCGACGTCGCTGCTGACGACTGGCTGCAAACCTCAGCCGGCAGCTCGCCGGCGGCCATGCTGTTTCACTATCACTCGCAAACGCCCGAACGGCTTAACTACACGATTTCGCTACTGGATAAACGTTCGGCCACCTTGGATGTCAGCCGCAACCAATACCTTGGTTTCTACGCCGAGCAGACGCGCATTAACTTCTTCAAGCTGCAGCCCTTGGAGTGGAACAGGGATTCACTGCGCTGCCTGATTCGCGACCACCAGGGCCACAAGGTCAAGCGTATAGCCGGAGCACCCGCCGACGTGACACAGGCTGCCTACCTGACGGTGGGCGACGGCGTCGAGCATGAGTTTATGGTGGTACGCATCGATTGATGCGTTGCAGAGCATGCATCGAGCGTCGTTGCAGCGGCCTCTGCAAGCCGTGACCGTCTGGCTCCTGGGACTTGCAATCAGACCCGGCGGTCAATACTGTATGAATAGTCAGTATCCAGAGACGACGCCATGCAGCTCATTGCCAAACTCGGCATTCTCGCCGACGCCGCCAAGTATGATGCCTCCTGCGCCAGCAGCGGTGCGCCCAAGCGTAGCTCGCGCGGCAGCGGCGGCATGGGCGCGACCGATGGCATGGGCATCTGTCACAGTTATACCCCCGATGGCCGCTGCGTATCGCTGCTCAAGATCCTCCTGACCAACTTCTGTCTCTACGATTGCCAGTATTGTGTGAATCGCCGCTCCAGTAACGTGCCGCGCGCGCGTTTCAGCCCGGAAGAAGTGGTGCGTCTGACCCTGGATTTCTACCGGCGCAACTGCATCAGCGGCTTGTTCTTGAGCTCAGGCATCATTCGCTCGGCTGACTACACCATGGAGCAGCTGATCCGCGTGGCGCGCCTGCTGCGCGAGGAACACAATTTTCGCGGCTACATCCACCTCAAGACCATCCCCGATGCCGACCCGTTGCTGATCGAAGAAGCCGGACGCCTGGCCGATCGTTTGAGCGTGAACATCGAGCTGCCCACCGATGCCAGCCTCAAGCGCCTGGCGCCAGAGAAGCACGCGCATACTATCCGCCAGGCCATGGGGGTCATTCATCAAGGCCAGCAAGCAGTCGCCGGCGAGCCGAGGGCGCCCAAGTTTGCCCCCGCCGGGCAAAGTACCCAAGTGATCGTCGGTGCCGATGCGACGGACGACAGTACGCTGCTGCGCAATGCCGAGTCGCTGTACCAGGGCTATGGGCTCAAGCGCGTGTATTACTCGGCCTTCAGCCCAATTCCCGACAGCCCTGGCAGCGTGCCTCTGGCGGCACCGCCGCTGCTGCGTGAACACCGCCTGTACCAGGCGGACTTCTTGTTGCGCGGATACGGCTACAAGGCCGGCGAGCTGCTTGGGCAGACTGGTAACTTGGCGCTGGACATCGACCCCAAGCTGGCCTGGGCGCTGGCCAACCGTGAGGTGTTTCCGCTGGATGTCAATCGCGCTGAGCCTGCGCTGCTGGCGCGCATTCCGGGAATCGGCCTGCGCAGCGTGCAACGGCTGGTTGAGTTGCGTCGCGAACGGCGGGTGCGCTACGACGATTTGATCCGCCTGCGCTGCGTGCTGGAAAAAGCTCGGCCATTCATCGTCACCAGCGACTACCGCCCGGCCGAAGCGGAACTGCGCAGTGGCTTGCTGCGCTCGCGCCTGCGGGAGCCGCAGGCGCCCGTGCAAATGGGTCTGTGGGGGTGATTGCACTCGATTGCGATGACCAGTTCGGTACGTGGCGCATCCAGGCCCGAGCGCTGTTGGGCCATGGCATCGATCCGGCCCAGGTGACGTGGGCGCAAGGCCCCATGCAGGACTTGCTGGCCGTGCCCGCGACGCTGCCCGAGGGCCCCGGTCCCTTCCGCGCCAAAGTGCCCGCGGCGCTGCTGGAGCAATTGGAACAGGCCGCTCGCTATCGCGGTGAGCAACGCTGGAACCTGCTCTACGAGATTCTTTGGCGCGTCGCCCACGGTGACCGCACGGCGATGTTGGCCGGCGATCGCATTGGCAGCGAATTGCAGCGGCGGATCAAGCAGGTCAGGCGCGAGGCGCACCACTTGCATGCGTTTGTGCGCTTCGTACCGCTGCCGCCTAACCTGGCGGAGCGCCTGCAGTTGGACCTGGTCGCGTTTCACGAACCCGCCCATGACATTCTGCAGAGCGCCAGCGCGCACTTCGCCGACCGACTGGGACGCCAGCGCTGGCTGATCGCAACGCCCCACGATGGCATCCGCTACGATGGCAAGGTGTTTGACTACCGCCGCCACTGCCCTGAAGAATGGCGCCAATGGGCCGAGAACGCCGACGATCCTGGCGCTGATTTGTGGCTTACCTACTACCGGCATATCTTCAATCCCGCTCGCCTGAATCCGGATGTATTGCGCCAGCACATGCCTGGCCGCTTCTGGCGCCACCTGCCTGAGGGCATGCTGATTCCGCAGCTTGAGGGGCTGGCCCGCCAGGGTAAACAGCGTGATGGCCAAGCGCAGGAAGTTGCCCAGCAACGCGGTAAGACTATTCCCGGTAAAGCCTAGGTTGTGAAAATTTTGTAATGGATTGGTCGCCGGCCTATCCAAGGTGCGACACATCCTGACAAACTTACTGCTAATCGTTCTCATAAACAGTAACATTAGCAGTTATCAGGAGCCGCCTCGTCATGCCGTTGCCCCTCGCGCACACGCGCCCCTCTTCCGCTCGCAACCTGCTCGCCATAGCCGTATGCATGGCCGTTGCCTCCCCCAGCTTTGCCGACGAAGCGCCCACCACGCTGGAGCTGGGTGCGACTGAAATCAGCTCGGACGTACTGGGCAGCACGACCGAGGGCTCAGGCTCGTACACCACCGGGGCCATGTCGACAGCGACCAAGCTGCCGCTGAGCATGCGCGAAACGCCCCAGGCAGTGACGGTGATCACCCGTCAACGCATGGACGATCAGGCCATGACCACCATCAACGATGTGGTCAAGGCCACCCCAGGGCTGTTCCTCGACTACTCCAACGGCCCGGGCCGTCAGGCCTATTCGGCCCGTGGTTTCAACATCGATAACCTGATGTATGACGGCATCCCCAGCGGCTACACCGGCTGGGTGGTCGGCGCGCAGCCGAACCTGGCGATGTTCGACCGGGTCGAGGTGGTGCGCGGCGCCACGGGCCTGGTGACCGGTGCCGGCAACCCATCAGCCGCCATCAACCTGGTGCGCAAACGTCCGCTGGCGGAGCAGAAGGTCACCTTGACCGGCGCGGCGGGTAGCTGGGACGACTACCGGGGCGAGATCGACGCCTCCAGCCCGCTCAATGACAGCGGCAGCGTGCGCGGCCGGGTGGTGGCGTCCTATCGCGATGCCAACAGCTTCATCGACGGTGTCGAAGACGACCACGGCCTGTTCTATGCCGTGACCGAAGCCGACCTGTCCGACGATACCAGCCTGATGGTCGGGTTCTCGCATCAAAAGGACAAGACCAATTACTTCTGGGGTGCCATGCCCACCGCCCTCGATGGCCACCACATGGGCTTCTCGCGCTCCTACAACCCGGGCACCGACTGGGAGAACAAGGACCAGGAGATCGACACCCTGTTCGCCGAGCTGCGCCATCGCCTGGCCAACGACTGGCAACTGCAGGTCAATGCCAACTATGCCCAACAGCAAGCCACCTTCACCGGTTCCTACCAGTCGCGCTGGGCTGGCCTGGGCGCTCCGCTGTCGCGGACGGTCTACCAGTCCAAGCACCAGGAAAATCAGGCGGGTCTGGATGCCTTCGTCAGCGGCCCGTTCGAGCTGCTCGGGCGCAGCCACGAGCTGGTGATCGGCGCCAGCAAGCGTATCTACGACATGGACACGCGCAACTACAGCCCCTACGACACCAACTGGCCGCTCAACGGTGGCAAGCCGGACTTCGTGCACACCGGCAACAAGCGTGAAGTCACCACCCAGGATGGCGTGTACCTGACCACCCGCCTGAGCCTGGCCGACCCGCTCAAGCTGATTCTCGGCGGGCGGCTGGACTGGTACGACTACGACAACCGTGATGGCGACGGCGACTACAAGGTGACGCGCAATGTCACCCGCTACGCCGGGCTGATCTACGAGCTGGACCAGCACCACTCGGTCTACGTCAGCTACAGCGATATCTTCACTCCGCAAAGCGAGAAGGATACCAGCGCCACGCCCGTCAAGCCGATCGTAGGTAAAAACTACGAGGTCGGCATCAAGGGTGAATACTTCGACGGCGCGCTCAATGCCAGCGTGGCCCTATTCCGCGTCGACCAGGAAAACCGCGCCACCCAGGTGATCGTTCCCAACTGCCCGCAAACCTCCTGCTACGAGGCCTCCGGCGAGGTACGCAGCCAGGGCATCGACATGGAACTGCAAGGCGCGCTGACGCCGAACTGGCAGGTCGGCGCCGGCTACACCTACGCGCGGGCACACACCATCAAGGATGCGGCCAACCCCGGCAAGGTCAACCAGCGCTTCGATACCGATACCCCTGAGCACATGTTCAAGCTCAACACGGTGTACCACTTCCAGGGTCCGCTGGAGAAGCTGCGCGTGGGTGGCAACATTTCGTGGCAGAGCCGTATCTACAATGACTTCACCGTGGCCGATGGCAGCGAGTACCGGTTGATCCAGGGCGCTTATGCGGTGACCGACCTGATGGCCGGCTACCGGGTCAACCAGAACCTCGACCTGCAGCTCAATGCCAACAACGTGTTCGACCGCAAGTACTACTCGGCAGTGGCCATGTCGGTGGACTACGGCGGCGATACCTGGGGCACGCCGCGCAACCTGATGCTCACGGCCAAGTACAGCTTCTGAGCCTCGGGCCAGCCTGCCCGCACGCAGGCTGGCCTTGCCGCGCTTCGAGCCGAACGATCCGCGCGCTATACCGTCATAACTTGGGCCGGTGCCGCCACGCAGAGAGGATGCGAAATGACCCAGCCCGACCCGTCTTATGTGAAATGGCTTGAAGAGCGTTCCATGCTCAAGGCCTCGCAGGAGCGAGCCACTCAATATTCCGGCCAGTCCCGTCTGTGGCAGAATCCCTACGCCGAAGCGCAACCGCGCCGCGCCACGGAAATCGCCTCGGTGTGGCTCACCGTATACCCCGATGCGATCATTGCCCCCGAAGGCTGCTCGGTGCTCGCGGCGCTGGGCCACCAGGCGCTGTGGAAGCGCCTGTCCGAGATTGGCGTGCAGGGGGTTCACACCGGGCCGATCAAGCAATCCGGCGGCGTGCGTGGGCGTGAATTCACCCCTAGCATCGACGGCAACTTCGACCGCATCAGCTTCGACATCGACCCGCTCTACGGCAGCGAACAGGAGCTGGTGCAGATGAGCCGCATGGCGGCTGCGCACAACGCCGTCACCATCGACGACCTGATCCCCTCGCATACCGGCAAAGGCGCCGACTTCCGCCTGGCCGAGCTGGGCCATGGGGCGTATCCCGGGCTCTATCACATGATCGAGATCCGCGAAGAAGACTGGTCGCTGCTACCGGATGTGCCCGCAGGCCGGGACGCAGTCAACCTGGCGCCCGCGCAGTGCGACGAACTCAAGGCGCGCCACTACATCGTTGGCCAGTTGCAGCGGGTGATCTTCTTCGAGCCTGGTGTCAAGGAAACCGACTGGAGCGCCACGCCGCCGATCACGGGCGTCGACGGCAAGACTCGACGCTGGGTGTACCTGCACTATTTCAAGGAGGGGCAACCGTCGCTGAACTGGCTGGACCCAAGTTTCGCCGCCCAGCAAATGATCATCGGCGACGCCCTGCATGCGCTGGACTGCCTGGGCGCCCGCGGCCTGCGCCTGGACGCCAACGGTTTTCTCGGCGTGGAAACCCGCGCCAGCGGCAGCGCCTGGTCGGAAAGCCACCCGCTGTCGATCGTCGGCAACCAGATCATTGGCGGCATGATCCGCAAGGCTGGCGGCTTCAGCTTCCAGGAGCTGAACCTGACCCTGGACGACATCGCGCAGATGTCCAAAGGCGGTGCCGACCTGTCCTACGACTTCATCACCCGCCCGGCGTATCAGCATGCCCTGCTGACCGGCGATACCGAATTCCTGCGCCTGATGCTCAAGGAGATGCATGCCTTCGGCATCGACCCGGCGTCGCTGATCCACGCCCTGCAGAACCACGACGAGCTGACCGTGGAGCTGGTGCACTTCTGGACGCTGCACGCCCACGACATGTACTTGTACAAAGGCCAGACCTTGCCGGGCAACATCTTGCGCGAGCACATTCGCGAAGAGATCTACGAGCGGCTTTCCGGTGAGCATGCGCCGTATAACCTGCGCTTCGTCACCAACGGCATCTCTTGCACCACCGCCAGCTTGATCACGGCGGCGCTGGGAATGCGCGACATCGAGCAGCTGTCTGCCAGCGACATCGAACTGATTCAGAAACTGCACTTGCTGCTGGTGATGTACAACGCCATGCAGCCGGGTGTGGTGGCGTTGTCTGGCTGGGACATGGTCGGTGCCCTGCCCCTGCCTGCCGAAGCGGTGGCCGAGCGCATGGGCGACGGCGATACCCGCTGGATCCACCGCGGCGGCTACGACCTGGCCGGTCTCGACCCGCAGGCCGAGGCATCGGTTCGCGGCATGCCCCGAGCCCGCGCTCTGTATGGCAGCCTCGACAGCCAGCTGGAGAATCCCGACTCGTTCGCCAGCAAGGTCAAGAAGCTGCTTGCGGTGCGCCAGGCCTACGGCATCGCCAACAGCCGCCAGGTGCTGGTACCAGATGTCAGCAGCCCTGGGCTGCTGGTGATGGTGCACGAGCTCCCGGCCGGGCGCGGAATCCAGATCAGCGCCTTGAACTTTAGCCAGGAGGTCATTGCCGAGGAGCTGCTGCTGACTGGCTTTACCCCAGGCCCGGTGGTGGACATGATCAACGAGACGGTCGAAGGCGACCTGACCGAGGATGGGCGCCTGATGGTCAATCTGGACCCCTACGAGGCCTTGTGCCTGCGTATCGTCAACAGCAGCGGCCACGTCTGAGGCGCGATGTCGGCGCCCGAGCCGGCACCCTCGCCTTGCTTTTGCCGCGCCACAGGCTTAGCGTGCGGGAAATTGTTTTCCCGTGCGCAGGAGCTCTTCATGTACACCGGCATCGTTCAAGCCGTGCGTCCTCTGCTTGAGGTGACCCGCCACCCGGGCCACCACCAATTCACCCTCGACCTGACCCCAGCGCTGCTCGAAGACCTCAAGATTGGCGCCAGCGTCAGCGTCGAAGGCACCTGCCTGTCGGTCACCGAGATCCACGGCAGTCAGGTGCGCTTCGACGCCATGAGCGCCACTCTGGAGCGCACCAACCTGCGCTTTTTCAAGCCAGGGCAAGGGGTCAACATCGAACGCTCGGCCAAGATGAACGCCGAAGTCGGCGGTCATCTGATGGCCGGCCACATTGCCACCACCGCCGAGATCGTCGCCTTGGTGATCGAACCGACTGGGGCCTTCATTCGCTTTCGCATGCCGGAACCCTGGGACAAGTACGTATTCCCCCGGGGGTTCATCGGTGTCAATGGCTGCAGCTTGACCGTGGCCGATGTCGAGGACAGCGTGGTGACCATCAACCTGATCCCGGAAACCCTGCGCCAGACCACCTTCCCCCGCTACCAGGTGGGCGAGCTGCTGAACATCGAGGTGGATCACCAGACCATGGTCCTGGTCGATGTGGTGGAACGCACCATCAAGAGCACCCTGGCCCGCGAACTGCCTCGCTGAGGCCTGCGCATGCTGCCCTCCGCTCACCCTGCCCGCTCCGCCAAACGCCTGCACCTCGAGCGCCGGCGCGGCCGCGTTGGGCTTGGCCTGGTGGCTGGCCTGTCGGTGCTGGCAGGCATGACCGACGCCATCGGCCTGTTGGCGCTAGGCGATTTCGTCTCGTTCATGAGTGGCAATACCACGCGCCTGGCGGTGGCCATCAGCGAGGCTGACGCGAGCATGGTGCTGCGCCTGGGTGCTGCCGTGCTCGGCTTCGTTGCCGGCAACGCGCTGGGCGTGCTGCTGGCACGGGCCAGCCGGCGCCGCGCGTGGCCACTGCTGTTGGTGGTAACGGGGCTACTGGGTCTGGCTGCCAGCTGGCCTGGCACGACCACACTGGCGCCGCTGCTGAGCGCGATCCTGGCCATGGGCATGCTCAATGCGGTGGTGGAACAGGTCAACGGCTTGCCGATCGGGCTTACCTACGTGACCGGCGCGCTGTCCAGATTCGGCCGCGGCCTGGGGCGTTGGCTGCTCGGCGAACGTCGCGCTGGTTGGCGGGTGCAACTGGTGCCCTGGGCGGGGATGCTGCTCGGCGCTGCCCTGGGCGCCTGGTTGCAACAGCGGATGGGCCTGCAGGCCATGGCCGGGAGTGCTGCTCTGGCCTGCCTGCTGGCCCTGCTCTCGGGCCTGATTCCGCGCGTGTGGCAGCGCGGCTACATGCCGCGCTGAGCCTCAGTCGATACGCGGGTGTTGCTGCACCAGCAGCTTGCGCTTGGCCTCAAGCTCCGCAATCTGCTCGTCGATGTCTTCGATCTTCTGCTCGATATTGTCGTGGTGCTCTTGCAGCAGCTCGCGCGCCTCGTTGATGTCCGAGGCGGCTGGGGCCGCGCCGCGCAGAGGCTTGTTGGCGGTTTCCTTCATGGTCAGGGCAGTGATGAGGCCAACCACGGCGATGACCATCAGGTAGTAAGCGGGCATGTAGAGGTTGCCACTGGTTTCCACCAACCAGGCCGCAAGCGTGGGGGTGAGGCCGGCGATCAGCACCGAGATGTTGAACGCGCTGGCCAGCGCACTGTAGCGGATGTGCGTGGGGAACATCGCCGGCAGGGTCGAGGCCATCACGCCAATGAAGAAGTTCAGCAGCACCGCGATCATCAGCAGACCGGCGAAGATCAATCCCAGTACGCCGCTGTTGATCAGCATGAAGGCCGGAATTGCCAGGGCGAACAAGCCGATGCTGCCGACCATGATGAAGGGCCGACGGCCGAACTTGTCGCTCAGCAGGCCGATCACCGGCTGCACGAACAACATGCCGACCATGATCGCGATGATGATCAACACGCCGTGGTCTTCGCTGTAGTGCAGGTTATGCGACAGGTAGCTGGGCATGTAGGTGAGCAGCATGTAATAGGTGACGTTGGTCGCGATCACCACGCCAATGCAGGTGATCAGACTGCGCCAGTGCTTGGTCGCCACTTCCTTGAACGACACTTTCGGGCCGGACGCCAGACCCTCGCGGTCACCCTGCTCAAGCTTCTCGACGTGTTGCTGGAACGCCGGCGTTTCTTCCAGCGCATGGCGCAGGTACAGGCCGATGATGCCCAGCGGCAGCGCCAGGAAGAACGGCAGGCGCCAGCCCCATTCGAGGAACTTCTCTTCACCCAGCACGGTGGAGATCAGCACCACTACCCCAGCGCCGAGCACGAAGCCTGCGATCGAGCCAAAGTCCAGCCAACTGCCGAGGAAGCCGCGTTTGCGATCCGGGGCGTATTCGGCAACGAAGATCGAAGCGCCGGTGTATTCACCACCGACCGAGAAGCCCTGGGCCATCTTCGCCAGTAACAGCAAGATCGGCGCCCAGATACCAATCGAGGCGTATGACGGTATCAAGCCGATGGCGAAGGTGCTCAGCGACATGATCACGATGGTGGCGGCGAGGATTTTCTGGCGACCGAATTTGTCGCCCAGTGCGCCGAAGAACAGACCGCCCAGCGGGCGGATCAGGAATGGCACCGAGAAGGTGGCCAGCGCAGCGATCATCTGGATGCTGGGGTCGGCGTTGGGGAAGAACACCTTGCCCAGGGCGTAGGCGACAAAACCGTATACACCGAAGTCGAACCATTCCATGGCGTTGCCCAGCGCAGCGGCGGTGATCGCCTTGCGCATCTTGGCATCATCGACAATGGTGATGTCTTTCAAACCGATCGGTTTGACGCTTTTTTTGCGGGATCTCATGCCTGTTTTTTCCTGTTACTGAAGGCTCTATGGCATCAGATACAACAGGACACTAAATAATTCAGCGCTTAGTGTTTTTTTGTGCGTGCGCCCCGTCAGGCCGAGCAAAAACGGTTCCGCACCCGCGGCACAAGGGTCGATGACAGCCCTGCGCTGCTGCTACAGCGCAGGGCCAGGCGGCGGTCAGATACCGTCGCGGGCCAGGTCCATGGCGAAGTAGGTCAGGATCAGATCGGCCCCGGCGCGCTTGATCGCGCCAATGCTCTCGCGCATGACCCGGCCCTCGTCGATCGCACCCGCCAGGCCGCCGAACTTGATCATGGCGTATTCGCCGCTGACCTGATACGCCGCCAGCGGCAAGCGCGACGCGGCGCGAATGTCGGCAATCACGTCCAGGTAGGCACCGGCCGGCTTGACCATGAGCACATCGGCTCCTTCTTGCTCATCGAGCAGCGACTCGCGCACCGCTTCACGGCGGTTCATCGGGTTCATCTGGTAGCTCTTGCGATCACCCTTGAGCGCGGTGCCGCCAGCTTCGCGGAACGGGCCGTACAGCGACGAGGCGAACTTGGTGGAATAGGCCATGATCGCCGTGTCATGGAAACCGGCGCCGTCCAAGGCGCTACGGATGGCCTGGACCTGACCGTCCATCGCCGCCGAGGGAGCAATGAAATCGGCACCTGCGGCAGCGGCAATCACCGCCTGCTTGCCCAGATTGGCCAAGGTAGCGTCGTTGTCCACGCCGTGGTCATGCAGCACCCCGCAATGGCCATGGCTGGTGTACTCGCAGAAGCAGGTGTCGGACATCACCACCATTTCCGGTACGGTGTCCTTGCAGATGCGCGACATGCGCGCCACCAGGCCGTTCTCGTTCCAGGTGTCGCTGCCGGTGGCGTCGAGGTTGTGGGAAACGCCAAAGGTCATCACCGACTTGATGCCGGCGCGGGCGTAACGCTCGATCTCCTGGGCCAGACGTTTCTCCGGAATGCGGTTGACACCCGGCATACTGGTGATCGGCACGAAGTCATCGATGCCTTCCTCGACGAAGATCGGCAGGATCAAGTCTTCGAGGCGAAACTCGGTTTCCTGGAAAATCGTGCGCAGGGACTCGTTCTGGCGCAGACGGCGTGGGCGAACGGAGGGGAAACGGTTGGACATGACAGCTCCAGGGAATTTGAACGGCGTATACCTTATGCCTGTAGCGGGCCAGTGAAAAGGCCAAATGACGAGATAGTGCCTTGCGTCAAAGGCAACAGCCGCCAGCTGCCTTTGTCGCAGACGCAAGAAGGCCTTTGCAAAACGCCACCGTCCTCACCGCCTCACTGCAACCACGGCGGCGTCGGTTCCTCGGCTTTGCCTGACCCATGCTCGGCCTCATCACGCGCGGCCCTGCGGCGTGCTTCGTCGCGCAGGGTGGCGTCGATCTCGCGCATCACACCGGCGACGTCGGCGGCCTGGGCGTCATCCTCGAACTGGCCGGTCAGTGGGCTGTCCGCACGCAACTCGCCGGCTTCGTACAGCGCCCACATTTCATCGGCAAAGCGAGTGGTCTTGAGTTCGGGTGCGAAGCGGCCGAAATAATGCGCCATGTTCGCCACGTCGCGCTGCAACATGCTGAACGCGTGGTTATTGCCCGCCGCGTCCACTGCTTGCGGCAGGTCGATGATCACCGGGCCGTCAGGGCCGAGCAGCACATTGAATTCGGACAGGTCACCGTGCACCAGGCCTGCGCACAGCATCAGCACGATCTGGCGGATGACGAAGGCGTGGTACTCGCGCGCTTGATCGGCATCCAGGTGCACGTCATTCAGGCGCGGGGCCGCATCGCCGTCGGCGTCGGTGACCAGCTCCATCAGCAGCACACCGTCCTGGAAGTCATAGGGTTTGGGTACGCGCACGCCGGCATTGGCCAGACGGAACAACGCCGCCACTTCGGCGTTCTGCCAGGCATCTTCGGCCTCTTTGCGGCCGTACTTGCTGCCTTTGGCCATGGCCCGGGCCTGGCGGCTGTTGCGCACCTTGCGCCCTTCCTGATACTCGGCTGCCTGGCGGAAGCTGCGTTTGTTGGCCTCTTTGTAGACCTTGGCGCAGCGCACCTGGGCACCGCAGCGCACCACGTAGACGGCCGCTTCCTTGCCGCTCATCAGGGGCCTTAGTACTTCGTCGACCAGGCCATCTTCGATCAGTGGTTCGATTCGTTTTGGTGTCTTCATCAGGCTGCGTTCGGGGTCCTGGCTGGGGTGGTGGACATCCTCTCACAGGTGCGCAGGAGTTGCTCGTTTGTCTGCAGCGGCCCTTGCGCAATCGCGCCTTGTCGCACAAGGGCCGCCAGCGTCAGGCCAGCGCCTGGCGAGTATGCTCGCCGTTGACCAGGCGCAACAGGCCCAGCGGATTGCCATCGCGCAAGGCCGGCGGCAGCAGCGCATCGGGGTAGTTCTGGTAGCACACAGGCCGCAGGAAGCGGTCGATGGCCAACGTGCCCACCGAGGTGCCACGCGCGTCCGAGGTAGCCGGGTACGGCCCACCGTGCACCATCGCCTCGCTGACTTCGACACCGGTCGGGTAGCCATTGACCAGCAACCGCCCCGCCTTGCGTTCAAGCACCGGCACCAGCGCCGCGAACTGCTCGAGGTCGGCGGGCTCGGCGATCAGCGTCGCCGTGAGCTGGCCGTGCAGCGCCTCGAGGGCCAGGCGCAGTTGCTGTTCATCCGCAACTTCGACCAGTACCGTGGTCGGCCCGAACACTTCTTCTTGCAGCAGTGCGTCGCCTTCGAGCAACAGGTGCACATCGGCCTGGAACACCTGCGCATGGGCCTGTTCGCCGCTCTGCTGCGCACCGGCCAGATGGCGGATGCCCGGATGCTGGTGCAAATGCGCCAGGCCCGTGGCGTAGCTGCGCAGGGTACCGGCGTTGAGCATGGTCTGGGCCGGCTGATCAGCCATGCGGGCGCACAAGGCGGTAACGAAGGCTGACCATGCCGGACTGGCGATACCGAGCACCAAGCCTGGATTGGTGCAGAACTGCCCGCAACCGAGCACCACCGACGCCGCCAGCTCGCTGGCCACCTGCTCGCCCCTGCCCTGCAACGCAGCCGGCAGGACCACCACCGGATTGATGCTGCTCATCTCGGCGAACACCGGTATCGGCTGCGCACGCGCGGCGGCCAGGTCACACAAGGCGCGCCCGCCCTTGAGCGAGCCGGTGAAGCCTACCGCCTGAATGGCCGGATGCCGCACCAGCGCTTCACCGACCCCGGCACCAAAGATCATGTTGAACACACCTGCCGGCATGCCGGTAGAGAGCACAGCACGTTCAATCGCCTCGCCCACATATTCGGCGGTCGCCATGTGGCCGCTGTGCGCCTTGACCACCACCGGGCAACCGGCGGCCAGAGCCGCAGCGGTATCACCTCCGGCGGTGGAGAACGCCAGCGGGAAATTGCTCGCGCCAAACACCGCCACCGGACCGACGCCGGTGCGGTACTGGCGCAGGTCCGGGCGTGGCAGCGGCTGACGCTGGGGCAGCGCCGTATCGATGCGTGCGCCCAGGTAGTCGCCGCGGCGCAGCACCAGGGCAAACAACCGCAGCTGGTTGCTGGTGCGGCTGCGCTCACCTTGAATACGCGCGGCGGGCAAGGCGGTCTCGCGGCATACCGTGTCGATGAAGGCACTGTCGAGCGCATCGAGCTCGGCCGCGATGGCGTCGAGGAACTGGGCACGGCGCTCTGGCGCCAGGCTGTGATATTCAACGAACGCCTGCTCGGCAGCGCGGGCGGCAGCATCGACCTCTTCGGGCGTTGCCTGGGTGAACTGGATGGGCAGTGCCTCTGCGGTGTGCGCATCGAGGCTCTGCAGCCGCACGCTGCCGGTGGCACTGCGGCGGCCACCAATGAAATTGCTTCCCGACATGGCTGTCTCCTGTGGCGAGGTTTGAAGGTTCATAGGCTTTTCACCTGGCCGGGGCGCAGGGCCTGCTCGGCAGCGACGATGCCGTTGCGCAGGGGCTGACCGAAGGCATCTAGGCTGACTTCGAAAGTGTCCCCAGGCCGCGCCTGAATGCCGTCGGCGAACGACAGCGTTGCGGTGCCGAAATAATGCACGTGCACATCGCCAGGGCGCAGGAACTGGGGGTACTTGAAATGATGAAACTCAAGGTTCTCGAAGCTGTGACACATGTTCTGCTCGCCGGACAGAAACGGCTTGCTCCATAGCGCCTGGCCGTCGCGCAGGATGCGGCTACGGCCCTCCAAGTGCGCCGGCAGCGCGCCCAGGCGCAGCTCCGGACCGAAGCTGCAGGCACGCAACTTGGAATGGGCCAGGTAGAGGTAATTACGCCGTTCCATCACATGGTCGGAAAACTCGTTGCCCAGGGCATAGCCCAGTCGAAACGGCGTGCCACATGGGCCGATCACGTACAGGCCCACCAGCTCAGGCTCCTCACCGGCGTCTTCGGCAAACGCTGGCAGCGGCAGGTCGGCACCTGGGCGCACGACGATGCCGCCATCGCCTTTGTAAAACCACTCCGGCTGTGCGCCCTGCTCGCCCGCAGCGGGACGCCCGCCTTCAAGGCCCCACTGGAACATGCGCATGCTGTCGGTGACTGCTCCGTCGACCTGTTGCTGGTGCATCTTGTCGCGGGTGGCGGCGCTGCCCAGGTGCGTCAAGCCAGTGCCGGTGACCAGGCAATGGGCCGGGTCGGCATGGTCCAGTGGCGGCAGTACCCGCCCCGCGGCCAGCAAGGCGAGGTAATCGTGCACCTCCCCGAGGCCCGCCACTTGCACCTGAGCCGCCAGTTCACGCCCGGCGGCGATGGCCTGCAGCGCCAGTTCGCGGGTCGTGTCGACGCCGCAGATTTCCAGGGCGCGCTCGCCCTCCACCACGCCGACCCGGCGCTGACCGGCGGCGGTTTCGAATTGGATCAATCGCATGCTTGAGCTCGCTTGTCGGTTGCAATGTTATCGGATGCCAGGCGCTGACGGCGCTCCAGGCGGTTGTAGACGACCCCGGTCAGCACCAGCCCGAACATCATCACGACAGCCAGGAAGTACAAACCCGAGGACAGCTGCCCGGTGTGCTCCTTGAGCGCGCCGATGCCGAACGGACCCAGGTAACCACCGAGGTTGCCGATCGAGTTGATCAGGGCGATGCCGGCTGCTGCGCTGGCGCCGGAAAAGAAGCGTCCGGGCAAGGTCCAGAAGATGGCGGTGCAGGAAAACAGCGCGAAGGCGACCAGGCACAGGGCTGCCAGTTGCAACGCCGGCACGCTCAGCCAGGCGCTGAGGAACAGGCCCAGCGCACCCAGGGCATAGAGCAGCGCCAGATGCCCATAGCGGTCGTTGAGGCGGTCGGAGCTGCGCGGGATGATCAGCAGCCCGATGATGCCGAACAGGTACGGTACTGCGGACACGAACCCGGTGATCAGGTCACTGCCGCCAAACTGGTGGATCAGTGTGGGCAACCACAGGCCCAGGCCGTAGATGCTCAGGGTCACCGGCAGGTAGAACAATGCGAGCAACAGCACCCGACCATCCTTCAAGGCGTGCAGCGGGTTGCCGTGCCGGGTCTGGCCGAACTCGCGCAGGTCGTTGGCCAGCTGCGCTTGCAGCCAACTGCGTTGCGCGTCGGTCAGCCACCGCACCTTGTCCGGCCCGTCAGGCAGCAGGCGCAAGGTCGGCCAGGCCAGCAGCACGGCAGGGGTACCGATGCAGATGAACAGCCACTGCCAGCCATGCAGCCCAAGGTTGCCATCAAGGCCCAGCAAAGCCCCGGACAGCGGCCCGGTGACCAGCATCGCCAACGGCTGCGAAAGAATGAAGAAGCCCAGGATCTTGCCGCGATGACGCACCGGGTACCACTGGGTGATGTAGTACAGCACGCCGGGGAAGAAGCCCGCTTCGGCGGCGCCGAGCAAGAAGCGCATGACATAGAAGCCGTTAGGGCCAGTGACGAACGCCATACCGATGGTGATCGCACCCCAGGTCAGCAGAATGCGGGCGAACCAGCGGCGCGCGCCGAAGCGGTCGAGCATCAGGTTGCTGGGCACCTCGAAAAAAAAGTAGCCGATGAAGAAAAGCCCGGCACCCATGCCATAGGCCGCATCGCCGAGACCGATATCGGCCCCCATGTGCAGCTTGGCAAAGCCCACGGCCGAGCGATCGACATAGGCCACCAGGTACAGCAGGACCAGGAAGGGGATGAGTTTAAGCGTGATCAGGCGGACGAGCCGCTGCTCCTGAATCATGGCGAAGTCTCCGATTGTTCTTGTAGTGGGGACAGCACATGGCTGGGGTCTCCACGGGGGAGCTCCAGCGCGGTGGCCAGATCATATAGTAATACTATTTAAAACGACAACCCTTCACACCGGCGCTTTTTGTAGTTACATTTGGCCCATAACGACAATTAGTAATACTAATAAAGGTGACTGCTATGTCTGATCCCAAACGCCCCCTGCGCTCGGCCCAATGGTTCGGTACCGCCGACAAGAACGGTTTCATGTACCGCAGCTGGATGAAGAACCAAGGCATTCCGGACCATGAGTTCCAGGGCAAGCCGATCATTGGCATCTGCAACACCTGGTCCGAGCTGACCCCGTGCAACGCGCACTTTCGCAAGATCGCCGAGCACGTGAAAAAAGGCGTGCTCGAAGCCGGCGGTTTTCCCGTGGAGTTCCCGGTGTTCTCCAGCGGCGAGTCCAACCTGCGCCCCACCGCCATGCTGACGCGCAACCTGGCCAGCATGGATGTCGAGGAAGCCATTCGCGGCAACCCGGTCGATGCCGTGGTATTGCTCACCGGCTGCGACAAGACCACGCCGGCGCTGCTGATGGGGGCGGCGAGCTGTGACGTGCCGGCGATCGTGGTCACCGGTGGGCCGATGCTCAACGGCAAGCACAAGGGCCGCGACATCGGTGCCGGGACCATCGTCTGGCAGATGCACGAGGCGTACAAAGCCGGGCAGATCGACCTGAACGAATTTCTCTCGGCCGAAGCTGGCATGTCGCGTTCGGCCGGTACCTGCAACACCATGGGCACCGCCTCCACCATGGCCTGCATGGCCGAGGCGCTGGGTACCTCGTTGCCACACAACGCGGCGATCCCGGCGGTGGATGCGCGCCGTTACGTATTGGCGCACCTGTCCGGCATGCGCATCGTCGAAATGGCCTTCGAAGACCTGCGCTTGTCGAAAATCCTCACCCGCGAAGCGTTCGAAAACGCCATCCGGGTCAACGCCGCCATCGGCGGCTCGACCAACGCGGTGATCCACCTCAAGGCGATTGCCGGGCGCATCGGCGTCGACCTGCAGCTCGAAGACTGGACTCGGGTCGGTCGCGGCACACCGACCTTGGTCGACCTGCAGCCATCCGGGCGCTTCCTGATGGAAGAGTTCTATTACGCAGGCGGCCTGCCTGCGGTGATTCGCCGGCTGGGCGAGCACGCCCTGCTGCCCCACCCCGTGGCACTCACCGCCAACGGCAAGAGCCTGTGGGACAACTGCCAAGCTGCACCCTTGTACAACCAAGAGGTGATCCGGCCGATCGACCAGCCGCTGGTGGAAGACGGCGGGATTTGCATCCTGCGCGGTAACCTGGCGCCCAAGGGCGCGGTGCTCAAACCCTCGGCCGCCACCCCGGCGCTGATGCGTCACCGTGGCCGTGCCGTGGTGTTCGAGAACTTCGAGGACTACAAAGCCCGCATCAATGACCCGGACCTGGACGTCGATGCCAACTCGGTGCTGGTGATGAAGTACTGCGGGCCGAAGGGCTACCCCGGCATGGCCGAGGTCGGCAACATGGGCTTGCCCGCCAAGCTGCTGGCCCAAGGCGTCACCGACATGGTTCGGCTGTCCGATGCGCGCATGAGCGGCACCGCCTACGGCACCGTGGTGCTGCATGTGGCGCCGGAAGCTGCCGCCGGCGGCCCGCTGGCGGCAGTGCGCGAAGGCGACTGGATCGAACTCGACTGCCAAACGGGGCGCCTGCACCTTGAGGTCAGCGATGAGGAACTGGCCGGCCGCCTGGCCGACCTGCAAGCGCCGCCGCAGTTGATCAGCGGCGGCTACGCCAAGCTGTACCTCGACCACGTCATGCAGGCCGATGAAGGGTGCGATTTCGACTTTCTGGTCGGCTGCCGCGGTTCGGCTGTGCCCAAGCACTCGCATTGAGCGCCTCAGCGCCCTGCTTCGCCCGCCCCGGCAGGCGAAGCGGTCGCCCCGCCAGGCAGTGATGCTATGATGCCGATCCCGCTCCGATGGACCGCCAACGCCGCACATGAATTACCGCCAACCCACCAAGCGCAAGAGCATGCATGCCACGTTGGTCCAGGACCTGGGCCTGCAGATCGTCTCCGGGCAGCTGCAGCCCGGGCAAAAGCTGCCTGCCGAAGCCAGCTTGTGTGAAGCCTACGCGATCAGCCGGCCGGTGTTCCGCGAGGCCATGCGCGCCCTGACCGCCAAAGGCCTGATCGAGGCTCGCCCACGCGTCGGCACTTTGGTGCGTCCGCGCCATGACTGGCACATGCTCGACCCCGATGTGCTGCATTGGCTGATGCAGGCCACCCCGCAGCAGGAATTTTTCCACACCCTCTCCAGCGTGCGCTGGGTCATCGAGCCAGCCGCCGCCGCGCTCGCGGCGACCAATGCCAGCCCTGCCGACGTCGAGTCGATCAGCGAGGCCTACCAGCGCATGGAAGCCGCTCGCAGCCATGAAGAGCGCCTGCTGCCAGACCTGGATTTCCATGCCCGCATCGCCGATGCCACGCACAACGACCTGCTCGCCTATCTGTGCAACATGTTGTCGCTGGCGCTGCGTGAATCGGTGCGCTACTCCAACCAGCGCCCCAATTTCGACGAGTTGGCCCTGCCCCGGCACAAGGCCATTCTGACCGCCATCCAGAACGGTGACGCCCTCGGCGCGCGGCATGCGGCGCTGGTGCAACTGGAAGATGCGCGGGTGGCGTTGAGCAAGGTGCTGGGGCAGGATCCGATTGGGTAGCTGCTTTTACAGGGCTGAACGGCGCGGCGTCAGGGCGCGACGACTGCGCTCAGCGGTCCACGACTTGAAGGGTGCGAACCTGTGTGGGCAAGGCAGGAAATAGGAACGCCAATAGTAGCCTGGCCGGCTGCCGCTTTTGCACCGACTATCACGTCACCAGAGTCTAGATAAATCGAATAGGACTCATAGTCGCCACCGCAATCAGCCTGAATTACAATTTTGTCGCATGAATCAAATGAAATCTGAAGTGAAGCCCCTTCAACCTCCTCAACAAGCACAACCTCTTTCAACAAGAGATCTAACAACGGCGCGCTGGTAGATGAGTCTGTAAATTCTCTCTTTCCTGATATATCACCAACCTGATAAGTTAAGCCTGCCTTGACACAAATAGAAACCTTATAGGGAGGGACACCAGGAGCAATCTGCGGTCGTGAAAAATCCAGCCTTGTGAGGTGCGCACCATAACAAATCATTTCCAGATAACACTCGGAAAGCAGCATAAAACCAAAATCATCTGGCAATTTGTACATGTACCCGCTATTAATCCATGATTTCAACGACGAACAGGTGGTAAAGAATTCGGCGAGGGTGGAAAATGTGTACCCCCTGCTCTATGCCAGATTTACCTGTTGCTGGATTCAACGGTTGTTTTCCGGAGTTTTGCCAACACCAGGATCCGTTCTCGTATCTTGGAACAGGTGAGCAGCCGGGTGACATGACTTTAATGAGTTCTCCTTTCGCTGGATCGGTACCAGCTGGAAAGTAGATTCCACCGCCATTTCGCCCCGATCGACTGACCACTCTGGGTATGTTCTCGGCTTTAGTTTGACACTAAAAAAGCCTTCTCAGTAAGCGCCTGATCCTCGATCTGCTCGTCGTTACAACGGAAATCTTGCGATCAACTAAAACTTCACCATCCACACCATCGAATTCAACCAACCTCCTTGATCCATTCGCCATCGTTCCTTCTAGCGCGGGAGCTCGGCCAGACTGGGTTGCGGCATTGGAGCGAGCACCGGTCGCTGAATCAATAGAACAAAAACTCCATGACCATCAATTGTAATCTCCATAGCTACTACTTCCATAATCCAATAGGGGAGACGGTTTTACAGTAATTCGTGGTTATATATAGTAGCCCATCGTTTGTATACAGCAATCGCGTGCTAGGCTAATTGCTGCGAGACATAGTGCTATTCAAGCCAATATCAGCTTCAAACCACGTCCCACCTGCGCTCGACGGAAGAACATTCGTCGCATCAAGAAAAATATCCCCACCTATCTGCACGCTCGGAACACTGTTATTCAAAGCCTTTCCAGGCTGCCAACTTTGCTGCATTGCTCGAGCTTAATTCACGTAGTTGGCAGGAAGCCAGTTCGGCTTCGGGGATGGGGGCCATTCGGTATCTTCTCAAACCTTGTCGAGTATCTCACAAGGGATTACTGGCTCCATATAGATATTTTCGTCAACCCTCATCAGAACCAGAGGTGACAATGCCAAGCATCGACTACCATCAAGGCTTGTTCTAGATGAGCTCTACTGAACGCCTCTTTCAGCTACGCAAACAACACAGCCTGACCCAGCAGCAAATGGCTGACACCGTGGGAATCCATATCACCTAGGTAAAACGCTACGAATCGGGCGAGGCTCAACCGTTGTTGGAGATTCCTAAAAAGCTCGCCACCACGTTTACCGTGACCACCGACTGCTGGTGTTCGAGCAAGGCGAGCGCGAGCCACAAGACGAGCTGAAGCTAAAGTTCGTGGCGCAGATGGACGAGTACGAACGCCGCTCGATACTGGCCCTGCTCGATGCCATGATCTTTAAGCACCAGACCAAGCGTTTCTTCGTTCCACAGGCCGAAAACAGCAAGACCGCAGGCCACTAAAGAATGCGGCTAGAGAAAAGGCACTGTGGCATGGGTGTGGCCTCATGTCATCAGGTAGTGCGGGGCATGCAGCCAACAGCGTTGCCGCATGAGGCCACGCTGTTGGCTGATAAACCACCGCAACCCAGTAAATCCGGGGCTTGGCAGCACCGGCAAGGTGCGTATGGTGTAGAGCCCGATGAACAGCAGTTAAGGACAATACAAAGCCCCGAATACACACCAGATTTAAGGGCCAAATCGGCCAGAGGATCGGTTATCGACAATCGCTTGCCTTATTGAGGCGTGGGCTTTATCACTACAGACAATATGCAGACTGTTTGCAGACAAATTACTGACAGCCTCAGCAGTTATTTCTTGGCGCTGACCGCAGATAAAACAACACCGGAGCTAGGCCGGTGTTTTCAACGTGGCATAATTAAACAGCCGGCACTCCGATCACTCGTAGACTTTCGCAGCGTACAGTATTTTTGCAAACGTGCTCCAACTTGGATGGACCACATCACTATCTCCAGTGTTCTTTGCATAGATATCCATTGATCTAATCCAAGCCGCCATTGCAAACAGAAATCGCTCCAAATCAGCGTTTTCCTATTCGTCGGGAGAAACGGTCAGGTCCTCACCCAGGTCTTCGATGAAACTTGCCAGCTCTTCTTTTGTTTGTATCGCAACCACTCGATCAAGATTCATAAGCCCTCACTTACAGACGCCAGGAACGCAAATAATTGATCTATCATTCGGCGTAGTCATTTTCCAACATTTTGGCAACTTCTGCTGGCGTTGCTGGCCCAATCTTGATTGGGACACCGGCTTGTGACGCGGCAAGCGAACGGCAATTGTCCAATCTGTAACTCACTTCATTTTTCTCAAACACCCGAATAGGCGTCAAGTCGCCTGGGGATATTTTCCCAGTTCTTAAGCCATCAATTGTGGCTTGGAGCGTTTTGCCATCCTCGAATGTGTTTGAAACACTGTCCTGCGTAAACCGAATGTCCTACGGGCTTGCATACCCAGTTAAGTTATGAGGCAACGACGATGGGAGCTTACTTCCAGCAGTCCCTGTCGCTTTTGTACCAATGGAGCTACCACCCATCGCCGCACTCAGCGATGTCGAGCCTAGCATGGAAAGGAATCCACTACCATCTCCTCCTCAAGCGCACTCAACTCACTCGCAATGACATTCTTCGCATCTTGATTGCTAGTGCTAGTGACATACCCGATGACAACAGAAGCGCCATAACCTCCCTGCCCCGATGCATCTTTCGCCAACGCTCGAAGCTTCGGCTCACCGGCACTAGGCTTCGCGGAAAGTTCTTCGCACTGCCCTGGGTTATTGCGGCTCACATCGGCCATTGCTTATTGCGCGTCTCATCCAGTAGAGCATACCACTCTCGTAGAACATTGACGCATCCAGCATCCGCGCAGGCTTTCTCTTCAACGCGCTGGGCCCGGGCTTCTTCATGGGTCAGGTAGTCATTGCGTCGAGTAGTTCGCCACCCAGGCGTCCATCTGTGCGCGGTCGCCGTGGCCGCTAACCGCAGCAGCCATCACACCTAAAAATTAGATACTTACCATACCGTTTTGGAGAACTGTTTGATCAGCAGCAGGAAACTATTGATGCGTACACGCGAGCCTGCGCCAAATGGTTACAGCAACTTGAAGCCAGCGAGCAGCGATCTACAAGCCAACAAAAATCCCTCGCGCAAATGCTTCATGCCTTGATCGCCATGTCCACGACCAAAGCCAGCGACTAAGGAAAGGAGATTTCGCGCTGAGCAGATCTAAACATTACCGGCGCGGGGACGGTGGCAGTTATGCATGCATATCTTGTTAGCTATGGTTCGTAATCTTCGAATTCCCACACCCCAATACGAGACAGTTTTTGGGCTAGATCCCAAAAATCTGTCCCCGAGCAACCATCAACGTAGTTTGAAATTTCTTTGACTATCAGATCCTTGTCGTATTCAAAAACGATCAACATATGTCGACCCCACACAGCCCTCTGGAAATAATACTTGTTTTGAATCCAGTCGGGAGTACATACAGGTATCTGAAACAGATGCCCGCCCTCTTGATCGTCAGGTCCAATTTGAACTGTCAGCCATATCCCAAAATTTTTTTCGTCATCGGGCCAGTATTGATCAAAATCAATGGCATCGTTAAGGTCGATTGTTTTTAGGCCTGCCTTCATTAGTTCGTAACACTCAAGTGGCCATTTCTTTGCGTGCAGAAGCTTTTTCGTTTCGCGCACTGCCTTCGATTTCAGCGCTTTTAGCGAACGGGAAGTGCCGCCCCCCGACCTGATCATCTGCGACGGGCAAGGCATCGCCCACCCTCGCCGGTTCGGTCTGGCATCGCTTGCTCTCCAGCGCGATCACACTCCGACTCAACACAGCCCACGCCGCCTCCGGAAATAAAGTCACTGCGATAAGCATCTATATAGCGGCCACAGGCGAATCGCTCGCCCGATACAAGCCTTCGCTTGTGAAATTCTAATGCCGCGCCAGCGTAGAGCGTATTTTGAAATGTCCATGTCCCATCCCGCTCTACTAATGCCGTTTTTTTGATAATCATTTGTTGTTGGTCCCGGTGATAACATCCATAAGCACACCTGGATAACGGGTCAGTACACTGTTCACGGCCCCAGCCTGCGCGTGCAATCCTGGAATAACGTTTTGCACGTCATACCGCTTTCCTGCGCCAACAAGCCCCACGATCATCTGTCCAACCTGACGTGTCAGTGGCGTTCCTGCATTAGCATACAGCTCACTGACCTCTGTCATGAACAAGTCCGTGTTAGTCACTGTGAAGTATTCCATGGCCTCACCGAATCGTTCGATGCCCGGAAAATTCGGTACTCTCGCGTTGATGTTGGTGAACGCGTTACTTATTTAATCCCGGCCTGGCCCCCCCCTGCCCTGGATAACGCCACCCCAGCAATGTCCCAGCCTTGATGTGAGCTGGGCCTTTCCCGTGACAACGGACGCTAAGAAGCCAGCTACACAGCTTGCTGCTCCAATCACTTCGCATAATTATTAGGTGAACGATAACCCAACGCTGAGTGCAGTCAGCTGCTGTCATAGAACCCATGCACGTAGCTAGCAATCCCCAGCTGAGCATGTCTTTTGGTGGAGTAGATCACACAGGTTTCCTCCCTTTTCAGCGTAGCTAAAAAGCTCTCAGCCACTGCGTTTTCCCAGCAATTTCCTCTACGACTCATGCTTTGCTGGACATCTTCTGAATGCGATTTCTGACGCAAGGCTGCGACCAGTCGAGGTCGGCTATTGTCGTTTCGACTGGCTGCTATAACGCTGCGTAAATTAATGCGAACTTGATCGTCAAGGTCGGAGCGAAGCCGACGATCTGTGAAATCGTAGAAGCCTGAAACCGAGACTTCCATCACCTGGCACCACACTCGCACCGGGTGTTGAGTCCTCTCAGCAGCGACGAAGGCGTATCTCACCTGGAGTCTTTGGCAAAGAATACCGCCGCCTTTTTTAGGATTTCCCCCTCCATTTTCAGTTCTGCGACCTCGGCACGCAGGCGGGCAAGTTCGCTGTCTTCCTTGGTAGCGGGTTTGCGCTCGGGTGAGTTCAATGGCTTGCCTCTGCGAACGGCATCTACCCAGTTGTCAAAGGTTTTGACGGTATCCGGAGCCGCTGGGACGGGAGCCGGTGACGATTGCTGGCCTGGGAGATCGCGCAGGTCGTCAAGGCGGCGCTGCTGCTCTTGAAGCAAACGGTCTTGGCGATCGCGGATCAGATCTTGCTCACCCGGCGTAGCCGCCAAGCTGGCGTCAGCTGCGCACAGCCCGACGGTCACAAGGCACAACCTCATCACGAGGTGGTGATACTGCATTGAACTCCCTGCTATGTCATTGTGCCATCATTGGCGGCGCCATCCTAGAGTGATGAAAAACTGACATCAACAAAATCACGCCTCAACGCCACCCTCAGCCCAACCGCTCGACCTGCGCCGGCGTACGGCGCATCAGCACCTGGCCATTGCGCACCGATACCAGCGCATGGCCCTGACTACGCACCATCTCGTAGTCATCCGGCGCCGAGAGCAGCAGCAGATTGGCCGGGCGGCCCACTTCGATGCCATAACGCTCGCCCAGATTGAGCGTGCGGGCGCTGTTGTCGGTGATCAGGTCCAGGCAGCGCTGCAGGTCTTCGTAACCGAGCATGTGGCAGATGTGCAACCCGGCTTCGAGGATGCGCAGGATATTGCCGTTGCCCAAGGGGTACCACGGGTCGACGATCGAGTCCTGACCGAAGCATACATTCATCCCGGCGCGGTCGATTTCGGCGACGCGGGTCAGGCCGCGACGCTTGGGGTAGCCGTCATAGCGCCCTTGCAGGTGAATGCTTTCGGTCGGGCAGGACACGAAGTTGATTCCCGACATTTTCAGCAGGCGGAACAGCTTGTAGCAGTAGGCGTTGTCGTAGGAGCCCATGGCCACGGTATGGCTGGCGGTGACGCGCGCGCCCATGCCGCGCACCCGCGCCTCCTCGGCCAGCACTTCGAGAAAGCGCGACTGCGGATCGTCGGTTTCATCGCAGTGCACATCGACCAGGCAGCCGGTGCGCTCGGCCAGGTCCATCAGGAACTTGATCGACGACACGCCTTGATCGCGGGTGTTCTCA
This sequence comes from Pseudomonas sp. SMSB3, assembly GCF_052041965.1. NCBI lineage: Bacteria > Pseudomonadati > Pseudomonadota > Gammaproteobacteria > Pseudomonadales > Pseudomonadaceae > Pseudomonas > Pseudomonas sp. SMSB3. The sequence goes on along the minus strand of NZ_JBKGGV010000004.1, from coordinate 303,492 downwards.
AAATGCGGGATGCCGCCGACCACATCGGCGCCCATGGCCACCGCTTCGGTCATCAAGGCGCGGCCATTGGCAAAGGACTCGATGCCTTCCTGGGGAAACGCGACGATCTGCACGTCGACCCAATCGCGCACCTGCTCGCGCACGTCGACCATGGCCTTGAGTGCGGTGAGGCTGGGATCGGTCACATCGACGTGGGTGCGTACGTGCTGGATGCCATGGTCCACCAGCATGCCGATGGTTTTGGTAGCACGTGCCTTGATGTCCTCGTGGGTGGTCAGTTGCTTGCGTTCGGCCCAGCGTTCAATGCCTTCGAACAAGGTGCCGCTCATGTTCCAGTTAGGCTCGCCGGCCGTCAGCGTGGCGTCCAGGTGAATGTGCGGCTCGACGAACGGCGGCACCACCAGGTTCTGCCGGGCATCGAGGTCGCCAGGTGCACCAGGCGCCGCGCCATCGCCCTGGGCCACGATGGCGGCGATGCGCTGGCCCTGCACCTCGATGCGGTACAGCCCTGGCTTGCCCCGCAGGCGGGCATTGATGATGTTCATGGCGTTGCTCCTTGGCTGTTGTTCTCAGGCTCGCCCAGGGGGTAGCAGGCTCGATAGTCACTATCGACAGCACCAATTTCTAAGCGAGGCGGGCAATCAATATTCTAGCTCCATCGAAACATACACCCTTTCTGGAGCTTCCCGATGACCGCCACGGCCCGCTTGCTGCTCGCTGCCCTGACCGCTACCGCCCTTGCCGTGCTCACCGGTTGCGCCAACCACCCCGAATTGCGCCCCTACACCGCGCAAGAAACCCGCCAATTGCAGCTGGAGTCGCTGCAGCGGCGCGGGCTGTCACTGGATCAATATGAATTGCACAAACGCGTGATCGAGCGCTCGGGCAGTCAGCAAGTGGTCACCGAATCGGCCGAAGCCGACCTGGCCATCAAAGGCTGAACAACCGCGTCGGCGCCTGGCGGCTAGCGCCAACGGTCGCGTGGCGACCGGCACAGGTAGCGCCGCGGTGGCCGACGCAGGTATGCTCGAGCGCTCAAGAGCAAGCCTTCCAGGACGGTGACCATGACCAGGCCACTGCTGATGCTGACTGCGGCCCTCCTTTGCAGCCCGGCACTGCATGCGCAGCAAATCCAACGTCAACTTGGCGATTTCGATTTCAAACTCGGCACCACGCCCTCGCGCAGCATGGCGCAGGGCTTGATCTCGCCGAGTGCGGTCGGCGCCTTTCATGGCGGCCTTGACCTGAGCCACCCCAGCGGCTGGTACATCGGCCAATATGCCCCAAGCATGGGCATGACGCCCGATTCGACCCTGCGCCTGGACAGTTACCTCGGCTACAAGCACCACTTCGACAGCACCCTGGGCTATGAAGTCGGCTTGATTCATTACAGCCAGCCCAAGCTCACGGATGCAGACAGCTACGCACTGTATGGCGGTATTTCAGTGCTGGGCAGCCGCTTCGGCGGCGCCTGGCGCGACAATCCCGACAACCGCACCGGCACCCTCTTCGCCGACTTCGGCCGGCTGCCGCTGTTTGACGTCGACCTCACCGTCAAGGTCGCTCACCACAGCCTAGGCACACCGTTCACCATCGGCGATGGCAGCCGCGTGAGTGGCTTCTCTGACTGGTCGCTGGAGCTGTCACGGCCCTGGTTGGGCCTGGATCTCAACCTGATCTACAGCAACTCAGACCTCAGCGGCGGCGGCTGCGATGCCTACGCCGGGATCAATGCCTACTGCGAGAGCGTGGTTACGCTCAAGGCCCAGCGCAATTTCTTCTGATGCGCTGCAGCCTGGAAGCGCGCAAGCGCATGCCGGCTAGATCCCGCCACCTGCCAGCAACTCGGTCATCACCCCGGCCAGCGCCTTGACCATCGCATCGGCGGTCGGCTTGTGCACGATCACGATCTCGTAGCTGTTCACCTCCGGCAAGCCCTGCTGCGCGCCTAGCACCCGGTGTTCGCCGCTGGCCGCGCGCGGCGGCAGCAGGCTGATGCCCATGCCATCGGCGACCGCCGCCTGGATGCCGCTGAGGCTGGAGCTGGTGAAGCTGATGCGCCAGCGCCGGCCCATGCCTTCGATGGCGCTGATCATGTCTTCGCGGTAAAGGCCTCGCGGTGGGAACGTCACCAGCGGGACTGGGTCGAGCTCGAAGGCCGGGAGTCGCGCGCTGTCGATCCACTGCAAGCGTTCAGGCCAGCAGGCCACGCCCTCGCGGCTGTTGCGCCGTTGCTTGAGCAGCACCAGGTCAAGCTCACCATTGTCGAAGGCCTGGCTCAGGTCACGGCACAGGCCACTGGTGACTTCCAGCTTGACTTGCGGATGCTGGCGGCTGAATGCCGACAGTGCATTGGTGGTGCGCCCGCCGACAAAGTCCTCAGGGACGCCCAAACGTACGGTGACGCCGACCATGGCGCCGGCCAGGGCTTCGAGCATTTGGTCGTTCAGCGCCAGCATGTGGCGGGCATAGCCGAGCAGTGTCTGCCCGGCGTCGGTGGGCAATACATCGCGATTGCCGCGCACCAGCAGGCGGTGGCCGACCATGTCTTCGAGCCTGCGAACTTTCTGGCTGATGGTGGACTGGGTCGAATGCAGCCGGGCCGCCGCGGTAGTGAAGCTGCCGCAGTCGGCCACGACGACGATCGCGCGCAGCAGGTCGAGGTCGAACAGAGCTCTATTCGATTTAACGCTGGTGGACATCTGGGTATTCATCTTTCGAATGGCGAGCGCGACTTCTACCATGGCGCTGTTGGCCCGGCAACGTGCGTTCGCTAATCGCCGAGCGCCACGCCTTCACGCCTTGGATCGGCACCGCCCTCCCAGCCCTGCTCGGTACGCTGAATGATCTGCATGCCACTGGTCATCACCATGGGCGTGACCGGGTGTCCGCGCGCTGCCAGCTGACGCATCAGCGCAGGGCTGATCAACCCCGTCTCCACTTCCGTGCCGGCGTTGCGGCTGCCGAAGTTGGGCAGGTTGGCCGCTTGCTGGGGGTCCAGCCGCCAGTCCAGCAGCGCGACCAGCGCCTTGTTCACATAACCGATGATCTGTGACCCTCCCGGTGACCCGAGGCTGGCCAGCAACTCGCCGGAGCTGCGCGAGAACACCAGCGTCGGTGCCATCGCGGAAAGCGGACGCTTGCCGGGCTGGACCCGATTGGCCACAGGCCGGCCGTTTTCCTCAGGCAGGAACGAGAAGTCCGTCAGGTGGTTGTTGAGCAAGAAGCCGCCGACCATCACATGCGCACCAAAGGCTGATTCAACCGACGTGGTCATGGCCAAGGCCTGGCCCTGGTCATCGACGGCGGACAGGTGCGAGGTGGCAATGCGCAGCGGCGAGCGGTCCGGGGCCATGGCCAGATCTGCACCGGGCGGTGTGCCAGGGCTGGCGCGTTGCATGCTGCGCGCGCCGACTTGCCGGGCACGCTCAGCCAGGTAAGCCGGATCGAGCAGGGCCTTGACCGGCACTGCTACGTAGTCGCTGTCGGCCAGGTACTGAGCGCGGTCGGCGTAGACCAGGCGTTCGGCTTCGGCGATCAGGTGCACCGCCTGCGGCGCAGGCTCGAACCCCGCCGGCGAGGTAATCGGCTGAGGCGCCAGCTTGGCCAGATCATGCGCGGGCGACTGGCGCTGCAAGGCCTCTAGTATGCCCAAGGTTTGCAACACGCTGACCCCACCCGAAGAGGGCGGCGGCATGCCGCAGATGTTCCAGCGCTTGTAGGCGGCGCATACCGGCGTGCGCACCTTGGCCTCGTACTGCTGCAGGTCGTCGAGCGACAGCTGCCCTGGGTTGGCGTGGGCGTGCACCGCCGCCACCACGGCGCTGGCGATCTCGCCTTGATAAAACGCCTGTGCGCCCTGCTCGGCGATGTGTTCGAAGGTAGCGGCAAGCGCGGGATTGCGCAGCAGCGTGCCAACGGCCAACGGCGCCCCTTGCTCGTCCAGAAAGTAGCCAGCCATTACCGGCGCGCTGGCGATGAAGCGGTCTTGCGCAATCAGGGTGTGCAGGCGTTGCGACACGGGAAAGCCTTCACGGGCCAGCTTGATCGCTGGCTCGAACAATACCCTCCACGGCAGCTTGCCGTGCTGCTCATGGGCCAGCTCCAAGGCCCGCAACACGCCCGGCACGCCGACCGATCGCCCGCCGATCTGGGCGTCGCGAAAGGCCATGGGCGAGCCATCGGGCTGCAAGAACAAGCGCTCGCTGACCCTAGCCGGTGCCGCTTCGCGGCCGTCATAGGCCTGAATCTGCTGGCCGTCCCAGTACAGAATGAAAGCGCCGCCGCCGATCCCGCTGGACTGCGGCTCGACCAGCGTCAGCACCATCTGCATGGCGATCGCCGCATCGATGGCGCTGCCACCGGCACGCAACATGGCCCGTCCGGCCTGGCTGGCCAGAGGGTTGGCAGCCGCAACCATGTGCCGTTTGCCCTGCACTGGCAGCAGGCCGCTGCGGTAGCCCGACTGCGACTCAGGCGCGATGGCTAGCCCTGGCCCGTCGGCCCAGGCCGGCAGCGCGGCGGCGCCCAGGCAGAGAATAAAGATGGACGCGGCAGCGTAGCGGAGCATCGGCGGCTTCCTTGCGCGGGGTGGCAGCTGTGGGTCGCCTGCACGAGCGCTTCGCGCCCTGGCGGCGCGCTACAGCACTTGCTCGTACGGCAACCCAACGTAGTTCTCGGCAATGTTGGCCAAACCGGCGGGCGAGGACAAGAAATACTCGCGATCGGCCTCCTGCATCTTCTGGTCCCAGGCATCCTTGTGTTCGCCGAAGTCGTGCAGCAACTGGGTCATGAACCAGCTGAAGCGCTCGCCCTTCCACACCCGTCGCAAGGCCATCGGCGAGTACTGTTGCAACAGGTCGGTGCGCCCTTCGCGGTAGACCTTGACCAGGATCCGGTACAGATAGTTGACGTCAGAGGCCGCCAGGTTGAGCCCTTTGGCACCTGTAGGCGGCACGATGTGGGCAGCATCGCCGACCAGGAACAGCTGGCCGTACTGCATCGGCTCGACCACCAGGCTGCGCAGCGGGGCAATGCTCTTTTCCAGCGCCGGGCCGGTCACCAGGCGCTGCGCCACATCAGCGGGCAGGCGCGCCTTGAGCTCTGCCCAGAAACGCGCATCCGGCCAATCCTCCACCTGTTCGCCCAACGGCACCTGCAGGTAATAGCGGCTGCGGGTCTGCGAGCGTTGGCTGCACAGGGAAAAGCCGCGCGCATGATGGGCGTAGATCAGTTCATGGTTGACCGGTGGCGTGTCCGACAACAGGCCGAGCCAGCCGAATGGGTAGACCCGCTCGTAGGTCTGCAGCACCCCGGCCGGAATGCTCTGCCGCGACACGCCATGGAAGCCGTCGCACCCGGCAATGTAGTCGCAGTCCAGGCGCCGGCGTTGGCCGGCGTGCTCGAAGGTCACGTACGGTTTGCCGCCCTTGAGCTCATGCAACTGCACATCGCTGACGTCATGCAGGATCGCTGCGCCATTGGCGGCGCGCGCTTGCATCAGGTCGCGGGTGACTTCGGTCTGGCCGTAGACCATCACCGTCTTGCCGCCGGTCAGCCCCTTGAGGTCCAGGCGCTGCCGGCGCTCGCCCAGCACCAGCTCTACCCCGTCATGAACCAGGCCTTCACGGTCCATGCGCTCGGCGACACCCGCTTCGCGCAGCAGATCGACCGTGCCTTGTTCGAGCACGCCCGCACGAATGCGGCCCAGCACATAGTCAGCGCTCTGGCGCTCGAGAATGACAGTGTCAATGCCAGCGTTGTGCAGCAACTGGCCGAGCAGCAGCCCGGACGGACCTGCGCCAATGATTGCAACCTGAGTGTTCATTGTTGTTATCTCGTGGGTGTTCGTGCTTGCATTTTTACTGACGACACAGGCCCAATTACTGCGCTTTTTCCGGTTAAACCTGCACTTTTACAAAAATGGTTCGATTAACGGACAGGCCAACCTCCATGAAATCCATTCTAGGCAAGGTGCCGCTGTTTCAGCTCTACGGCGAAAACCACCCCTGGCCGGGCACGGACCTGCTGCATTGCGAGCCCATTCATGCGCGCAGTCGCCCGCATCGCTGGGAAATCAAGCCGCATCAGCACGCCGAGCTGTTTCAACTGCTGCACGTGCAACGCGGGCAGGCCGAGGTGGAAATCGAAGGCGTGCGCAGCACCGTCGCCGAGGCGGCCATCCAGGTGGTGCCGCCACTCACGGTGCATGGTTTTCGCTTCAGCGAAGATATCCAGGGGCATGTCCTGACGTTTGGCGCAGCGCTGGTGGCCGAGCTTGAACAGCGGCTGGGGGCGCCGCTTGGCGTGTTGGCAAAGGCTGCCTGCTATCCGCTGGGCCAGGACCGAGCGCGCCTGCGCGCATTGGTCGAAACCTTGCAGCATGAGTACCAGGGCACCGCGCCGGCACGGGCGACGCTGCTCGAATCACTGATGACCGCACTGATGGTGTGGATCAGTCGCCGCCAGCAGTCAGGTCAGGCACCGCGGACCCGCGATGAGCGCGACCGGCAGGTGCTCGGCGCCTACCTGCGCCTGGTCGAGGCGCATTACCGTGAGCACCTGTCGGTCGAGGCCTTGGCCGGGCGCCTGAACGTCTCGAGCCTGCAACTCAACCAACTATGCCGCACCCTCACCGGGCAAAGCGCCTTGCAGGTCGTGCATCAGCGCCTGCTGCTCGAAGCCCGGCGCAACCTGGCCTACAGCCGCATGAGCATCGGTCAGCTTTCCGATAGCCTGGGCTTCAGCGACCCGACCTACTTCGCCCGATTCTTCAAGCGCATGAGCGGGCAGACGCCCAATGCCTACCGACGTTCGGTGCAAGCCCGATAAGCGCCGCCGCTGACTTGACGTATACGTCAAGCTGGCTTCAGGATACCGTCATCCATACCCCTCGAGCCCGCGCATGAGCAGCCAGACCTACAGCATCTCCGACCTTTCCCGCGAGCTGGACATCACCACCCGCGCTATCCGCTTTTACGAAGAACAGGGCTTGCTCAGCCCGGAGCGACGGGGCCTGGAACGTATCTACTCGGCTCGTGACAAAGTCAGCCTGAAGCTCATCCTGCGCGGCAAGCGCATCGGCTTCTCACTGGCAGAATGCCGCGAGCTGATCGAGCTGTACGATCCCAGCAGCGGTAACATCAAGCAACTCAACAGCATGCTCGCCAAGATTGCCGAGCGGCGCACTCAGCTCGAGCAGCAGATGCTCGACATCCACCAGATGCAGCTGGAACTCGACACCGCCCAGGAACGCTGCGAGCAAGCCTTGGCGGCCACCTTGAACACTCCAGACAAACGCTGACAGGAAGCTTATCCATGCCCATCCCCACCACTGTGCGCGTAGTCGAAGTCGGCCCGCGCGACGGCCTGCAGAACGAAGCCCAACCGATCAGCGTCGCCGACAAGGTGTGCCTGGTCGATGCGTTGGCCGACGCCGGGCTGCGCTATATCGAAGTCGGCAGTTTCGTCTCGCCCAAATGGGTGCCGCAAATGGCCGGCTCTGCCGAGGTGTTCGCCGCCATCGCGCAGCAGCCCGGGGTCACCTACGCGGCGCTGGCGCCCAACATGCGTGGCTTTGAAGCTGCAGTGGCCGCCGGGGTCAAGGAAGTGGCGGTGTTCGCCGCCGCAACCGAGGCGTTCTCGCAGCGCAACATCAACTGTTCCATCAGCGAGAGCCTGCAGCGCTTCGAACCGATCATGGAGGCTGCCCAGCGCCACGACGTGCGCGTGCGCGGTTATGTGTCGTGCGTGCTGGGCTGCCCCTACGAAGGCAGTGTCAGTGCCGAGCAAGTCGCCCCTGTAGCCAGCGCCCTGTATCAGCTGGGCTGTTACGAGGTGTCGCTGGGCGACACGCTGGGCACTGGAACGCCCGGGGCTACTCGACGGCTCTTCGAAACCGTGGCCGATGTGATTCCGCGCAAGCAATTGGCCGGGCACTTCCATGACACCTACGGCCAGGCACTGGCCAACGTCTATGCCAGCCTGCTCGAAGGCATCAGTGTGTTCGACAGTTCCGTGGCGGGCTTGGGCGGCTGTCCCTATGCCAAGGGTGCAACGGGCAACGTGGCTACCGAGGATCTCGTGTACCTATTGCAGGGCCTAGGCGTCGAAACCGGCATCGACCTCGAACGCTTGATTGCTGCCGGCCAGCGCATCAGCGATGTCCTGGGCCGGGTCAACGGCTCGCGTGTGGCCCAAGCACGTCGGGCACAATGAATTTCATTAAGGTGTCACATGAGTGTGGGTGAGTGTTACCGGCCCCACATCGCGGGGAGAAATATCGGGTAACAGGGAAACAGATAAACCGTCGCGCTGCCTCGTGAACACCTACCAATTTTCATAAATCATTGATTTATAGAGCTTTTCAAAAGTTGGCACGGCACCTGCTATATCTTTGGTACAAGAACAAGAAAAACGCGAAACCAATAAAAACAACAGGCAACGGCTCTGACATAACAAGAACAACACGGCAGAGGCGCAGCAAGCAGATTTTTTTGGAGTCGACAGGCTTTTCAGGGGCTCGCCCCGCGAACTGACACAGAACAACAAAACCACCTCCAGGTGGCGACAGTCAGATCGGACCCTTTGGGTAAAAGCAGTTCAGCGCTCAAAAAAATACGTTTGCTCTTGACCCCGGATAGGGGTCACCCGCGACATCAAGGCAGGCCTACAAAAACAACAAAAGGCCGGCCTCAATAATAAAAAAGAGCAGGCAACAACGCTTTGGGGGGAGCTTCGGCTCCCCTTAGTGCTTCTCGCCCCCCTCCTCATGTTGCTTCTCCTCGTTCTGCCCCTCGACCTTGCCCACCAACAGCGGCATCGTGCCCAGCACCAGTAACGCCAGCACTGTACTGATCAGCGCGGTGGCTTCGCGCCCCATACCGGCAGCCGTGCCGATGGCGGCGGTCATCCACAGCCCCGCAGCGGTGGTCAGGCCTTTGACATGGCTGGGGTCCTTGCCGTTACCCTTGAGAATGGTGCCCGCCCCCAGGAAGCCGATCCCCGCCACGATCCCCTGAATCACCCGGCTCAGTGCCTGCTCGTCGGCCCCGGCCATGCTTGGCGCAAGCACGAACAAGGCCGCGCCCAGCGACACCAGCATGTGTGTACGCACGCCGGCTGACTTGCCTCGGTGCTCACGCTCGAAGCCCAGCACCGCGCCCAGCAGCGCGGCCATCATCAAGCGCACGAGGATGCGAACCACCTCCTGCACATCGGTGATGTCGGCGAATTCAGCTTCTATGGCTTCCCAGATCAATTCCATGCGTGGTGTTCCACTTCAAACGGCGACTCCTGAGCGATTGACCCCCAGTCAGTGCGCAAAGTGCCCAGCGGGCGCCTGCATTGAGCATCCTGCAGCCCCCTGCGGTCACAACCACCATCAGCCCTGGAGGATCACGCCATGCCTATCGAAATCGAAGAAAACACCCAACGCTGCACGTTGATTGGCGACACGCTTCGTATCGACGCCATGGGACCTGAAATCGAGATCGTCACCGATGAACAACTGCGCATGTCAGTCGCCGTGCTGGTGGGTGAGCGCTTTCCCATCACTGAGGCCGAAGCCGATGCACTGACCGTGGCAGGTGCCAAGGACAGCCGCAAGCATCTCAAGGCCAGCGTGCCGGGTTCAGTCATTTGATCGCAGGCGGCCGCTCGGCTGATCTGATATGGTTTTCAGTCGCCGACCTGAGCCTGTGCTGAATACAGTTTGCAGGTCATAGTGTCTCGGCTATCTCCGGCCCGGCGCAGTGCTGCGTAGAACGCTACTGCGCCCTTCCCCGCCGTTACCCCTGCTTGCGAGCCGCCATGAAACGTTACGAACGCTTTGCCGATGACATCGCCGAACTCATCCGCACCGGCGTGCTCGGCCCTGGCCAACGCGTGCCATCGGTGCGTTATGCCAGTCAGACCCACGGCGTCAGCCCGTCCACCGTCTTTCAAGCCTACTACCTGCTGGAGCGGCGCGGACTGATCCGCGCGCGCCCGCGCTCGGGCTACTTCGTCAACGCCTATGCGCCGCGCCAGATCAGCGAGCCTCAGGCCCAGCCAGTGCTGAGTGAGTCGACCGAGGTGGATGTCAGTGCTCTGGTGTTCTCCATCCTTGAGTCGATCAAGGACCCCCACACCGTACCGTTCGGCTCCGCCTTCCCCAGCCCCGAGCTTTTTCCGTTGCAACGTCTGTCACGCTCGCTGGCCAGCGCGACCCGCGCGATGGATCCGCGCATGGTGGTCACCGACCTGTCACCGGGCAACCCACAACTGCGTCGGCAGATCGCCCTGCGCTACATGGTCGGCGGCTTGATGCTGCCGATCGAAGAACTACTCATCACCAATGGCGCCTTGGAAGCCCTGAACCTGTGCCTGCAAGCGGTGACCGAGCCGGGTGACCTGGTGGCCATCGAGGCGCCAGCGTTCTATGCCTGCCTGCAGGTATTGGAGCGGCTCAAGCTGAAGGCGGTGGAAATTCCGGTACACCCTCGCGAGGGCATGGACCTGACCGTGCTGGCGCAAACCTTGGACAAACATCCGGTCAAGGCGGTCTGGTGCATGACCAACTTCCAGAACCCGGTAGGCGCGAGCATGCCCGAAGCCAAGAAACAGGCGTTGGTCGAATTGCTGGCGCGGCATCAGGTGCCGTTGATCGAAGACGACGTCTATGCCGAACTGTACTACGCCCAGCAAGCGCCGAAACCGGCCAAGGCCTTCGATACCCAGGGCCTGGTGATGCACTGTGGCTCATTTGCCAAGAGCCTCGCGCCTGGCTACCGCATCGGCTGGGTCGCTGCCGGGCGCTTTGCGCAGAAGATCGAGCGCCTGAAACTCATGACCTCGCTGTGCGCTTCGATGCCCGCGCAGGCCGCGATTGCCGACTACCTGCAGCATGGTGGCTACGATCGCCACCTGCGCAAGCTGCGCTATGCCCTGGAGGGCCAACAAGCCAACATGCTCGCCGCCATCGCTGAACACTTCCCCGCACAGACGCGGGTCAGCCAACCGTCCGGGGGTTACTTCCTGTGGCTGGAGTTGCCCGAGCATGTCGACGCGCTGAAACTGTTCCACCTGGCCTTGGCCCAGGGCATCAGCATTGCGCCGGGTCCGATTTTTTCGCCGACCCGGCGGTTTGGCAATTGCATCAGGCTCAACTACGGCACCCCCTGGCATGCCGGCAGTAGCGAGGCCATGCGCACGTTGGGCAGGATCGTGCGATCGTTTTGATGGCGCTTGGCGAGGCGCTTTTCTATAGTTAGGGCGAGTTTTCATCGAGTCAGCGCCATGTACATCGCCTCGCCATCCAACCAGCACGCGGCCCTCGAAGCGCGTATCGCCCAACTAGAGCAGGAGCTGGAAGACGCACGCTTGAAGGCTACGTGCTTCGAGCTGATTTCCTCGCGCATGGACGAAGGATTCTGCGTGGTCGAATTGCTGACCGACGAGCACGGACGCTATCACGATTACCGCTACCTGCTGACCAATGGCGCGTGCCTGCATCACACCGGCCACCCCAAGAAAATGGGCCAGACCGCCCGGCAGATCATCCCGGCTGAAGCTGACCAGTGGCTGGAGCGCTTCGCCGAGGTCGCGCGTACCGGTCAGTCGGTGAGTTTCGAGAAACGCCTCGAAGTCACCAACCGCCTGTTGTTTCTGACCGTGCAGCGCTTGGAGCCTGCACAGCTCAACCGATTGGCCATCCAGTTCACGGCGCAGACCGCCGGTGAGCCCGAACGCGACCGCCTGTGGCAACGTAACGCCGACCTGAACCAGCGCGTCACCCAGGCCCAGGCCAACAGCAAGCTGCTCGGCGAATTGGTCGATCACAGCCTGGCCAACGTGTTCGCAGCCGACCGCAGCCTGCGCTTGCTGGCGATCAACCGCACGGCCCAGGAGACCTTCAAGCGCCTGCGCGGTTTCGCCCCTCAGGTCGGTGACTTCATCCCGCAATTTCTTGCCCGGCATCCTGACCTGATGAGCCGGCTGGAACCGGTGTGGCCGCGCCTGATGTCCGGTGAGGCCTTCACTGAAATACTCGCCGTGGGCATGCCCGATGCACTGCGCCACTACGAGATTCTGTATAACCCATTGCGCGATGAACAACAGCGCATCCAGGGCGGCTATCTGTTCGCCTATGACATCACCGACCGGGTCAACGAGCAGGAACGCCTGCGCGAAACCGAGCGGGCCCTGCGCCAATCGCAGAAGATGGAGGCGGTCGGCCAATTGACCGGTGGCATCGCCCATGATTTCAACAACTTGCTCGGCAGCATCATGGGTGCGCTGGAAATGGCCGCCAAACACCACGGCAAGCAGCGCCATCACGAGACGTTGCGCCTGATCGGTGTGGCGCAGCACGGCGTGCAGAGTGCCGCCTCGCTGGTACAGCGGTTGCTGGCGTTTTCGCGCCAGCAGACCTTGATGCCGCAGCCTGTGGATGTACACGCGCTGGTTGGCGGCATGCAGGACCTGATCAACAGCTCAACCAACCGCAACATCGAATTCGTCAACCAGACCGTGCCTGGGCAATGGCCGATTCTGGTCGACCCCCCGCAGTTGGAAAGTGCACTGATCAACCTGTTCCTCAACGCCCGCGACGCCATGCCATTGGGCGGTGTGCTAAGCATTGCCAGCGTCAACGCCCGTTTCGATGCTGCCAGCGCGCAAGGCCTGGAAATGCCCCCCGGCGACTACCTGCACATTCAGGTCAAGGACAGCGGCGTGGGCATGCCAGCGGAGGTGGCGCGGCGCGCGCTCGATCCATTCTTCACCACCAAACCCCTGGGCGAGGGTTCAGGCCTGGGGCTATCGATGGTCTATGGCTTCGTGCGCCAATCCGGTGGGCAATTGCACATCACCAGCGCCTGCGGCGAGGGCACCGTCATCGATCTTTACCTGCCCAGACACCTCGGTGCTGCGCAACCGCCGACGGTAGCCGCGCCCAGCATGGTCAACCTGCCCAGCACCCCTTTGCACCTGTGCACGGTCTTGGTGGAAGATCAGGACGTGTTACGCCTGCTGATCACTGACCTGCTGGAAGACTGTGGCCATGACGTGCATTCCTATGCCAATGCGCGCCAGGCACTGGCGGCAGTCAAGGCAGGGCTGAGCCCCGGCCTGTTGATCACCGACGTCGGTTTGCCAGGGCGCTTCGACGGCCACCAACTGGCCCACGAATGCCGCCAGTTGTGCAGCGACCTGCCGGTGTTGTTCATCAGCGGCTACAGTCCCAATGCGGCCTTGCCGGCAACAGCGCTGGGCGAGCGCGACGATATCCTGTTCAAGCCGTTTGAGCTGACCGTACTCAAGCAGCGCATCGCCCAGCTGCTGCAACGCCAGCCGCTGCGCAGCGAGCGGTAACAGCGCTTTCACGAGGCTACCGCCCGCCAGGTGTCAGTGGCCTGCCGAAGGCGGCCCGGCCTTGGCAGTAAACGGTGGCTTGGCCAGCCATACCAGTAGAATCAGCCCCGCGAATATCCAGGTCATCAGCGTGAAATAATCCACGGTCGACATCATGTAGGCCTGGGCGTTGACGATACGCTCCAGTTGGGCGTAGTTCTGCATGTTGGCTCCGCCCAACTGCTCGAGCGTATGGCGCGTGGCCGGGTCGAACTGGCTGATGTGCTCACTGAGGTAGGCATGATGCTGGTCGGCGCGGCGAATCCAGATCCAGGTGGTCAAGGAGGCCGCGAAGCTGCCGCCAAGCGTGCGCAGGAACGTCGCCAGCCCGGAGCCATCGGCGATCTGCTGCGGCGGCAGGTCCGAGAGCAGGATGCTCAAGGTCGGCATGAAGAACAGCGCCACGCCAATGCCCATGAACAGCTGCACCAGGGCGATATGCTGGAAGTCCACTTCACTGGTGAAGCCCGCACGCATGTAGCAGCTGGTGCCGATGGCCAGAAACGCAAGCCCGGCCAGCAGCCGCAGGTCGAAGCGGTGCGCGTACTTGCCCACGAACGGAGACATGATCACCGGCAGCAGGCCGATCGGCGCAACCGCGAGCCCTGCCCAGGTCGCGGTGTAGCCCATCTGCGTCTGCAGCCACTGGGGCAGGATCAGGTTGATACCGAAGAACCCGGCGTAGCCGCCGACCAGCACGATGGTGCCGACCCGGAAATTGCGGTACGCAAACAGGCGCAGATTGACCACCGGGTGACGGTCGGTCAGCTCCCAGATGACGAAGATCGCCAGGAATACCACCGAGATCAGGCTGCCGATGATGATGAACGAGGACTCGAACCAATCCAGGTCATTGCCTTTGTCCAGCACCACCTGCAGTGCGCCTACGCCGACGATCAACGTCAACAGGCCGATGTAGTCCATTGGTTGCCGGCTGGTGACCACCGGGCGCGCCCGCATCTGCTGACGCACCACCGCTGCAGCGAACAAGCCGATCGGTACGTTGATGAAGAAGATCCACGGCCAGCTGTAGCTGTCGGTGATCCATCCGCCCAGTATCGGCCCGGCGATCGGCGCCACCACGGTCACCATCGCCAGCAACGCCAGGGCCATCCCCCGCTTGGCCGGCGGATAGACGGCGATGAGCAGGGTCTGGGTCATTGGGTACAGCGGCCCGGCCACCACCCCCTGCAGCACTCGGAAGCCCACCAGCTCCGGCATCGACTGGGCGATGCCGCACAAAAACGACGCCAGCACGAACAGCAATGTGGCCCAGATGAACAGCTTCACTTCGCCAAACCGCCGGCTCAGCCACCCGGTCAACGGCAAGGCGATGGCGTTGCTCACCGCAAACGAGGTGATCACCCAGGTGCCTTGCTCGTAACTGACGCCAAGGTTACCGGAGATGGTCGGCAGCGCGACGTTGGCGATGGTGGTGTCGAGCACCTGCATGAAGGTCGCCAGCGACAGGCCGATGGTGGTCAGCAGCAAGCTCGGCGGGGTGAACTGCGCCTTGGCATTGTCGCTCATCGGTTGGCCGTCTTGCCTTGGGCGCTGTTGTCATGGATCAGCCGCGCGATCAAGGCATCGGCCTCGACTAACTGGCGGTCATACACCTGGGTGGTGTAGCTGGCCTGCTGCGGCGGTTGCTGGGCCAGGGCCGGGCCGCTCTGATCGTGCAGGTCGACTTCGACCACGGTGGACAGCCCGATGCGCAGCGGATGGTCCTTGAGCTGGTCCGCGTTCAGGTGAATACGCACCGGCACGCGCTGAACGATCTTGATCCAGTTGCCAGTGGCATTCTGCGCCGGCAACAAGGCGAAAGCGCTACCAGTGCCGGCGCCCAGGCTGTCTACCGTGCCGCTGTACTTGACGTCGCTGCCATACAGGTCGGCGCTGATTTCGACTGGCTGGCCGATGCGCATGTCGCGCAATTGGGTTTCCTTGAAGTTAGCGTCGATCCACACCTCGTTCAGCGGAATCACCGCCATGGTCGCAATGCCTGGCTGCAAGCGCTGACCGAGCTGCACGGTACGCTTGGCGACATAGCCGGTAACCGGTGCCACCAAGGTCGTGCGCGCATGGTCGAGGTAGGCCTGGCGCAGATCGGCAGCGGCTGCCATCACTTCGGGATGCGATGAGATGACGGTGTCGTCGACCAGTGCCGTGCTGGTGTTGAGCTGCTGGCGCGCACTGTTCACCGCCGCCTGCGCAACAGTCAGCGCATCACGGGCGTGGGACAGTTCTTCGGCGGCGATGGCGCCGCTTTGCGCCAGCATCTTGCGGCGGTTGTAGTCCTGCTGGGCCTTTTGCAGTTCGGCCTGGCGGGTTTGCAGCTGAGCCTTGAGCGAATCGACATTGCTATACAGCCCGCGCACCTGGCGCACGGTACGCGCCAGCTTGGCTTCGGCAGACTGCAAGGCCACCTCGCTGTCGGCGGGGTCGAACTGCAGCAGCACTTGGCCGGCATGCACCAGGTCGCCGTCATCGGCGCCAATGCTGGTGACCGTGCCGGTGACCAATGGGGTGATTTCCACCACGTTACCGTTGACGTAGGCGTCGTCGGTACTCTCGTGCCAGCGCCCTACCAGGCTGTACCAGGCCCAGGTGCCGGCACCTGCGAGCAGTACCAGCACCAGCAGGCCGAGCAGCCACAGTTTGCGCTTGCCCGACGCGGGTGCGTCGGCGGAGGGGGATGAGGTGTCTGTGGGAGTGGCCATGACAATACCTTGGAATATGCGTAACAGGGATCAACGATCGCCGAAACGGCGGATCGTGAGGGGGTCGCCAGCGCCCAGGAGGACCTTGGCCAGCAACCCTTCAAGACTTTTCAGCTCGTCAGGCTGCAATACGCCGACCAGCTCATTCAGCGCCGCCGCGCCAATCTCTGGCAAACGGTCGGCCAGGCGCTGGCCATCGGCGCTCAAGGCCAGACGCACCTGGCGACGGTCATCGGCGCAGCGGTTGCGCACGATCAAGCCCTTCTGCTCCAGGCGGTCGAGCATGCGCGTCATCGATCCGCTGTCCAGGCCCAGGTAGCGACACAGCTCTGCTGGCGTGTCCACCTCATATTGAGTGACGATGATCAGCACCTTGAACTGCGCTGCGGTCACCCCTTCCGATTCCAGGTGCCAATCAAGAATACGGTCCTTGAGGATCGCCGCTCGGCCCAACAGCATGCCAATGGCACAGCTATGGAAATTCTCCGGGGTGAAATGCGACATCGGTATCGACTCGGGCAATTGTTTTAAAATATTACTGCCTAGGCAGTGAATGTCAAAGCTTTGATTAGCGGCCTATGTAAAAATCCTACCGCCGGTATGGACCCTTCCTACGCCCGGATGGGCGCGAAGTGTTCTCAAACGTGGAATATTCCGTGTTCATCAGTCAAAAACGCAGTGGAATGATAGTCATTCGCCATTACCTTGGTTCTCGCAGGACGCCCGCCAAGGGTAGAATGCGCAAAACCTGGAGCCACGATGAACCACGACAGCCTCATTCCCAGCCAAGACGACGCCATCACCGACGCCGCCGCACATTGGTGCATGCGCCTGCATGCCGATGACTGCACCGAGGCTGAGCGCGAAGCCTTCGCCCGCTGGCTGGCCGCGAATCCGCGGCATGCCGAGGAATACCAGGCGATACTGGAGATCTGGCAAACCGCCGATCTGCTACCACGAAGCGCCACGCCGATCGACCTTCCTGCGCTGGCCCGCCCCTCGCGCCAGGCCCGCAACTGGCGGCCAATGGCTTCGGCTGCCGCGCTGGCATTGCTGGTTCTACCCTTGGGCGCCTGGATCGGCTGGGAGCAAGGCTGGCTGCCCAATGACTACCAGCATTTCGAAGCGGGCAGGCAGCGGCAGACCGTGCAGTTGGGCGACGGCAGCACGGTCGAGCTGAACCTCAACACGGAACTGACCTACCTGAACTTCAAGGATCGGCGTCAGGTCACCCTTGGCCAGGGCGAGGCGTTCTTCAAAGTGCACCACGACAGCAGCCATCCTTTCGTGGTGCGCGCCGGTCGCGGGCAGACGCGAGTGACCGGCACCCAGTTCAACGTCTGGAAGTACCAGGACCAGGTCAAGGTCACCTTGGTGCAGGGCTCGGTGCTGGTCAGCAGCGATGGCGATGCCGGCGGCTACCGGCTTGGCCCGGGCATGCAGGCCACCTACCACACCGGCGACTTCGAGCCGCAATTGGCCGAGCACGACGACTACGCCAACAGCCTGGCCTGGCGATCAGGCAAGCTGGTACTCGACAACCTGCCGTTGGAGCAGGCACTGCCGGTCATCAACCGCTACCTGGACGCCCCGCTGCTGCTGGCCGATGCCGGCACCGGGCGCATCCGCATCAGCGGGATCTACAACACCGGCGAGGTGGCACGGCTGGTGGACAACCTGCCCAAGGTGCTGCCGGTTTACCTGACCCGCAGCAAAGACGGCAGCACCGTGCTCAACAGCATATCGCCGCCGCCGCGCAGGGGCTGAACCTACAGCGTCATCGCCGCCAGCCAGCCGAAGGCCAGCAGCGGCAAGTTGTAGTGGATGAAGGTCGGGACCACCGTGTCCCAGATGTGATGGTGCTGGCCATCGACGTTCAACCCCGAGGTCGGCCCCAAGGTCGAGTCTGAGGCCGGTGAGCCGGCATCGCCCAGTGCCCCTGCCGTCCCCACGATGCACACGGTCGCCAGCGGATCGAAGCCCAGCTGCACGCACAACGGCACGAAGATCGCCGCCAGGATCGGCACCGTCGAAAACGACGAACCGATGCCCATGGTCACCAGCAGCCCCACCAACAGCATCAACAGGGCACCGACACCTTTGCTGTGATCGATCCATTGCGCCGACGCCTCGACCAGCCCTTTGACTTCGCCGGTGGCCTTCAACACATCGGCGAAGCCCGAGGAAGCGATCATGATGAAGCCGATCATGGCCATCATCTTCATGCCCTCGGTGAACAGGTCGTCGGTGTCTTTCCAGCGCACGATGCCCGACAGCGAGAAGATCAGGAAGCCGACCATCGCCCCGATGATCATCGAGTCCAGCCACAGCTGCACGATGAACGCCGAAGCGATGGCCAACCCGGCTACCAGCAGGGTCATGGGGTTGTAGCTGACGCTGACCTGCTCGACTTGCTCGATGCGCGCCAGATCGTAGTCACGTTTCTTGCGGTAGCTGATGAACACCGCGATCAGCAGGCCAACCAACATGCCAGCCGCCGGGATGGCCATGGCATGGGTCACGTTGACGCCACTGATGTCGACGCCGGCGCGGGCGACATTGGCCAGCAGGATCTGATTGAGAAAGATATTGCCGAACCCTACTGGCAGGAACATGTACGGCGTGATCAGGCCGAAGGTGATGGTGCAGGCGATCAACCGGCGGTCGATGCGCAGGCGGGTCATTACGTACAGCAGTGGCGGCACCAGCAGCGGGATGAAAGCGATGTGAATGGGCAGGATGTTCTGCGAGCACACTGCCACCACCAGCATCAGGCCAATCAACAGCCACTTGAGCTTGCCGCCCTCGCCCTGACCTTGACGGTCGACCAACGCCAGGGCGCGGTCGGCCAGGGCATGCGCCAAGCCAGACTTGGCAATCGCGACAGCGAAAGCGCCCAGTAGCGCATAGGACAGCGCCACCGTTGCGCCGCCTCCCAAGCCGCCATTGAACGCTTTGAGGGTACCCTCGATACCCAATCCACCGACCAGGCCACCGGTCAATGCGCCGATGATCAAGGCGATCACCACATGCACCCGTGACAGGCTGAGAATCAGCATGATGCCTACAGCGGCGATCACTGCATTCATGGTTTGGGGTTCCTCGCGACGGACAAAAAAGCGCGCACTCTGAAGCAATGGCCACGGGATGTCAAAAGCGCCACGGGGCGGCGCATTACCCGCGAGCGTTAAATTGAATGCTCGAATAAAGAAAAACCGGCGTGGGTCGATACAGCGATGGGCCGGCGTGCATGTCTTGCCCTGTCACCATCAAAACCCTGCAATTAAAAAGGGACTCGACACCATGCCTTTGCGACAACTTTCCATCCAGTGGAAAATCACCCTGCTCGCCGGTCTGTGCCTTGCCGGCATCGTCACCCTGCTGGTCGGCCTATCGCTGTACCGCATGGATCACAGCTCGGACCTGGTCAAGGCCAGTAGCACCCAGATGCTCAGCGAGTCGGCGCAGGCGCGCATCGAATCGCAGGGCGAAGTCCAGGCGCTGAACATCCGTCGCCAGTTCATGGATGCCTACCAGTACGGCGCCGGGTTTTCCCGCCAGGTGTTGTTCTTGCGTGAACAGGCGGAAAAACGTTTTCTCGATGCCTTCGACCTGCGCGAGGACATGACCCGTCAGGTGCGTGCGGCATTGCAGGCCAACCCCGACCTGCTGGGCCTGTCGCTGGTGTTCGAAGCCAACGCCCTGGACAACAAGGACAGCCTGTTCGTCGGCAAGCCCGAGCTTGGCAGCAACGAAACCGGGCGCTTTGCCCTGTACTGGTCGCAGCCGCGTGCTGGCCAACTGACCGCCATGGCCTTGCCCGAACACGACATGGCCAACACCGACATCGGCCCCAGTGGGCAGCCGGCCAACACCTGGTGGACCTGCCCGCGCAGCAGCGGCAAGGTCTGCGTCGTCGAGCCTTATTTCTACGACATCGACGGCCAGCGCGTGCTGATGACCAGCATCGTCTTCCCGCTGTTGGTCGACGGCAAGATCATCGCCACCCTGTCGGTGGACATCAACCTCAACAGCCTGCAAGCCTTGAGCGAGGACGCCAGCCGCGGCCTGTACCAAGGCAAGTCCACGGTGGGTATTTTAAGCCCGGTCGGCTTGCTCGCCGGCTACAGTGCCGATGCCAGCAAGCTGGCGCAGCGCTTCGACCAGATCGACGCTCGCCAGGGCGCAGAGCTGGTACGCACGCTCGCTCAGGGCAAGCTGACCATCCACCATGATCAGGCTCGGCTCAAGGTGCTCGCAGCCTTTGCCCCGGTACCCGGCGCGCAACCGTGGGGCGTGCTGCTCGATGTACCGGAAAATGCCCTGACCGGCCCTGCCGAAGCGCTCAAGCAGGAGCTGGACAGCCTCAACACCAGCGGCACCCTGTTGGAATTGAGCCTGGGGGTGGCCGCGGCGGTGCTTGGCCTGCTGCTGATATGGCTGATGGCACGTGGTGTGACCAAGCCGATTCTAGGAGTCGCGGCCATGCTCAAGGACATTGCCAGCGGTGAAGGCGACCTGACCCGCCGCCTGGCCTATGACAAGCGCGACGAGCTGGGTGAGCTGGCCGGCTGGTTCAACCGCTTCCTCGACAAGCTGCAACCGACCATCGCCGAGGTCAAGCAGTCGGTGCACGCCGCGCGCGGGACCGCCGACCAGTCATCGGCCATCGCCAGCCAGACCAGCGCCGGCATGGAGCAGCAGTATCGCCAGGTAGACCAGGTGGCCACCGCCTCGCACGAAATGAGCGCCACCGCCCAGGACGTGGCGCGCAGCGCCGCGCAGGCTGCACAAGCGGCGCGCGATGCTGACCAGGCGACCCGTGAGGGGCTGGCGGTGATCGATCGCACCACCACGCGCATCGACGCGCTGGCGGCCAATATGAGCGAGGCCATGGCCGAGGTAGAAGGCCTGGCGCAGAACAGCGAGAAAATCGGCTCGGTGCTCGAAGTGATTCGCTCGATCGCCGAACAGACCAACTTGCTGGCGCTCAATGCGGCCATCGAAGCGGCGCGCGCCGGCGAGGCCGGTCGAGGCTTTGCCGTGGTTGCCGATGAAGTGCGCAACCTGGCGCAACGCACCCAGGAGTCGGTGGAAGAAACCCGCCAGGTGATCGAAGCGCTGCAGAACGGTACCCGCGAAGTAGTGGGTGCCATGGACAACAGCCACCGCCAGGCCCAGGGCGGTGTCGAGCAGGTCGGCCAGGCAGTCACCGCGCTGCAGCGCATTGGCCAGGCGGTGAGCGTGATCACCGACATGAACCTGCAGATCGCCTCGGCCGCTGAGGAACAGAGCGCGGTGGCCGAAGAAATCAACAGCAACGTGGCGACCATTCGTGACGTCACCGAATCGCTGTCCGGGCAGGCCAATGAGTCGGCGCGGGTGAGCCAGTCGTTGAACAGCCTGGCCAATCAGCAGCAGGCGCTGATGGACCAGTTCCGCGTCTGACCTGCCGGGGCCGTGCACGGCCCCGAACACTTCGTCGTCTACACTTGCCCGCAATCAAAGGCGCAGTAACCGACGAGGCTCCCCATGAAGAAAATCCATGCGCTGCTGGCCAGCCTGCTACTCGCAGCAGGCCTGGCCAGCACCGAAAGCGCTGCAGCGGCAGACGCCAGCAAGCCCATTCACTTCGGCGCCCTCACATGGGAAAGCGGCGCCCTGACCACTGAAATCCTGCGCTACATTGTCGAGCACGGTTACGGTTACCCCACCGATACCCTGCCCGGCAGCACCGTGAGCCTGGAGGTGGCACTGGCCCGCAACGACCTGCAGGTGATCGCCGAGGAGTGGGCCGGGCGCAGCCCTGCCTGGGTCAAGGCCGAACAGGCCAAACAGGTGTTCGCCCTGGGCGACACGGTGAAGAACGCCGAAGAAGGCTGGTGGGTGCCTGAATATGTGATCAAGGGCGACCCGCAGCACGGCATCGAGCCACAAGCCCCCGAACTGGTCAGCGTGCAAGACCTCAAGCGCTACCCGCAGGTATTTCGCGACCCTGAATCGCCAGACCAAGGCCGATTCCTCAACAGCCCCAGTGGCTGGACCTCCGAGATCGTCAATAGTCAGAAGCTCAAGGCCTACGGGCTGGATAACCTGTACACGAACTTTCGCAGCGGTTCCGGTGCCGCGCTGGACGCTGAAATCAGCTCGGCCATTCGTCGCAGGCAACCCGTGCTGTTCTACTACTGGAGCCCTACCCCGCTGATTGGCCGCTACAAGCTGGTGCGTCTGCAGGAACCTGCGTTCGATGCGGCAGCCTGGGCTACCTTGACCGACGCAAAAAACCCCAACCCGAAAGGCAGCCAATCGTTGCCAGCGAAGCTGTCGATCGGTGTCTCGAAGGCATTTCGCGATGGCTATCCGCAACTGGTAGCGGTGTTCGAGAAAGTCGACCTGCCCATCGATCTATTCAACAAAACCCTGGCCGAGATGAGCGAGAAGCGCCAGCAGCCCGCCGATGCCGCGAAGGTGTTCCTTCAGGCCCACCCGGATGTGTGGAAGGCGTGGCTGCCCGCTGAAGTGGCCGACAAGGTCGAGGCCAGCCTGTGAGCGCGGGCTTCCCCAACGCTCTGCAAGTGTCGTTCGCCGACACCATCAACCGCTGGGTCGACTGGCTGGTGCTGCACTATGGCGACCACCTGCGCAACGTCTCCGACCAACTGTTGCAGTTGCTGGTCGGCCTGGAAAACCTGCTCCGCCTGATGCCCTGGTGGCTGCTGTTGCTGTCGGTGGGCCTGCTGGCCTGGCACGCTAGCCGCAGTGTCCTGCGCAGCGCGGTGCTGGTGGCACTGCTGGCCTTCATTGGCATGCTCGGCCTGTGGGACAAGCTGCTACAGACCCTGGCCCTGGTGCTGGTCAGCACCGGCCTGTGCGTGCTGGTCGGGGTGCCGCTGGGGATACTGTTGGCCACCCGCGCGCTGGCTCGGCGCTTGCTGATGCCAGTGCTGGACGTGATGCAGACATTGCCCGCGTTCGTGTACCTGATCCCGGTACTCATGCTGTTTGGCCTGGGTAAGGTCCCGGCGGTATTCGCCACCTTGATCTATGCGCTGCCGCCGCTGGTACGGCTGACTGAGCTGGGGCTCAGCCAGATCGACCCGTCGCTGCTGCGCGCCGCACACGGCCTGGGTGCCGGACGCTGGCAGCGGCTGCGGCGCATTGCCCTGCCGCTGGCGTTGCCGAGCATCATGGCCGGGCTCAACCAGTCGGTGATGATGGCTTTATCGATGGTAGTGGTAGCGTCGATGATCGGCGCGCGTGGGCTGGGCGAAGATGTGCTGGCCGGCATCCAGACCCTCAATGTGGGGCAAGGGGTCGAAGCGGGACTTGCTATCGTCGCGCTGGCGATGGTCATTGACCGCATCAGCCAGGCCTATGGTCAGAGCAAACGGTGAGGTAACTAATAATTAAGACATAAGAATAGATTTTTATATTCTTTTCCATGGCGGCCGGGGTTTGGTTATTAATAGGCCCACTGCACAGCCGCCCGTGCCCGGCCAACTGCTCGCAGCCCCGCATCCTTTGAATTTTGCCACGACGATTGCTCCAGCAAAGTCTGCGCTCCTCAAGACCCGGAGACCTGCATGGGCACCCCTTTGAACGTCGTCGCCTTGTCCGGTGGCACCAGCCGCCCTTCGCGCACCCTGGCCCTGACTCAGGCCATCGTGGCCGAACTCAGCCAGCATCTGCACATCAAGACGCACCTGATCGAACTTGGCGACATCGCCCGGCCGCTGGGCGCCGCGCTGTGGCGCAGCGAGCTGCCCGACACGGTGGAGCAGCAGCTGCGCCTGGTAGAAAAAGCCGACCTGCTGGTGGTGGCCGCACCGGTATACCGCGGCAGCTTCCCCGGCCACTTCAAGCACCTGTTCGACCTGATCGGCCAGGATGCCCTGGTCGACACCCCAGTGCTGCTGGCAGCCACCGGCGGCAGCGAACGTCACGCGCTGGTACTCGACCACCAATTGCGTCCGCTGTTCAGCTTCCTGCAGGCCCTGACCTTGCCGATCGGCGTGTATGCCAGCCAGGCCGAGCTCGCTGACTACCAGGTTTCCAGCAGCGCTCTGGACGCCCGCATCCGCCTGGCTGCCGAGCGCGCGGTGCCTTTGTTCGGCGCACACTACGCCCGGCGCGAGAGTGCCTGAAGGCAGGCGATGAACGACTCAGGCGGTGCGGGGCATCAACTCATACGGATGCTTCCACCCCGGCATCGCCTGTATGCGCTGCTTCCATGCCTCGACGTGGACGAATTCGCCGAGCACGATCCCAGTGTCCTCGGGCATGAACACATACCCCGCCAGCGACAGGTCGGCGATGGTCAACCGCCTGCCAACCATAAATGGCTCCTTTTGCAAATGTGCATCGACGATGCGATAGGCCGCCGTGGCCCGTTCACGGAGAAAGCCTGTCACCTCGGTTTCGCCGGTTTTTTTCAGGCACAGCAGGAAGCGTAGGGCCGCGTAGTAACTGGTGAACTTGTGGTTATCGAACAGCATCCAGCGCCAGATCTCACGCTTTTCATGGTCGTCACGCGGTCCGAACTGGCCGGTGCGCTCGGCCAGGTAGTCGAGAATCAGCGCCGACTGGGTAAGCCGCTGCCCGGCGTGCTCCAGCACCGGCACCTCACCCTGTTCATTGACCTCTTCGCGCCATTGCCGGTCGCGGGTCTGGCCGTTGAAGAAATCGACGAACACTGGTTGCCAGTCCTGGCCGGTGAGTTCAAGCATCAGCGCAGCCTTGTAGGCGTTACCGGATTCGGCGAAGCAATGCAGCGTGTAGCCAGGCATAGGCGGACCTTTGGTTTTCTTGATTGATCGTTGCACCTGTTCGCGCAGAAGACAGCGAGCTTTCGGAGGAAATCACGCCCAGCCAACCTCGGTCAACCAGTCATCAGTAACGCGCAGGGCTGGCACAAATCACAACCATCGCCGGCCTAGCATTTTTGACAGGTGACAAAAAGGC
This sequence comes from Pseudomonas sp. SMSB3, assembly GCF_052041965.1. NCBI lineage: Bacteria > Pseudomonadati > Pseudomonadota > Gammaproteobacteria > Pseudomonadales > Pseudomonadaceae > Pseudomonas > Pseudomonas sp. SMSB3. Next base: position 278,419 of record NZ_JBKGGV010000004.1, on the reverse strand, counting down.
ACAACATCGCACAATAGGCGTGCGCACAAATAAACTTCCGCCACACAGCAAACAGTGGCGCAATCTGCTCTTCATGTTTTCTCAAACCTTACTAAGGAGTGAAGCATGGGCCGGTTTTCCGATATGACCAAAGTGGGTTATAACAAAAAAATAATTGAAAACGCGCACCTCAAGAAAGGTGACCGTGTGAGGCTCGATGAGTCCAACAGATCGGCGTGGTTCATCAGCGCCGATGACGCCGGCATCACTGTAGACTATGAAGACAAAGACGGAAAATATCCTGTACGGCGTCTATATGACGACTTCAACACGAGGGGGATACAGGGAGGACATTCAGGCATATTGACTGGTATCGACGGCATCCCGGCAGAGGTAATCAGTGTCTACAGCACCAACCCATCCCTTTACTGCAACTATAATGATACTTACGACCACTTACTCAATAAACTCATTAACGCGGGCATCAAGAAACGAGCGCTTACAGATCTGCTAGAGCTCGCGGCCCCTCATACTGTAGTCCTGCTTGAACTCGCTCAACCGATGGAACTTCCAGAGGCCGAGCAGTGGCCGAGTTCAGGACTTCATGAGGGTGGGCTCGATGATTCCATTCTGCCAGATTTCATGAAAGCCTATGGCCTACTGGCCTTTATAAAAGACATTTCGTTCACGACCGACCTAAGTGAAATTACGCTAGCCTCTGACCCGTTGCTAACTTCACTGCATGAAAAGCTCGCCTCAGAATACGACTTAATCAGCTACTTCCCCACTCCTACCGAAGAAATAGTAATACCCACCAACACAATAGTCACCCTCTATTCACTGGCCGGCCTGGAAGGCGTTGCGCCAGTAATGGCAAAATCAGTTGCCGCAGAGCGTGCGCTCCGAGCGCCGCTAGAGGACGAGGCCTCCAAGCCGACAGGCGCAGAAGACGAAGTCATAGAGTTGCCCTTTGCGCCCCTGCAATGGGGGCAGTCCTTCGACCGCTTCGTTGATGATCTCCTACCCGATATGACGGGATTCGAACCCGCCACTCTAGGGGCAGGTAGACACCTCTGGAACAGTCCGGGCTTTTTGTTGGCCGATCGAGATCTCCAAGTGGGCGAGTGTGTGAAGGCCTGGGCTGTAGATACACGTAATGGGTGCGTGCTCAAGTGCGTTCACTTCACAGCGGATAAAGGCAACCTCGCCAAGGAGGCATGGCCGACGGCGTTACTTTCAGCGATCAACCTTGCGCCTGTGGATGCGAAAGGTAACAAATGGTTAGATGCGGGTTATTTGACAGAGGTCGGTAATCTGGATATTACCAAAGTCGGGCTGCGCACAGCCGGCTTGCTGAAGAAGACCCCTGCAGATAAACGTAGCCTTGATCGGCTCTGGCACTACGCAGATGGTTGTAGATTAATCACTAACGCCCCATTCCAAGCCAACCAGGTAATAGCAGGCCATCTGCCCGACCTACCCCCGGCTCAGGGCGATATTGTCTCGGTGCAGGTGCGAGACAGAACGACACTGCGCCTGTATGAAACTCACCTGTATAAGCCCGGCGTTGTGAAAGGCGCCAATGCAAGCGATTGGCCCAAGGGGCTTTGCGAAGTGATTAACGGTCGGCACCTGGCGGTCACCAGTGCGTATGGGATGCTCCGTGCAGGAGCGCTGGGCTCGGATAGGGTCACTATCGAAGCGGCAGCCAGTGGCAATGCCCTGTGGATTCCACAGAACTCCAACCTATCGGTCGAGATTGACGCCCTGGCTTGGAGAAAGCACCACTCAGTGAGTGCATTCACGCCGCGTGCAGGCGAGGTTATCAAATTCTATTATTTCGACCAATACAGCAGTACTCAGTTGCCAGGCTCCCCCTTCTGCTACACCGTCCCACAGTCCGACCGCAGCGCTGAACAATGCCTCAGTTCAATTGCCGCAGCTCTCAAGGCATCAGACTTGGGCGATTATCTGCGCCTAGGGGATAGCCATTCGCCAGACGACAGACCCAGTTCAATCCTTGACTGGCATCTCTGGGTCATGCCACTCCCTGCGCGAGTCATGGTGCAGGGCCTGCCCGGGCTAGCCGAGCATTATGAGCCGGCGCTGGAAACGCCGGAGGGAGAATCACTGACGCTCGAGCAACTGTACAACGGTTACAAGGAAGGCTTGAGTTTGATGTTGAGAGAGCGCTGGAACGGGCAGGTGGTTAACAGCTGGACTTTCCAGCCGGACACGGAGCAGGTCGATGATCTTGGACTTTGGGTCCAGGGCTTGGCTGCGACATTTGACGAGCCATTGGCATTGTGGGGTATAGCCGACACGCTTTCACCACAGCCAGAAAGAGAGTCGCACCGCTTATCAGCGCATACCCTCTGGCTTCCTCAGGGGCTGCAAAGCGTCATCACCGCCGAAAGGGCTAGTTTAGCACCTACCCCGAGCATTAACGCGATCCCCGATCTCCATCCTGAATTCACTTATTTACGTGACTATCTGATGTGGGAGGAAGCTGAAAAATACGCTCAGCTCAAACCTGAAGAAAACGCGTATGTGACCAACTATCATAAATACTTTTCGGCAATCATCGCTCTGGGCGAAGCGCCTCTGACTCCACGCGACCGGAAAGAAGTCAAAAATCGCCCCCATTCTGAGTTCACCCGCCAGCTGATTGAACGCCCTAACTTTGGATTTTACATCCCCTCTGCCAATGTACCTGCATTGGTCGCCTCCAGACTGTCGCAGCTTGATGCGTGCTATCCGCAAAAGGACATATGGCAGCTGCGCATGACGTCATGCCCTCCCCATTACACTAGCGCTTTGCACGCTGATCCTGGCCACTGGACAGAGTGCATCTCAAGTAACGAGCATCAGTTAGTCCTCGCTTTTTCGGAAACCAACGCTGACGCCCCGCTCAGCGCAGTCTCCAGCGAGTACCTTCACCTGCAGCTGACCCCCAGCGTTATCGAAAAAGGTGTTCGCTTCATTTCTTATACGTCAGATTTCGCACCTGACCTGCCACCCGATTGTCGTACTGCACTCGGCGGTTTCCGGTTGTACATTCCTACTTCATGCGATCTTGAAGCAGATGAAGTGTTGTGCAGCGCTAGCCGAGTAAGCCGTGCGGGAATAACCCCTCCCCGCCGTTGCCTCTCGCTCGAAGGCGTTCGATACCCGCAAACAGCTTTTAAAATACACCCTCCCTTCTGTGGACGTACTTTTACGCCGAAGGACTCGCTGTGTGCGGATTATGCCAATACAGTGGGTTCTGCAGTCTATGACGTCAGCGGCGCGAGCGAAAACGGTGTCGATCCAAAGACCGGTCTGTTTCACGCCCACTATCCCATCGGGATAATTTGTGGGCTGTCGGGCAAGGGGCCGCAGATCGATCTTACCCTTCACTACTCCGCCACGCGCGCCAATGAAAGTGCCTTGGGTGACGGTTGGGCATTGCGCTTCAGTGCTTATGACAATCGTCTGCACAGATTGACGTTGCACACTGGTCAGACCATCACACTCACTGCTGACCACATTCAGTCGGCAAAAGGCGCAAAGCGCCTGGCCATCAGTGGGGTCACGCTCACGGGTGCAACTGGTAATTACGCATCATTGACGGGCTTGAAAGTGATCCTTCCCTCTGGGCGCATGGAAACTTTGGCCAAACCCAGTCCTCACGACGGCCAGGAAGCGAGTGAGGATTACAAGCACGCATTCATTCGTAAACTGCAAAAAATCAAGGAGAACTTGCAACAGTGGCTCAAGGAATCAGGACTGACAACGGAGCAAACTACCAATTTCAACGATAAAATTACAGACATCGAAAAGCTTGAGAAGGAGATGAACCGCAAAGCGCTCATGCTGGTACCCACAAGCATCACCTCACCGCAAGGTGGCACGCTTACACTGGCCTGGGAAAGTAAAAAAGGCCATGTTCGACTGAACACGATCGCGGATGGCGATATCCAGCTGCTTACGGCAAACCATGAAACGCCGAAAGCAACGGGGACCTATTCCAGCTCCTTTACGGTTTGGCCGGGCACTGACGAGCAATACACCGTAACCCTCAAAATTGAGGACTGCCTGCTGACGCAACTCCAACGTCAAGGAAAAAACGAAGCCAACCCGGTGCAAACGGTGGTGTTTGGCTACGAAGGTGAGCCGGTCCTCGACCGCGTGCTGTGCTCAGTGGCCGAAGAAGATGGCTCTCTGGAATATGTGAGTTATGCACCAATGTGGAAACATTGGGATACCAGCACCACGCTCATCCCTCTTTCCCGGGTGCTGCGCCATACCTTGTTGCCAGGCGCAGGGCAGCAGCCCATCACTCATATTTGGGAGTGGGAAGGTAAAAACAGCGGGTTTGGCATGAGCGAAGGCGATAGCTTCACCGCCACCCGTAGCCTGGAGACCGGCAGCCGTCTCCTTGGTCCCTCTACGCGTCGGACATGGCAGCTCAAAAATGGCCTATTGGTGGAAACGAAGGTCGTTGTAACGACGCCTGGCTTGAGTCGTGAAACTACAGAGATGACGTACCCAGACGCGATCGCAAGCCCTGACGCAACCGTGATTTATCGCCTGGCGACTCAGCCTATATGCACGACAGTGACAACCGAAGATCTGCGCTCCAGCACCATCAATCCCGCCGCTCAGGGCGATACTACCGACGACTCCGTTGTGGAGAGCCAATCATGAACACAGGCCTGGAAGCAACCGCCACTCCGATGACTCAACCTGCTTGCGGACGGGTGACAGAAACGACCCACTTCACCTACGACGCCAACTTCGGGCTGCTGACAAAAACCGTCACTGAGGATGGGTACACCACCCACCTTTGCTATTACGGAACGCAGGCAAGCGCCGAAAAACCTGATCGCAGTGATCAAGTTCCGAAGACCGCTCATTTGTTGAAAGGGCTCAAAGTTGAACAGGACCAAGCAGCCGCATCCGCCCAGGTGTTGTCATGTCCAGAGCTCCCGGACGCCAGTTCACCTCCGTTGCTGGCGCAGTGCAGCTATCTAGTGTTCCCAGATGGTAGCCGCTCGGAAATGAGTATTTTACTGTTCGGCTATGCCGATGCCCATAAGGACAGTTTGGGGATTCTGACTCCCGACACGATCCTGAGCTTGGAGGGGGTCACGGTCGACACCTCCAACACACCGTGGACCCTCGCTAAAGCTGAAGGCCGCGATGGGCTTCTAGTCAGCTTGCAGCAGGTGAGTAACTCAGAGAGCGGTGGGCTGAGCGAAACCGTGACGACTTCCACCCGTTGGTATAAAAACAACGAAGCTCGCCAAACTCACATTCTGAAGGAAACGACGACTGCAGATGCAACCTGCGGCACGCTGTCGAGCAAGAGCGAATCCCCCTTCGAATGGCGTGGACTGAAGCTGACGGCGACTGTGGCTCACCATGTACGCTCCGCGCACAGCGGTCTTGTGATGCGTGAAACGACGCAAGACGAGTTGGGCCGGCCCAGCGGCATGGTGTATCACACCTACGATGCCCGTAACCGGCTATTGAGCAGCACAGCCTACGACTGGGACGAAGGTTGCTTTACCTCTGGGCGTGCCGATGGCGCTGCGCTCGCGAAGACCACCCATACGCTGGCCGATTCGGTAAATGGTACCTACGTGACCTCTGTGGGCCCGGATGGCCGTACTACGCGCACGTTGATCGATGGGCTTCAACGTCCGGTACGCCGAGAAATGCAACGCCAGCCCGGACCCAACGACTTAGCCGGAGATTATGTCTGTCTTGAAGAAATAGCATACGGTGCGAATGGCGAAATGCAATCCTGCTGTACTTATGACTATCACCCAGGCGGCCTGTGCGTGCGTAACGACGGTGCCAGTTTGCCATCTCACCTGCGAGATTGGTTCTGGCAGAGCGAGTTGCAGCAGACCCTGGTCGAGGAAGATGGGTCGCAAGGTCTGAGCACGGCGCTGACAACTGGCACTGTGCTGAAGGGGCCTTTGCACTGCCAAGTTGAAACACAAAAAAATCATCGCGACGGCCGCATTACGCTCGAACTGCACCACCAGCATTGGAACAAAATGCACAAGCGAATGGATGACCAGCCGCTGCATACCGAGCAACGTATCAATGCTCGCGGCCAATGCGTTCTCATTACAGAATCCTTGGGAAACATCAAAAGAGAATGGAAACACGACTACGACGAATTGGGGCGCCGTACTCAGACCACAGCGCCAAATGGAGCACTAGTGAAATGGGCTTTCGAAGGGTTGAGCAATACCCCCGTGCGGGTCAGCATCAAATCAGCAACTGATCACGAGGTGCAACTGGGCCAACAAGAACTGCGTGGCCCCGGCAATGCAGGTGATCGGGTGTTGTCCAGAACCGTAGGTACCGAGAAGTCATCGCGGGTATTCAACTTTTATGACAGTGGCTACCAGCGGCCGGATGGTGCTAAGGTTTGGAGTGAAAGTAGCACTGACGGTAATACCGTGACGTGGTACAGCGAGGCAAAGGAAAGGCGTGGCGCGAAAACTAAAATCGCTTCCTTTAGCTACAACGCAATCACCCAGTCCATGCAGTCAGAGCGAACAGCCACTAAAGCAAACCTGCAAAGCCGTATCAGCGCTGAAAGCCTAGCGCCGCGGTTGCTTGGGCAACTGAGTATAGTGCAATCAATCCGCGGCTTACGACAGCACGCACGGGTACTGCACTCGCTACGTAATAACGCCACTGTTCTTGAGTCGTCTAACGGCGCCATTAGTCGCGCCTGGACGGATGCGCAAAATCGCCGTATACGGGTACGCCGCGGGCAGTTTGAGTATCGCTACCGCTATGCCGCTCAGGGCGAAATTGAGCACATGAACATCAATGACCGAAGCAGCGGTCGCAACATGGCTATTTCATATGATTACGACAGTCTTGGCCGAGAATCCCAGCGCACATACTTCCTCGACGGTGAGGTCAAGAGCCGTTATGAACAGCGCTGGTCCTCGACGGGCCAATTGTTAAGCAAGGCGTGGTACCGCAATGGTGACAATTCGGCAACTCGTACCGAAACCTATGAGTACGAGGCCGATCGCAATGAGCTCAAGCACTGGACCGTCGTCGCAAGCGAAGGCTTCGAGATCAGGGACGCAAACAATCAAGCCATCAGAGAACAAACCTACACCTATGATGTGCTTGGTAACGTTTCGACGTGCACAACGCTTCACCTTGACGGCGCGAAAGAAACGCGAGTCTACGCGTATACCAATCCATCGCAACCGACCGAGCGTACTCAAGTCACTGTCACACGCACACCTCAAGGTGGAAAAGCTGGGCAGCCAACTATTCTCAAACTAGTCAGCGATGAGAACGGTAGCCTCACCCGAGATGCGTTGGGGCAAGTGATCACTTATACCCCAGAGGGCAAAGTGCTTGCCGTCAGCATGAGTGCTAATGAGCAGGCTATTACGCACTATGAATACGACCAACTTGGCAGACTGGCCACGCAATGGGATGAGCGCAAGCAGCAACGACGAGTGCTGCAATACCATGGCGCTCTCCTGTGTGGTGAGGTCTGGCTCGACGCGAACAACAAGCCGCAACGCCAGCGTGTGCTCGACGAGGAAGTTGGTCTAATCGTGCAGTGCCGGAACATTGCCGCGGACAGACCAAGTACGCAAACATTTTTTGTGCTCGCAGATCCGCAAAACGGCGGTGGAGAAGAGTATTCGCTCAACCGTAAAAGCGAGTGGGAAAGCCGGTCAGTTGGCTTTACTCCTTGGGGCGAGGCTCCACTGGAAAACCTCAATGCACTGAACAGCGGTCTTGGCTATAACGGTCAGCGAGTCGATCCGGTCACGGGAAGCTATCATCTCGGCAACGGCCACCGCGTCTACGACCCTCGCCATCAGGCCTTCTTTCAAGGGGACGGTCTGAGTCCGTTTGATAATGGCGGGTTGAATGACCGCGCTTATTGCGCAGGCCGCGACCCCGTTAACTGGCACGATCCGAGCGGGCGCATCATGATCAGCCGCCGCGAAGAGTCAGTCAGTCTGGCGTCTCTAGATGAGATGATTCGCGACACCAAGCCACCGCATCATGAGCCTGCTGCATGGTGGGAATGGGTGCTACTGGTTTACGGCACTTTGCTGATCGTCGGATTATCCGTTATGACCGGTGGTGCAGCAGGCGCACTGATGCTGGGCTTCGGCCTTTTAGGGTTCGGACTGGGAGCGGCGGCCCTGGCCACGCAGCGCGATAACCCAGCGCTCTCTGAAAAACTAGGCTGGGCGAGCCTGGCCGTTGATCTTATCGACATGTCCGGCAAAGGCCTTGTCAAGGCAGGCAGGGCACTGTTAAGTGCCGGAAGAAAGGCGGTCAAAGGCATTCGATCAATCCGTGAAATGAGAAAACTGCGAAACTTATCGAAGGCATTTGGCTCCCCTATTAAGAATGTGGTAGAGCGAGGACATGCGACATTACCTGGCGGGGCATACCCACTGCTGTCCCTCCATGGTGAAAATTTCACGCTTCACTCCGTACAGAACTCGAAAGGGTTGTTCATCAATGGCCATGGCATACGCGTCGATGGACTCAAACGAGGAGGACCCGCAGGAGTAGATGTGCCAGAATACTTTGGCACCACAGTCGCCCCCGAAGTTCACTTCTATACGCGCGAGGGGCTTAAGGCAATGATGCTGGGAAAAAGCTATGACAGCGTCCTGATGGGCGTGAGCAAGCCGTCAGAGCGGATTTATTCTAGTGTGGTTCCCAACTACATTATTTCCGAGCTAAGCGCTGCCGAGGTGGCCACTGAGTTGCCCGCGCTCGCAGGAAAACCAACAGATCTTTTTCACGCAGCGATTGCAAGAATCGCAAATTCCTACAGCTTCGACTACCTGCAAGTTCACGGAGCGGCATCATTCGACTCAATCTTGAACATATTGGAATTGAACGGCCATCGTTACAACACGGTCAATGGAATGTTCTGCCGCGGCACAGCGTCATTGATCGCCCCGCCAAATACGCCGAAAATGTTGTATGACATGAAACTCGCAGCGATCTACTCGGCAAACGATATCGTTAATTATACAAAAGGCGTTAGGCAAGTTCCGTAGTCAATACTCATTACCGAAAGTGCCCGGGTGTATACCGGGCGCTTTTTTCTTATAGCATTATTTAAAGAGTACCTCTCTTGAGGCTCTGCTTGCGAAAGCCGCTACCTATAGGCATGTCAACAGCCAGCGAGGCCATCGCGGCATAAACTTTTACGCGCTTGTCGAAGCGCGTACGATTCAGCAGTTCTCCTTAGCGTGCCAAGCAGGCCCATCCAAGCGGCATAGGTATTATGCTTACATCCCGATCAGCCGTCAGGAAGGCCCGCAATGCCCTACCCCACCCTGCCCCGTACCCTATCGACCGCCCGCACGATGCTGGTGCGTCCAGCCGTCGCATTCGCCCAGCAGTTGCAGCAGGCGCTGCTCGACAGCTATGACCTGCACCAACCGTTTCTCGCCTGGGCCAAGCCGAACTGGAGCTTGGCTGAAGTGGTCGACAGCCTGCAGCTGAGCGCCGAAGAATTTCTTCAGCCAGACAAGGAAAAACGCTTCTTCGTCCTGGCCCCTGGCAGCGGCGAGGTAATCGGCTGCATCGGCCTGCGGCCCGGCCAAGGTGAATACGAGGTTGGCTACTGGGCCAGCCAGGCCAGCACAGGCCAGGGGCTGATGCGCGAAGCACTGACTTGCCTGCTGGACGCGGTCGAGGCGCCGGTGTGGCTGACTACCGACATCGACAACCTGGCCAGCCAGCGCCTGGCCGAACGCGCCGGTTTCCACCGCGCCGGCAGCAAGCTGACCGAGCTCGACCCGAGCACGCCGCGCCCGCTCTATCGGCGCTTGCCGGTTGCACCCGCTGCCTGAAACGGCGGCGCTGCAAGCATCGCTCAGCGCTCGCGCTGCATCCAGGCCGCCCCGAGGCCGCTCAAGCAGATGATGGCAATGCCCAAAAGACTGGCGCTGTCCGGTACCTGACGGTAGATCAACAAGCCCAGCAGCCCGGCGAAGACGATCTGGCAGTAGCTGAACGGCGCCAGCAGCGCGGGCGCAGCGTGGCGAAAGGCCTGGGTCAGCAACAAGTGTGCGCTCATGCCAAAGCCGCCCAGGGCCAGCATCAGCAAGGCATGCTCCCAGCGCGGCACCTCCCAGAAAAACGGCACCAGCGCACTCATCACCACGGTATTGCACAACCCCGCGTAGAAGTTGCTGGTGGTGGGACTGTCGTAGGCGGAAAGAATGCGCGTGAGCAGTTGGTAGAAGCAAAAACCCAATGCCGAGCCGAAAGGCAAGAGAATGGCCGGGGTGAACATCGCCCCGCCTGGGTGCACCACCACCACCACGCCGATGAATCCAAGCACCACCGCCAGCCACTGCCCCGGCGTCACCCGTTCCTTGAGCAGCGGCGCCGACAGTGCGGTGACCAGCACCGGTGCAAGAAAGTTGACCGCGGTAGCCTCGGCCAGTGGCAGGTATTGCAGGCCTGTGGTGAACAACAGGCTGGTGCTCAGCAGGCTCAGGGCGCGCAGGGTTTGCAACAGCGGGCGGCGTGTGCGCAGTACGTTCAGGCCGGATTGAGGTAGGAAAATCCCGGCCATCAGCAGGGTATGCACGACGTACCGCGCCCATACCACCATGACGATCGGGTACAACCCACCGAGGAATTTCGACAGCGCATCGTGGCTGGCGAACAGAAACGTCGCCACCACCACCAGGGCGATGCCACGCAGGGGTTGGTTGACTCCGGACAGCGGGGTACTGGAACTCATGGCGGTCTCGACGGCGGCGCGGCTCATTGCTGCGCCAGGGGAAGGTGCGACAGCACCGATTCTAAAAGAGATACGACGACTTGAGGAAGTTCATTCGTACCGGCGTGCACCGCAGGCAAGCCAATGCGTGCGCTAATCGACCACTTTCAATTGAGCGCTGGCGCTGTGCCCCGCTTCATTGAGTCAGAAACTTCCCACGACCTACAGCGACACTAGACATCACGTGTGTAGGCAGTAGCCGCTTGGCTGTTTACATTCAGTGCCCCGGCATGGAGGCCAGTACAGCCAACACAGGCACCTGATAAGAGGAACGACCATGGCACTGTATTCATTTCAGCTCGCCTACACCGTAAGCCCTTGCAGCGACAGCGACGAGGACGCCGCACGCGATGCGCGGCGCCGCTTGCGCAGCGTCGAGTGGGAAACCATCAAACACATCGAGACCACTCTGCTCGGCGAGCTGGAGCTGAATCGAAGCACCCTGGCCGGCAGGATCACCCAGGCGCAGGAACTGGTCAGCGAACGGATCAAGGATGAACTGCGCGATCTGAAGGTGCTGTCGCGAATCAGGTTTCGCGGCAGCCTGATGGTCGATGGCCTGGGCTCGGCCATCGCGTTCAGCCTGTCCTGAGACTGTACGGGCGTATCGAGTGCCGCGCACCTGATACGCCTGGGCTCACTTTTCTTCCAGCACTGCCCGCCCCTTGGCCGCCCGTGGCCCGCGTACGGCCCAGGCCAGCAAGCCCACGATCGGTACCCAGACCACGAACACGATCCATAACATCTTGCGCTCGGCGCGGCGTTCGCTGCCGATGATGTGCCAGATGGCCCAGATCTCCAGCAGGATGATCAAGGCCGCGACAATGATCCAGATCGTTCCGATTTCCATGTGCATTCTCCCAATGGCATGTACCGCTTTGGCCGCCGCCGGCCGCAGTGGTTCCTTTGAGTTTAGCCAACAAGCCGAGCGGTAAAGGGTTTGTTGTTCGGGCGAGGTCTAGGGACGGATAGTCGGCCATGCGGCCGGCCACTTGCCCGGTTACGACATCGGGCACGACACGCCTCTGGCAGAGATTGTCTTTACCTCACGCTGCCCCCACACTCTGCTGGCACGCCAGGAAACGGAGTCCAGAGTGGCCATTCCACGTCAGTTCAGCAAGAAAACCAGTACCAGCAACATGCTGCGGCTCAAGGCCAGTAGCGACAATCCGGCTGCGCCCTATCGAGTGGATTTCATTCTGCTCGAGCACTTTTCCATGGCCAGCTTCACCGTCGCCCTGGACGTGCTGGTCACCGCCAATTTGCTGCGCGCCGACAGCTTTCACTTCACGCCGCTGGCGCTCAGCGGCGACCGCGTGACCAGCGACCTTGGCCTGGAGCTGGTGGCCACCGAACTGTGCGCCGAGGAGCTCAAGGGCCTGGACTTGCTGATCGTCTGCGGCGGCTTGCGCACCGCATTGAAATACCCCGAGCTCGATCGCCTGCTCGCTGACTGCGCCGCCCAGGGCATGGCCCTGGGCGGCCTGTGGAACGGCGCCTGGTTCCTCGGCCGCGCCGGCGTGCTCGACGACTATGGGTGCAGCATTCACCCCGAGCAGCGCGCCAGCCTGTCCGAACGCAGCCCACAGACGCGTATTACCCCATCGAGTTTCACCCTCGACCGCGACCGCCTCAGTGCAGCCAGCCCCAACGGTGCCATGGAGTTGATGCTGGGCCTGGTACGGCGCCTGTATGGCGATGGCCTGGCCGAGGGCGTGGAGGAAATCCTGTCGTTCTCAGGCGCGCGCTACCGCCAGGTAGGCCCGGGAGCGAAAAAGTCCATGAGCCTGCACCTGCGCACCATCGTCGAGCTGATGGAGAACAACCTCGAAGAAACCCTGAGCCTGGATCAGCTGGCCGCCTACAGCGGCCGCTCGCGACGGCAGATCGACCGCTTGTTCCAGGCCCAGCTTGGCACCTCGCCACGGCGCTACTACATGGAGCTGCGCATCACCAAGAGCCGTCGCCTGCTGCAGTACTCAGACCTGTCGGTGATGGAAGTGGCGGTGGCTTGCGGCTTCGTCTCGGTGTCGCACTTCAGCAAATGCTACGCCGCCTATTTCGGCTACCCACCCTCGCGCGAACAGCGCCTGGGCGAATGAGCCCTAGGCGCGGATGTAGCTCATCACCACCTCGCAGATCATCTGCCGATGGCGCGCCTTGACCTGCTCGGCGGCCAGGTCGATCTGGAAGATGTCGCCGAAGGTATGGCGGTTGGAGACCCGATAGAAGCAGAACGAACTCATCAGCATGTGCAGGTCGATGACTTCGATGCCAGGACGGAACACTCCTTCCTCCACGCCCCGGGCCAGGGTGCTGCCCAGCGCTTGCAGGACCAGGCTGCTCATCTCGCGGATCACCGGTGACTTCTTGACGAATTCACCGTAGTGAATGTTCTCGGTGCAGACCATGCGCACGAAATCGACGTTGCGATCGTGGTGATCGAAGGTGAATTCGGCCAGCCGGCGAATGGCCTGCTCGGCCGGCAGCGACTCCAGGTCCAGGCTCTGCTCGGTCTTGCGGATGTCGCCGTACAGCTTGACCAGGCACTCGACATAGAGCTGTTCCTTGCTGCCGAAGTAGTAATAGATCATGCGCTTGGACGTCGCCGTGCGCTCGGCAATGGCGTCCACGCGCGCGCCGGCCAAGCCCTGCTGGACGAATTCGTTGATCGCCGCCTGCAGGATGTCTTCGCGGGTTTTCTCGGGGTTGTTCTTGCGCGGTTGGCGCGTAGCCGAGGGTTCAGGCGGGCTGAGGGGGGCTACGGGGTTGGTCATGGGGGCTCACGGAGTATTTTTGGAATTAGCGGGCGATTATCCGTGACTGCGCCTGCGCAGGGAAGCGTTGCCCATGGCGCAGCGACACTTCAGGAAAAGCGTGCGAAGGGTTTTGAACTATCGCCACAAGCCTGCGCCCTAACCTTGTGCCCATTAGCTTTTAACGGAAGGTAAAGCCCTATGAAGCGTGAACAGATCGAAGGCGTAGCAGACAAGTTGACTGGCAAGGCACAAAGCGTTGCCGGTGAATGGCTGGGCGACCCGGCCTTGGAAGCGGAAGGCGACGCCCGTCAGGCCTCGGGCCAGGTCACCAAAGCCTACGGCGATGCATTGGATAACGTCTCGACGTTCGTGCGCGAAAAGCCGCTGACTGCACTGGCAGTGGCAGCGGGCCTGGCGCTGGTCGTCAGCCGCTTGCTGCGTCGCTGATCGACGCATGAGGTTGCGCGGCAGCACTGACCTCATCAAGGTCGCTGCCGCGACACCGCCCATCCCTGCGGCTGGCTAAACAGATGCCGCTACTTCACCCCTGCAGTTTCACAACACCGGTTTGCGCACCGCGCCGCTGCGCCGCTTGGCCATCGCCGCCAGGCGTACGGCGACATTCGCCGCACCATAGCCGGCGTAGCCACCCTTGCGTTGAATGATCTCGAAGAAGAAACGTTCTTCGAAGGGCTCGGTGTAAACGTGGAACAGTTCGCCGCCCTGGGCATCGCGGTCGTACAACACGTTGTAGTAAGCAAGCTCGCTCAAGAACTCGTCGGTGAAGTCGAAACGCGCCGCCAGGTCGTCATAGTAGTTCAGCGGGATCTCCAGCAATGGCACCCCTGACTCCTTGGCTCGCGCCACTTCACTGAAAATGTCCGCGCAATCGAACGCGATGTGGTGCACGCCCGAGCCACGGTAGCTGGACAAGGCGTGGGCAATGGCCGTGTTGCGGTTCTCGGAAATGTTCAACGGCAGACGCAGGCTGCCGCAGTGGCTGCGCAGGGCACGACTTTTGACCAGGCCATAGGGATCAGGCAGTACCACTTCATCGTCGGCAGCGAAGTCGAACAGGCTCTTGTAGAACAGCACCCAGCTGTCCAGCGCCTCGGCCGGCAATGCCAGAGCCATATGGTCGATACGCTGCAGCCCGCCGCTGGCCATGGCGGCTGCGTCGAGGCGGAAGTCGGTGTCGTACAACGACGGCCCCTGCTTGCCCTGTTCGACCAGGTAGATCAAGCTGCCGTCGGGTGCGCGCACCGCTGGCACTTCACACTCGTTAGGGCCAACCAGGCCGCGAAACGGCTGACCGCGAAAGTCCGTGGCGCGCTGCAGCGCGGCCTGCTCGTCCTTGACCCGCAAGGCAGTGGCGCACAGCGACGGGCCGTGGGCTTCGAAGAAGTTATGGCCGAACGAATAGGGCTCGGCGTTGAGCACGATGTTGATATCGTTCTGACGCAGCAGGCGCACATCCTTGCTGCGGTGCTTGCCGGCCTCGGCGAAGCCCAAGCGCTTGAGCCAGCCGCCAAGGCGCGCGCCGACTGCCTCATCGACGGCAAACTCGAGAAACTCCACCCCTTCGTAGGCACTGGCGGCCGGTGGGCTGAACAGTACCCCCGGCTCGAGGCTGGTGCCCTGCTGGGCCAGGCGCAGGCGCGTCTGTTCTTCGAGGTACAGCAAGGAGCGCAGACCATCGGCAGCATTCTGCCGTGGCGGCGCGGCACGGAAGCCATCGTTGAAGATTTCCAGCGACAGCGGGCCGCGATAGCCGGTGCTCAGGATCGGCGCGAGAAAGCCGGCCAGGTCCATCTCACCTTGGCCAGGGAAACAGCGGAAATGCCGGCTCCACTCCAGCACGTCCATGTTCAGGATCGGCGCATCGGCCATCTGCACGAAGAAGATCTTGTCGCCAGGAATGTCAGCGATGGCAGTCGGGTCGCCCTTGAGCGACAGGGTATGGAAGCTGTCGAGGATCACCCCCAACGACGGGTGGTCGGCCTGGCGTACCAGGTTCCACACCTGCTGATAGGTGTTCACATGGCGGCCCCAGGCCAGGCCTTCATAGCCAATGCGCAGGCCACGCTTGCCGGCGTGTTCGGCAAGCAGGCGCAAGTCGTCCACCAGCATCTGCTCCTCGCCCAGGGCGTCGGCCTGCACGTTGCTGCACACCAGCACCAGGTCGGTGCCCAACTCCTGCATCAGGTCGAACTTGCGCTCGGCCCGGTCGAGGTTCTTCTGCAAGCGCTCGCGCCGGCAGCCTTCGAAATCGCGAAAGGGCTGGAACAGGGAAATGGCGATGCCCAGGTCGGCACAGATCTGCCGCACTTCACGCGGACTGCCGGCGTAGTACAGCAGGTCGTTCTCGAAGATTTCGACGCCGTCGAAACCGGCGGCGGCGATGGCCTCGAGCTTCTCCGGCAGAGTGCCGCTCAAGGACACGGTGGCTATCGAACGCTGCATGGTAGGTTCCTTGTTATTGGACGGACGACAGGGCAAGACCCCACAGGGTTTATGGCACTGTCGATTATTCGCAGGTAAAGTCACCCGGGCAATCTGTTTGTACGAAATGGTTAGTTTTTCGTTCGATTACCGCACACAAGCGAATTCAGCGAATTGCGTCACTGCAGGCCCTGGGCAAACATGAGTCCGGACGTAGTCGCCGAGCCACCCTGCTCTGCCGCCTGGGAAGCTCGCTGTAACCTGCGCCACCATGCCTGACGTCACGCCCTGATAAATTCAATAAACCGGGTACCGACCTATGTACATCGACTTCGCCTTGCGATCTGCAGTTGCTCGTTCGTCTCTGTTGTGCAGGCACCCCCTGCGCGCACTTGCGCTTTAAACCCACGCCCTACTCCCGACAAGCGATCGCACCTCGCTTGGCCGCCAGCGCGCGACGCCAGCAGTGCGACGACCTACAAGAACAACGGAGACCACGATGGCTCACTCAAGCTCCCAAGCCAAGAAAGCGACCGCCAGCGGATGGATCGGCTCGGCCCTGGAATACTACGATTTCTTCATCTATGCCCAGGCTGCGGCGTTGATCTTCCCGCAGATATTCTTCCCCAACAGTGACCCAAAAATGGCCATCATCGCTTCGCTGGCCACTTACGGCGTGGGCTACCTGGCCCGCCCCATTGGCGCCTTCGTGCTGGGCCACTGGGGCGATACCCGTGGTCGCAAGCATGTGCTGTTGCTGTGCATGTTCCTGATGGGCCTGTCGACCATGGCGGTGGGCCTGCTGCCGACCTACCACGACATTGGCCTGTTGGCGCCGGCATTGCTGGTGGTGTTGCGACTGATCCAGGGCTTCGCCGTGGCCGGTGAGATTTCCGGTGCCAGTTCGATGATCATGGAGCACGCCCCGTTTGGGCGTCGTGGCTATTACGCAAGCTTCACCCTGCAAGGTGTGCAGGCTGGGCAAGTGCTGGCGGCTGCGGTGTTCTTGCCGCTGGCTTACTTCATGCCGAGCGAGGCGTTCAACGACTGGGGCTGGCGCATCCCATTTCTGATGAGCGCGGTGGTCCTGATCGCAGGCTTCATCATTCGCCGGGAAGTGCACGAGACTCCAGCGTTCGTCAATGAAGAGAAACACGCCAAGGTCGCCAGATCGCCGATCAGCGAGGCCTTCCGGCACAGCTGGAAACACATGGTGCTGGTGATGTTCATGGCGTTGATGAACGTGATACCAGTGGTCGCCACCATCTTCGGCGCCGCCTACGCCGTGCAGCCGGCCTATGGCATCGGCTTCGACAAGAGCGTGTACCTGTGGATTCCGGTGGTGGGCAATATCGTCGCGGTACTGGTGATCCCCTTCGTGGGCAACCTGTCGGACAAGATCGGCCGCCGCCCGACGATGATCGCGGGCTGCCTGGGTTCAGGCTTGCTGGCCTTCGTCTACCTGTACGCGATCAGCCTGCACAATGTGCCGTTGGCGTTTGCCGCGTCGATCATCATGTGGGGCATGGTCTACCAGGGCTACAACGCCGTCTTCCCAAGCTTCTACCCGGAGCTGTTCCAGACCCGCTACCGTGTCTCGGCGATGGCCATCGCACAGAACATCGGCACCATGCTCACCGCCATGCTGCCAGCACTGTTCGCCCTGGTCGCGCCCCCAGGTTCGCAGAACATCCCGCTGGTGGTAGGCGCGCTGGCGTTCTTCATCACCTGCGTCTGCGCGCTGGCGGCGTACATCGCACCGGAAACCCACCGCCTGGCGATGGAGGACCTGGGCAATCCGCAAGCCAGGCCGATGGAGAAAGAGGCGTTCGAGGCCAGCCGCAAGGGCAGCTTTCAGGCGATAAGCTCATAACTGCAGGTGCAGGGCCGGGCGACGGCCCTGCCGGCAGCACGCCAAGTGGCCGTGGCTACGCCACCACCGCCTGCAGCTGGCGCCAGAGGTTCTCCACGTGCACGCGTTCGGTCGGCAGCGCCCCTACCGATACCCGCACCATCCATTGCCCTTGTAGTGTCGCAGGCGTCACATAGGCGGCACCGGAGGCGTTCAGGCGCTCGGCCCAGGCCCGGGTGTGGGCATCCAGTGCCTCGCCCTCTAGGCCCTCAGGGCAATGCCGGATGCACAGGGTCTGCAACTGCACCGGTGCCAGGATGTGCCACTGCGCCGCTGCGCCGATCTGCTCGGCCAGCCAGCGTGCATTGTCGAGGTCGCGGCGCAAGCGATGCTGCAATGCCTCGACCCCTTCGCTGCGCAGCATGAACCACAGCTTCAAGGCGCGGAAACGCCGCCCCAGTGGAATGCCCCAGTCGCGCAGATTCTTCACCTCACCATCGACCGCCGATTGCAGATAGCTGGGGTTGGTGCTCATCACCCGAATCAGGTGCTGCGCATCGCGCACATAGTAGAGCGAGCAATCGAACGCTACGCCCAGCCACTTGTGGGCGTTGACCACCACCGAGTCGGCCAGCTCGATGCCATCCCACATCCAGCGGCACTCGGGCAGAATCATCGCCGAACCTGCCATGGCCGAGTCCACATGCAGCCACAGCCCGTGGGCTTGGGCAATCTCCCCGATGGGCCGCAGCGGATCGAGCGCGGTGGTGGTGGTGGTGCCGGTGGTTGCGACCACCGCGCAGGGCTGGTTGCCCGCAGCCAGGTCCTGCTCGATGGCCGCCTGCAGCGCCTGCGGGCACATGGCATAGGCGGCGTCGGTGGCGATCAGGCGGATGTTGCTGCGCCCGAAGCCGGCCAGCAGCGCCGCTTTGTCGACCGAGCTGTGGGCGTGCGCACTGACGTAGACGATCAGGGCTTTGGCTTCGGCCTGCAGGCCACCCCGCACCAGGCCATAGTCCGTGGCCCGCTCACGGGCACTGATCAGTGCCACCAAGGTGCTGGTCGAGGCGGTGTCCTGGATCACTCCGCTCCATTGCGCGGACAGCCCGAGCAGCTGGCGCAGCCAGTCGAGCGTGGCTTCCTCGAGCTCGCTGAGCGCCGGGCTCGATTGCCACGACAGCCCCAGCACGCCCAGGCCGGTGCTGAGGAAATCGCCAAGCACCGAAGACAGTGTTCCGTTGGAGGGAAAATAGCCGTAGAAGTCCGGGTGCTGCCAATGGGAAAGGCCGGGCATGATCAGCGTGTCGACATCCGCCAGAATCGCCTCGAACGGCTCGCCTTGCGAAGGCGCAGTTGCCGGCAGTTGCGCCTTGAGGTAACCGGGTGCGACCTGGGCCATGACCGGTCGCGCAGCGACCGATTCACGGTAGTCGGCGATCAGGTCGATCAATTGGTGGCCATGGCGGCGAAACTGTTCTGGGGTCACGGGCGGGTCTCCTGCGCGGGTGGCTGTTGAAAGATTCAAGAGCCGTCAGTCTAGGCGCTCGCCCGGACGCGAATAAGCCCGCCTGGCGCATAGCTGCTATGGCAGATCCGCAACCCCGCCGTGCACCCCGAACTGCGACTGGCGCCACAGTGCATACACCCGCTCACGCAACCATCGGTGCTCGGCCGAAGCATGCAGGCGCTGGTGCCAGACCACCCAGTAGCGCTGGGTGTGCTCGATGAACGCCAACGGACGCCAGGCCAGACCGTGCAAACGGCACAGTTGGCGAGCGATGTGCTCGGGGACCGTAGCAATCGCTTGGCTGCGACCCAGCACCTGCACGGTCGCGCTGAAGAACGGCACCTCCAGGCAGACCCGCCGCTGCAAGCCCTGGGCGCGCAAGTGGCGGTCGATGAAGCTGTCCTTGTCCCCGCCGCCGGAGATGCGCACATGCTTGCAGCCCAGGTAATCGGCCTGGGTGAGCGCTGCCAGTGGGGTAAGTGGATGATCGTGGCGCATCAGGCACACGGCGCGGTCTTCACCGAGCAGGCGGCCGTGCAGGTTGGCGGGCGACTCCTCGAACAGCGTGGTGGCCAGGTCGATCTCACCACTGGCCAGCGAGGCGTACTGCCCGGCCTGCCAACTCCGATAGTCGATCGACACCCCCGGTGCCTCGCGCTCCAGCGCCGTCACCAGCAACGGCAGCATGTGCTCGGCCACATAGTCCGAAGCCGCCAGGCAGAACCGTCGCTCGCAGCGTGCCGGATCGAAGGCCGCCGGTTGGCGCAGGGCCTGGAGCTCCTCGAGCACCTGGCGCAGCGGCTCGACCAGCGCTTGGGCGTATTCGCTCAATACGTAGCCACGACCCTGGCGCACCAGCAGTGGGTCGTCGAAGGCTTGACGCAGGTGCGCCAGTTGCCGGCTCAGCGCCGACTGGCCGACATCCAGGCGGACGGCAGCATGGCTGAGGTTCTTCAATTGCAGGAGAACGTCGAGGGTGCGCAGGTGGGCAAGGCTGAGGGAGGCGAAAGCCGGGTTCATGCAGGCACCTTGGGTTGATCGAGCGCACCCTGAAAACGGGCCGCCAAGCGGCCCGATCGGTGTCTTAGGCGGTCAGGCCGACGTAGACGTTCTGTACGTCGTCGTTCTCGTCGATCGCTTCGAGGAAGGCTTCGACTTCGGCCAACGCCTCGGCGCTGAGGCTGGCTGCACTCACCGGGTTCTTCGGCGTGTAGCCGATTTTTGCCGAGGTGACGGTGAAGCCGTGTTCAGGCAGCGCCTTCTGCACGGCGTCAAGGTCGGTGATGTCGGTGATGAACAAGGTCGAGCCTTCTTCCTCACCCTCTTCGAAATCCTGGGCGCCGGCTTCGATGGCGGCCATTTCGGGGTCGGCATCGCCCTCGGGCATGGCCTCGATCAGGCCCACGTGATTGAAGTCCCAGGTGACCGAGCCGCTGGCACCGAGCTGACCCTTGCGGAACAGCACGCGAATCTGTGCCACGGTGCGATTGACGTTGTCGGTCAGGCACTCGACGATCAACGGCACCTGGTGCGGGGCAAAACCTTCATAGCTCACGGCATGGTATTGCACGGCATCGCCGTCCAGGCCAGCGCCTTTCTTGATGGCGCGTTCCAGGGTCTCACGGGTCATGGAGGCTTTCTTGGCCTGGACGATGGCCAGGCGCAAGCGCGGGTTCATGTCAGGATCGGCACCGGATTTGGCGGCGATCTGAATTTCCTTGGCCAGCTTGCCCATGATCTTGCCCTTGGCATTGGCAGCTGTTTCTCTATGTTTGGCTTTCCACTGTGCGCCCATGTCGACTCTCTTTGTTTCAGCGGCCGGTTCCGGAAACGACCGGCCAAAAGTGGGTGCAGTTTATACGCCCTCGGGCAGTGGCTCGACAAGTGTTCTGACGCTTGGCCCTAGCGCGTGGCCACCACGAACAGGCGCGGAAACGCCAACAGCACCTTGCCGTCGGCCGCTGGCGGATAGTGCTGCTGCATGGCTTGCAGGTACATCTGCAGAAAGCTGGCCTGCTGGTGCTCGTCGAGCCGGGCCAGGTAAGGCCGCAGCGCCGACCCCTTGAACCAATCCACCACCGCCTCGGCGCCGCCAGCCAGGGGATGATGATAGGTGGTACGCCAGACATCGACCCGCGTGCACAGTGGGCTGAGCAGGTCGTAGTAGAAGCCGGCGGTGTGCCGTGGCGGTAGCTGAAGATCAGCGAACTTGGCCGCCCAAGGCCCCTGACTGGCGATCTCGCGCAGCTGCCGATGCGCCGGTTCGTCGAGGTTGTCCGGGGTCTGCACCGCCAGGCTGCCGCCCTCGCTCAACTGGCGCACCAGGTGCGGGTACAGCGAGCCGTGCTCTGGCAGCCATTGCAGTGAGGCATTGGCAAGGATCAGATCCTGCGGCTCGGGTGCCGACCAGCCGCCGATGTCGGCAACCTCGCAGCGCACCCGCGGCAGGTGCAGGCGCTTGCGCTCGCGGGCCTTGTCGATCATGTCGGTGTCGCTGTCCAACGCAGTCACCTGGGCGTCCGGGCAGCGCTGCAGCAGCACCTCGGTGGAATTGCCCGGGCCGCAGCCAAGGTCGGTGGCGTGCCGCACCGGTCGCGGCGGAACGGCGGCCAGCAGGTCGCGCACGGCGCGGGTACGTTCATCTTCGAACAGCGAGTACTGGTTGGCAGACCAGGCCATGGGGCGGCTCCTTTGGCGGGCGATGAGTGAGCATAAGCATGGATCAACTGGAACTGTCCATCCATGCGCGAAGTCAGTCGTTCATGCGCATGCCCGTGAAAATCTCCCTGGCCTTGGCCATCCTGGCGCTGATCGCCGCCGCCGTCCTGCTCGGCTCGCCCTGGATGAACCAGGGTTTCCACATGCCCGCGGAAAAACACCCGGCGCCACAACGCGAAACGGCCGGCTCCTCGAAGGAGCCGGCCGCTTCCACAAGCAAATGATGCCTGGCGCGATCGATCAGTGCAGGCGCTTGGCGCTGCGCATCTGATGCACCACACCCATGGCCACCACGATGCCCGCGGCGATGCCGGTGGAGATCACCAGGATCTGATAATCAGGCATGAACGCCATGGTCACCAGCGCTGCGACGATGAAGCCGATCACCAGGTAGGTCAGCCACGGGAACAGCCACATCTTCAGGCGCACTTCCTTGCCTTCGGCAATCAGCTTGCGACGCATGCGCAGCTGCGAGAAGGCGATCACCAGGTACACCAGCAAGGCGATCATGCCGGTGGTGTTCATCAAGGTGTCGAGCACGTCTTTCGGGCGCAGGGTCTCGCTGAAGTTGATCAGCGCACAGACGACCGCCACGGCGCACGAGCCGATGATGGCGAATACCGGGACGCCGGTACCGGCGCGGGTAATCTTGAAGAACGACGGCGCATCGCCGCGCTGGGCCAGCGAGAACAGCATGCGCGAGGCAGTGTAGTGGCCGGAGATCAAGCAGCTGCTTACCGAGGTCAGCACCACGAAGTTCATCAGCAGCTCGGCGTGCGGCACGCCCAGCAGTTCCAAGGTGCGACGGTAGGCACCGTAGCCGGAAACGCCCAACTGCGGGTCGTTCCATGGCACCAGGCAGACGATCAGGAAGATCGAGCCGACATAGAACAGGCACACGCGCCACACCACCGAATTGGTGGCCTTGACGATCTGGGTGGCCGGGTCCTTGGCTTCGGACGCTGCGATGGTGACGATCTCCGCGCCCAGGAAGGCGAACATCACCCCCAGCAGCGCGCCGATCACCGTGGTGATGCCGTTGGGCATGAAGCCTTCGGCGGTCAGGTGAGTCATGCCGCGCACTTCACCGAACTGCCAGATGTTCATGACTGCGGCGGTACACACCACCAGGAAGCAGACGATCGCCACCACCTTGATCAGCGCGAACCAGAATTCGAACTCGCCGTAGTGCTTGACGTTGAAGAAGTTGACGGTGATCAGCAGCAGGGTCGTGGCCAGCACGAACACATTGACGCTCACGTCCGGGAAGAACCCGTGGAGGATCTTGCCCGCCACATAGGCTTCCCAGGCCATCAGGATGACCCAGTACCACCAGTACAGCCAGCCGATGGTGAAGCCGGCCCAGCGGCCGATGGCGCGGTCGGCGTAGGTAGAAAACGAGCCGGTGTCAGGCGATGACGTGGCCATTTCGCCGAGCATGCGCATGATCAGCACCACCAGGATGCCGCCAGCCAGATAGGCCAGCACCGCTGCTGGACCGGCGCTGTGAATCACGCTGCCGGAACCGACGAACAAGGCGCCGCCGATGACCCCGGCGATCGACATCATCGTCAGGTGGCGCGACTTGAGCGAGGCACTGAGCTTGCTCTCGTGCTCGCCTTTCGCGGTGGTGGATGTGGATGTTGCGTCCATCAGTTGTGTACCCCGTGCTTCTTTTTATCCAAGGAAAACTGTGAAACCCCGATGGCTCTCGGTTTCACCTGTACATCAGTGCTAATGCGGGCAGGATGGTGTGCGCAGCACACGCAGGCCTTCCATGGCGGCCTGCTGACGCGCCCCAGGTAGGCCCCTGGGACGAACTGAACATGCTTTGTGTGGCGATATCCGACACCTAATGTAAAAATGTCCGACGTAGAGAGCCATGCACAGTGGCATGAATCTCGCACTGCACTGTACAGGTCGCCGATGCAATACACCTCGCTGGCGCTTGCCGTCACGCACTCCTGAAGGCCCCGAATGCTTGAATTACACCCAGACTCGCCGACGCCGTTGGTCAATCAGATCATCGACGGGCTGCGTGAGCTGATCGACAACCAGACCCTCAAACCTGGCGCCAAGGTTCCGTCTATCCGCGCTTTCGCCGCGACCTATTCGGTGAGCACGTTTACTGTGGTCGAGGCGTACGACCGTTTGGTTGCCCAAGGGCTGTTGGTGAGCAAAGGCAATGCCGGGTTCTTCGTCAACCGCGCGGCGGGCGAGTTGCTGGACAATCAAGCCAGCGAAACCGACAGCGGTCGCCCGACGTTCAATTCCGAGTGGTACCTGCAGCAGATCTTCGAGACCCGCCAGCTGCCGTTCAAACCAGGCTGCGGCTGGTTGCCCAACGACTGGATGTACGAAGACGGCCTGCGCCGCGGCCTGCGTCAAGTCGCGGGCAGCCCGTTGGAGCTGTCCGGTTATGGTGATCCGATGGGGTTGCCAGAGCTGCGCGCGCTGACCGCGCAGAACTTGCAGCAGGAGCTGTCGATCGTCTGCAACCCGGCGCAGTTGATGCTCACCCATGGCGCCAGTCAGGCCCTGGACCTGGCCGTGCGCACCCTGGTGCGCCCAGGTGATGTGGTGCTGGTGGACGACCCTGGCTATCCGAACCTGATGAGCATCCTGCGCACCCAGGGCGCCACCTTGATCGGCGTGCCGCGCACGCCCAACGGCTACGACCTCAACCACCTTGAGCAGCTGCTGGCGCACCAGCGCCCGACAGCGTTTTTCACCCAGCCGCACCTGCACAGCCCGACCTGCTCACGCACGCCATTGGCGCAGTTGCATCGGCTGTTGCAACTGGCCAGCCAGCATGGCTTGCGGCTGGTAGAAAACAACCTGTACGCCGACATGGTCGCCGAGCCGCAACCGTGCCTGGCCAGCCTCGATCACCTGCAGCAAGTGGTGTACGTCGGCAGTTATTCCAAGAGCATCTCGCCCAATGTCCGGGTCGGCTACCTGCTGGCCAACCCGGCGTTGGCGCAGAAGCTGCTGCAGCTGAAAATGCGTTCGGGCCTGACCACCTCGCAGGTCATGGAGCGGGTGGTATACGCCGCGATCATCGATGGTCGCTGGCGCAAACACCTCAAACGCCTGCGCCAGCGCCTGGCCGAAGCCCATCAGCAGGTCGGCCGACACTTGCATCGGCTGGGCTTCGAGCTGTTCATCGAGTCCGACGAAGGCATGTACATCTGGACCCGCCACCCGGCGATTCCGGACAGCGCAGCGTTGCTGGACGACGCGCTGGAGCAAGGCATCATGCTCGGCCCCGGGCAGTTGTTCATGGTCGATGCCAAGGCCACCGGCTGGATGCGCTTCAACGTGGCATTCAGTACCGATCCGGCGATGTGGGAATTGTTGGAGAAGGTGCTGGTCAAGCATGTGCGACGCTGAAACCGTGGCCAGACCGTGGCCAGACCGTGGCCAGCCAGGACAACGAGGCGCTAGCCTTACCGCACCTGCCATCGACCCTAGCGCCAGTCCCCCAGGTCCGCAAAAAACGCCCGTGCATTGTCCTGCAAGCTCTCCAGGTGATACCCACCCTCCTGCACGATGACACACGGCAAGCGCAGCGCCCGGATCCGCTCGCCCAAGGCGGCGAAGCCTGCGGTGGTCACCGCCACCTTGCTTTGCGGATCGAGCTCGTAGATATCGAAGCCCAACGACAGCACCAACGCGTCGGCGCCGAAGTTCTTCACGGCAGCCAAGGCCACCTCCAGCTTGGCCATGAAGTCCGCCTCACTGGCGCCATGGGCCATCGGCAGGTTGAGGTTGTACCCTGCACCGGCGCCGCTGCCGCGCTCGTCTTCGAACCCCGCTACGGCGGGGTAGAAATTGGTCGGATCACCATGGGTCGAAACGTACAGCACGTCGTTGCGTTCGTAGAAGATCTCCTGGATGCCCTGGCCGTGGTGCATGTCGGTGTCGAGGATCGCCACCCGGCCGTAGCGGCTGCGCAGGGCCTGCGCTGCAACGGCGGCGTTGTTCAGGTAACAAAAGCCGCCGGCCGCCTCGACGCGCGCATGATGGCCCGGCGGGCGACTCAGCGCATAGGCCGCTGGCGCCCCATCGATCACGGCCTGGGCGGCGGCCTGCGCGCTCTGCGCCGACCAGTAGGCCGACCGCCAGGTGTGCTCACCGACGGGGCAGCTGCCATCGGCCAGGTAGCGCGCGGCCTGGGCGAGGATGCCGCGCAGCGCGTTGGGCTCACGCACGAAGATGTTCGACATGACCTCGTCGCCCCAGTCTTCGGGTACTGCTTTCCAGCGTGTGTGCGCCTGTTCGAGAAACGCCAGGTAGGCCTCGCCATGCACCGCCTTGAGCGGCGCCAGACCGGCATCGCCCGGCTGGCGGATATCCATGCCAAGCCGTTGCGCCGCTTGCAGCAGCTGCTGGGCACGCTCTGGGACCTCTTGCGGGGTGCGCATGGCGCCGCGCGAGTAGTAGCTGCGCGGATGATGCAGCAACTGTTCGGGATGGAAATAGCAACGCATCAGGCTTCTCCTCGTGCGACGTGGCCGGCGCGGGCCAGCACCGCGTTAAGCAAGACATCGACACCCTGGCGGGCATCCTCGGGCAGTACGTCTTCGGCTTCGTTGTGGCTCAGCCCGCCTACGCACGGGATGAACACCATGGCGGTCGGGCAATAACGGGCCAGCAGGATGGCGTCGTGGCCGGCGCCGCTGACGATGGATTGCTGGGCATAGCCGAGCCCGTCCACGGCCTGCTGCACGGCCGCTACGCAGTCGGCATCGAACGGCGTCGCCGGGCTCACCCAGTGACGTTCGATGCGCACCTGCAGGCCGCGCTGCTTGGCGATAGCCTGGAGCTTCAGACCCAGGTCGCGCTCCATGGCCTCGATGGCGTCATCGCGGTGGTGGCGCAGGTCCACGGTAAACCGCAGTACCCCTGGAATGGTGTTGCGCGACGACTTGGCGATGCTCAGCTCACCGACGGTGGTCAGGCCTTGTGGGGCAAAGTCCGCCGCCAGTTGCTCAACGGCCTGGATCATCCGCGCAGCGCCATACAGGGCGTCCTTGCGCAGCGGCATCGGCGTGGTGCCGGCGTGGGCGGCCATGCCTTCGACCGTCACATCCAGCCAGCGGATGGCCTGGCCGCCACTGACTACGCCAATGGCCTTGGCGTTGTCTTCAAGGATTGGCCCCTGCTCGATATGCGCCTCCAAATACGCATCGACCGCGCCGCCCAGCGGGCGTTGCCCGGCAAAGCCGGTGCGCTTGAGTTCATCGGCGACGCTTAGGCCAGCCGCGTCACGGATCGCCAAGGCCTGATCCAGGCCCAGGCTACCGGTGAACACCGCCGAGCCGAACATCGCGGGGGTAAAGCGTGCGCCCTCCTCGTTGGTCCAGACTGCGAGTTCCAGCGGCTTGCGGGTACGGATATCCAGCTCATTGAGGCGGCGCACCACCTCAAGACCGGCCAGCACCCCATAGACGCCATCGAAACGACCGCCCTCGGGCTGGGTGTCGAGGTGGCTGCCGATCATCACCGGCGCCGCTTGCGCATCGGTCCCTGGGCGGCGGGCGAACAGGTTGCCAATGGCATCCACGCTCAGCGTCAGGCCGGCCTCGCGGCACCAGTGGCTGAACAGTTCGCGCCCGGCCTTGTCCTCATCGCTCAGGGCCAGTCGGCAACTGCCACCGCGGGCGGTGGCGCCGATTTCGGCCATTGCCATCAGGCTCGCCCACAGACGATCACCATTGCTCTTCAACATGTGTGGATACTCCAGAAGCTGAGAAATCATCGCGCCATTTCCAGGCGCTGGCTGTGGGCATACTGGCGCGCCAGGGCGAGCACGCAGAGCAGCGAGGTCATGGCGATCACGCTGTAGAACACGGCCATGGGCCACCACTGACCGGTGAAGGTGTGTGCAAGCCAGGTGCCGATCAGCGGTGTCAGGCCGCCGGCGATGGCGCCACAGACCTGGTAGGCCAGGGATATCGCGGTGTACCTGACCCGTGTCTCGAACATGCCACTCACGTAGCCGGCGATCACCGCATAGAACGCTGCCATGCAGGCCGCAGCCAAGGCGATGCCGAGCACGATCAACGGACCTTCGCCGGTGCTGACCAGCACGAACATCGGATAGGGCGAAGCCATTGCCAGCAGCGCGACCAGGGCCAGGAAGCGCGTGGCACCGAGCTTCTCCGACAGCCATGCGGCCAGTGGCTGCACGCAGAACTGGATGATCGCCACGAAGAACAGGCACTCAAGGATCAGCGAGCGCTCGAGCTGCAACTGCTGCGTGGTGTAGCTGATCATGAAGGTGTTGGTGAAATAGACTCCGGCGATACCCAGGGTGTTGGCGCCGATGCACAGCAACAGCGGGCGCCAGGCGCTGCGCAGCACCTCCATCACTGGCGCTTGCTCCTTGCGCTGGGCCTTGGCCGCCTGCTCGCGGCTGGCGATGAACTCCGGCGACTCGTTGACCCCCAGGCGAATCGCCAGGCCCACCAGCAGCAGCAACGCGCTGGCCAGAAACGGCACGCGCCAGCCCCAGCTCATCAATGCCTCTTCGGGCAGGCGGGTGACCGCGCCAAAGGCCAACAGCGACAGAATCAAACCAGCCGGGCTGCCCAATTGCGCGAACGAGGCGAAGAAATTACGCCGTCCCTTGGGCGCATGCTCGCCGGCCATCAGCACCGCCCCGCCCCACTCACCGCCCACCGCAATGCCCTGGACCACCCGCAGGAGGATCAGCAGCACCGGCGCCGCTGCGCCGATCTGCGCATAGGTCGGCAGCAGGCCGATGCAGACCGTGACGATACCCATCATCAACAGCGTGATCACCAACGACTTCTTGCGGCCGATGCGATCACCCATGTGGCCGAAGATGATGCCACCCAACGGCCGGGCGAAGAAGCCCACGGCGAAGGTGCCGAAGGCGGCCATGGTGCTGAACAGGCTGTTGTCGGACGGGAAGAACAACGCGCCGAACACCAAGGCGGCGGCGGTAGCGTAGATATAGAAGTCGTACCATTCGATCATGGTGCCGATGAAGGCGGCAGCAGCGGCACGACGCGGCTGAGACTGGGGCGAAGCGAGCGGCTTCATGGTAGCTCCTTTGCTTGTTGTTCTGGCAGGAGTTGAAGATCACGGTGGCACTCTGGGGGTGCCTAGGGGGTGATTTTTCGACCGAGGGCTATGATTAGTCAATTTTCTATTTATTATTCGCACTATTAGCCTTGCTTATTATCGAGTCGATCATGTCCGACCGCTTGCTCAACGATCGCCTGGACTGGAACCTGCTGCGCACCTTTCGCGTCATTGGCCAGGAGCTGTCGATCAGCCGCGCCGCCGCCCGCCTGCATTTGACCCAACCGGCAGTGAGCCAGGCGCTCAAACGCCTGGAGGAACAACTCGGCCGCCAACTCATCGCCCGACGCGGCCCCCGCTTCGTGCTCACCGACATGGGCGAGCAGCTGTTTCGGTTGGCGGGTGAGGTGTATGGGCAGATGTCGCAAATTGGCGGCCTGCTGGAACATCCGGCCGATGAAGTGGTGGGCAAGGTCCGGCTGTTGATGATCAGCCGCATCGTCAGCGAGCGTTTCGATGACTTTCTTGCCGATTTTCACCGGCAACACCCGCGGGTCGATCTTGAGATCGACGTGATGCGCAGCTCCGACATCGTCGCCGCCTTGCAGGAAAAAACCGCGACCGCAGGCCTGAGCCTGAACCGCCGGGCCCAGCCGCGACTGGAACAACGGCTGTTTCTGCGCCAGCGCTATGCGTTTTTCTGCGGCAAGCATCACGCTCTGTTCGGTCAGGCCGAGGGCGATCTGCAACGGGAAAACTTCGTCAGCTTCACCAGCGACCAGATCGGCGGCATGTTGTCACCGCTGACCATTTTCCGTGACCAACAAGGTTTTTCCGGGCGCATCGTGGCTTCCTCACCCAGCCTGGAAGAAGTACGGCGGCTGGTGATCGCCGGGTTCGGCATCGGTTGCCTGCCTGAACACGTGGTCGCGCCGGATGTGGCAGCGGGGCTGCTGTGGAAACTGCCGCCTCGTGAAGGCATTGCTGACGTCGATATCCACCTGTTGTGGAACAAGGAGCAGCGCTTTAGCCGCGCTGAAAACGTATTTATCGAAGCGTTGCAACAGTGTCTGGAGCACGCCATCGGTTAGCGCTTGCTGATGCGCTCGGGAAACTTGGATCCGATCGAGGGTTGGAGTATGCTACGACAGTAGCCAATTGCCATCACCTCGCACGTCGCTTGTGCCTGGTTTCAAGGACGAAGCCCAGTGCCCAGCCATCCGACCCGCCATACCATTGCTCGCCAGTGGCAGCTGCTCAAACTCTTGCCCGATCGCCATCCAGGCATGAGCTCGACCCAACTGCGCGCCGCGCTGGCCAAGCTGGGGCATGCCACCAGCAAGCGCACGGTAGAGCGCGACCTGGTCGAGCTGGCAAGTCTGTTCACGTTGCGCTGCAACAACAAAGGCACGCCGTATGGCTGGTACTGGCAGCCGGGGCTAAGCCTGGACAAGGCGCAGCAACTGCAGCCCGATACCCTCACGCCGTCGCCTGCGATCGAGCTGCAGGCGTGGGTCGACGATGGTCTTGCGCGCCAACTGCAACGCCAGCCGCTGGCCGACAACCAGCAGCTGGCACCCTACGCCGACAGCGGCGCACTGCTGGCGGCCACGGTCGAAGACAGCCGGGCATTGATGAGCTGGCTGCTGTCCCAGGCCGGGTCGATCCGAGTGACGGCTCCGGAAACGCTGCGGGTGGCGCTGGTCGAGCAGTTGCGCCAGAGCCTGGCGCTGAACGATTGCAATCTCTGAGCGGGCCATTCAGTGCGCCACGCTGCGCGTCGGACCGCACCGCAAGGAAAAGTCGTACACCAGGCGCCGACTCTCCTGACTGTGGTATCCGCCCAAGCTGACTAGCATCGGCACTCCTTCCCCGAGATGAGTGCCATCGCCATGCTCTCGATCCGCCCACGCCAAGCAGCGCTGACGATACTGTGTACAGCTGTCCTCGCCAGCCCTGCGTTGTTCGCCTCACCGCTGACCCGCGACAACGGTGCTGCCGTTGGCGACAACCAGCATTCCCAGACTGCCGGTGCAACGGGGCCGGTGTTGCTGCAAGACGTGCAATTGATCCAGAAGCTGCAGCGTTTTGACCGTGAACGCGTGCCCGAACGCGTGGTGCATGCACGCGGTACCGGCGCACATGGCGAGTTCACAGCCTCTGCAGACTTGTCCTCACTGACCGTCGCGCCGCTGTTCACGCCTGGGGAAAAAACCCCGGTCTTCGTACGTTTCTCCTCGGTGGTGCATGGCCTGCATTCGCCGGAGACGCTGCGTGATCCACGAGGCTTTGCCACGCGCTTCTACACCACCACGGGAAACTGGGACCTGGTCGGCAATAACTTCCCGACCTTCTTCATTCGCGATGCCATCAAGTTCCCTGACATGGTCCACGCGTTCAAGCCTGACCCGCGCACCAACCTGGGCAATGACGCACGGCGCTTCGACCTGTTCTCGCACATGCCCGAAGCCACGCGCACGCTGACGTTGCTGTACTCCAACGAAGGCACCCCCAAGAGCTATCGGCACATGGACGGCAACAGCGTGCATGCCTACAAGTTCATCAATGCCAAGGGCGACGCGACCTACGTCAAATTCCGCTGGAAAAGCCTGCAAGGCCGGGAAAACCTCGACCCCAAGGCGGTCGAGCGTATCCAAGGTAAAACCTTCAGCCACATGACCGAGGACCTGGTCACGGCCATCGAGCGCGGCGACTTCCCCAAGTGGGACCTGTACATCCAGACCCTGCGCCCTGAGCAACTGCCTGCCTTCGACTTCGACCCACTGGATGCCACCAAGGTGTGGCCGGATGTGCCGGAGCGCCGGGTCGGGCAGATGGTGCTCACGCGCAATGTCGGCAATGTCTTCCAGGAGGTCGAGCAAGTCGCGCTGGCGCCCTCCAACCTGATCAAGGGTATCGAGCCTTCCGAGGACCGCCTGCTGCAAGGTCGGCTGTTCGCCTATGCCGACACCCAGATGTATCGGGTCGGTGCCAACGCGGCCAACCTGCCGATCAACCAGCCACGGGCGGCTGTCAACAACGGCAATCAGGACGGGGCGCTCAACCCCAACCGCAGCCGCGACATGGTCAACTACCAGCCAAGCCGCCTGCAACCGCGGGGCACCACCGACAGCGCTCGCTACAGCCAGCTGCCCCTGGCAGGCACTACCGAGCAACGTGTCATCACCCGCACGCAGGATTTCAAGCAGGCAGGCGACCTGTATCGCGCTTACTCGAAAGACGAGCAGCGCGACCTGGTCAACAGCTTCGGTCAGTCACTGGCAGTTGCCGATGACCAAAGCAAGCACATCATGCTCTCGTTCCTCTACAAGGCCGATGCCGAATACGGGACACGTGTGAGCAAGGTGGCCAAGGGTGATCTGCAACGGGTCAAGGCCTTGGCCGCCGAGCTTGCGGATTGAAGCAACCGGTTACCGGGTCTCAAGGTTGATCAGCCGGGCACGGTAGGTTCCAGGACTCTGCCCGGTCCACTTCTTGAACGCCCGGTGAAAGGCACTGGGCTCCTGGAACCCGGCCTGGGTGGCGATTTCAGCAATGCTCAGGCACCCTTCACGCAGGTGCTCGAAGGCTTGCGCGCGGCGCACCTCATCCTTGATCTGCTGGTACGAACGCCCTTCGCGCTCGAGCTGCCGCCGCAACGTGCTGGTGCTGATGCCCTGCTGCTGGGCAAGCGCCGACAGGGTTGGCCAATGCCCATGGGGGCAAGCCCGCAGCTGTCGGTAGATTTGGGCAGCGCGCCCAAGCGGGTTGCGAACGCGGATCACCAACCCTTGGGGCGCGCTGCGCAGGAAGGTCCTGAGCCCTGCCACGTCCTGAACCACCGGCAGGCGCAGCCAGGCGCTGTCGAGTTCGACTTCGGTACGCCCGCTGCCCAATCGCAGGTCCGGGCCCCAGAGCAAGGCGTCGTCGTCCTGGGCCGGGCGGGCCACTGCCAGCTCGGTGCGGTGGATGACGACACGCTGCCCGGCCAGCCAGCACAGCAGTCCGATCACCAGAATCAGGTAGGTTTCCTCGGCATACACCCGCTGCAGCGGGTCGGCAATCGCCGACTGCACGCTGATCACCGCGCGTGAGCCGCGCAGCGTCAAGGTGCCGCGTAAATCGCGCAGGAACAGGGCAAAACTGCTCAGGCACTGGCGCAGCGCTTTCTCCAGGTTCGGCTCGTGGATCAAGCCGCGGCAGATCAAGGCAAAGCTGCCCAGTGGCATGCCATGGCTGTCCAGGTGAAAGAACTCATCGTCCAACGCCGAGATCATGTCCAGCCACAGGCGCGCGAAGGCCTTGGCCGGCACCCGCGCCTGGGCCTGTCCGAGCAGGGCCGGGTCTATGCCGACGCCGCGCAAACGGGCGTCGCGCGCTTCAGGCTGCTCGCGCAGCGCATGCAGCATGGCATCGAGAAAATACACCGCGACCGAATCGCTATCGCGCATGGCAGGCTTCTGTCTATGCTGAGTGGCAAAAAACGCCAGGTTGACTGAACAGATCCGGCATAGGCTGGCTTGACGGGTTTGCCTAGACTCAAGCCCACATCCGGATCGCCGGGCATTCTCGCAGAGCCGGCCCGGTCCCCGCCACGCCTTCGTCTCTGGAGCCCTCATGAGCCGCGCAGAAATCTACATCGTCAGTGCCGTACGAACCGCCATCGGTGGTTTTGGCGGTTCACTCAAGGATCTGCCTCTGGCAGACCTCGCCACGGCCGCGACGCGCGCCGCCATCGAGCGATCGGGCGTGGCCGCCGAGCAGATCGGCCACGTGGTGATGGCCAACGTGATTCCCACTGAACCACGCGATGCTTACCTGTCGCGTGTGGCCGCGATGAATGCCGGCATCCCCAAGGAAACCCCGGCCTTCAACGTCAACCGCCTGTGCGGCTCCGGCCTGCAAGCCATCGTTTCTGCCGCGCAGTGCCTGCTGCTGGGTGATGCCGAGGTGGCGCTCGCCGCCGGTGCCGAATCCATGAGCCGCGGCCCGTACCTGCTGCCGCAGGCACGTTGGGGGGCGCGCATGGGTGATCTGCAAGGCATCGACTACACCGTCGGCGTGTTGCAAGACCCCTTCGAGCACTTCCACATGGGCATCACCGCCGAAAACGTCGCGGCCAGCCAAGGCATCAGCCGCCAGATGCAAGACGAGCTGGCGCTGACCAGCCAGCGCCGTGCCGCTCGCGCCCAGGCCGAAGGCCGTTTCGACAGCCAGATCGTGCCGCTGGAACTCAAGACCCGTAAAGGCACCGTGCACTTCGCCGTGGACGAGCACGTGCGCGGCGATGTGACCGCCGAGCAGTTGGCAGGCATGAAGACAGTGTTCAAGAAAGACGGCACTGTCACTGCCGGCAATGCCAGCGGCATCAACGACGGTGCTGCCGGGCTGGTGCTGGCCAGCGGCGAGGCCGTGCAACGGCTGGGCCTCAAGCCCCTGGCGCGGCTGGTGGCCTATGCGCATGCCGGGGTTGAACCGGCGCTGATGGGCCTGGGCCCGATTCCGGCGAGCCGCAAGGCCCTCGACAAGGCAGGGCTGAAGGTCAGCGACCTGGACGTGATCGAGTCCAATGAAGCGTTCGCGGCGCAGGCATGCGCCGTGGCCCGCGAGCTCGGCTTCGACCCAGAAAAGGTCAACCCGAACGGCTCGGGCATTTCGCTGGGCCATCCGGTAGGTGCCACTGGCGCGATCATCGCCACCAAGGCCATTCATGAACTGCAACGCGTCCAGGGCCGCTACGCGCTGGCCACCATGTGCATCGGCGGCGGCCAGGGCATTGCCGTGATCTTCGAGCGGGTCTGAGGACTGAAGCATGAGCATCGAACACATCGCGATCATCGGCGCGGGTACCATGGGCAACGGCATTGCCCAGGTGTGCGCGGTAGCGGGCTACCAGGTGCTGATGGTCGACGTCAGTGAGGCTGCCTTGGAGCGCGGCCTGGCGACCCTGGGCAAGAACCTCGAGCGCCAGGTCGGCAAAGGGACACTGGACGCCGAGCGCGCCACTGCCGCGAAGACCCGGATCCGCACCAGCACCGACTACGCACAACTGCACAGTGCCCAGTTGGTGATCGAGGCGGCCAGCGAAAACCTGGCACTCAAGCAGCGCATCCTGCAGCAAGTGGCTGCCAACGTCAGCGCCGAATGCATCATCGCCACCAATACCTCATCGTTGTCGGTAACGCAGTTGGCAGCGGCCATCGAGCAGCCACAGCGCTTCATTGGCGTGCATTTCTTCAATCCGGTGCCGATGATGGCGCTGGTCGAGATCATCCGCGGCTTGCAGACCTGCGACAGCACCTATGCCCAGGCCTTGCTGCTGACCGAGAAGCTCGGCAAGACCCCGATCAGCGCAGGCAACCGGCCAGGGTTCGTGGTTAACCGAATTCTGGTACCGATGATCAACGAAGCGATTTTCGTGCTGCAGGAAGGTCTGGCCAGTGCGCAGGACATCGACACCGGCATGCGCCTGGGCTGCAATCAACCGATCGGGCCGCTGGCCTTGGCCGACCTGATTGGCCTGGACACCTTGCTGGCGATCATGCAGGCGTTTCATCAAGGCTTCGACGACAGCAAGTACCGCCCTGCCCCGCTGCTCAAGGAAATGGTCGACGCCGGCTGGCTGGGACGCAAGAGCGGGCGCGGCTTCTTCAGCTACTGATCAGCCAGCTCCAGCCCTGCTTGCGCTTCAGCGCAGCAGGGTCTGGATCTGCTCGTGCAGGGTGTCGAGATCGAACGGCTTGGCCAGGATCGGCGCCTTGCGCGCGATCGGGCTACCGGACTCAAGGATCTCCGCCGGGTAGCCGCTGATGAAGATCACCTTCAGATCCGGACGCAGCTTCACCGCAGGCTCGGCGATTTCCACCCCGGAAATGCCGCCGGGCAGGCGAAAATCGGTCACCATCAAGTCCAGGTGCGGTTTGCTCGCCAGGATGGCGAAGGCCTGCTCACCGTCTTCTGCCACCAATACATGGTAGCCCTCACCCGCCAGGTAATCGCGCAGGATCATCCGGATCGCCGGTTCATCCTCGACCACCAACACCACATCTTGTGCATCTTCACTCATGTTAACGCCTTGAAATTCATACAGTTGGCCATCTGACCCCAGCCTTAGACGGAGGTTGCCCGCAGCTGGTCGTTTTGTTCGGTGACGCCTGCCAAGGGCAACAGCAGGCTGAAGGTCGAGCCCTGCCCCACTTCGCTCTCGACGTGAATCCGCCCGCCGTGCGCTTGCACGATCTGCTCGGAAATATACAGACCCAGCCCAAGCCCGGCACTGCTCTGCTGGGTAGCGACCCGTTCGAACTGCTGGAAGATGCGCTGCTGGTTGCTGGCACTGATTCCGATCCCATGGTCTTGCACCTGTACCCACGCCATGCCGTCCTGGCCGAAGACCCTGACATGCACGGGCTTGTGTTCACCGTAACGCAATGCATTGGACAGCAGGTTGGCCAGTACTTGTTCAATCCGGAATTCATCCCACAGGCCCTGGAGTGTTTCGCAGCGTTGCAGCTCGATACAGGTGTCCAATGTCGCCGCCTGCGCGCTGAAGTTTTCCACCAGGCCGCGCACCAGCTGACTGAGATCGAAGACCTTGGGCCGCAACGACAGTTTACCGGTGCGGATGCGCGAGACATCGAGCATGTCTTCGATCAGGCGGATCAGGCTGTTGATCTGCCGCTCGTCGCGCTCGACCATGGCCTGCAGCTTGTCGGCACTGAACGCCTCGAGGTTGCCGCGCGACAGGTGCATCTTGCGCAACTGGGTTTCCAGGATCAGCCCGTTGAGCGGTGTGCGCACCTCATGGGAGACGATCGACATGAAGTCATCGCGCATGCGCACCGCGTGCTCCAGCTCGCCGCGTGCCAGCTGCAACTGCCCCAGCAGCAGCTCCTGCTCCTGGCGGCTGCGTTCGAGCGCCTGCAATTGCCGGTCGAGGACCTTGCGCTGACGGTACAGGTCGACGAACACCGACACCTTGCTCTTGACCGCCAAGGTGTCGAGCGGCTTGTACAGGAAGTCCACCGCACCACTTTCATAGCCTTTGAATGCGTAGTTCATTTCTCGCCCGGCAGCGGTGACGAAGACGATCGGGATATGACGCGTCTTCTCCGTGCCGCGCATCAGCTCGGCCAGCTCGAAGC
This sequence comes from Pseudomonas sp. SMSB3, assembly GCF_052041965.1. Taxonomy (NCBI): domain Bacteria; kingdom Pseudomonadati; phylum Pseudomonadota; class Gammaproteobacteria; order Pseudomonadales; family Pseudomonadaceae; genus Pseudomonas; species Pseudomonas sp. SMSB3. The sequence continues at coordinate 241,146 of NZ_JBKGGV010000004.1, read as the reverse complement.
CATTCATCCCAGGCATCTGCACGTCGAGGATGGCCAACGCGAACTCATGCTCGAGCAGCAGCGACAACGCCGCTTCGGCCGACTGGGCCTGATGCACTTCACGGTCATCGCCTTGTATCAGCGCGTCGAGCGCCAGCAGGTTTTCCGGCAGGTCGTCGACGATCAGCAGTTTGGCGGTGGTATGGCTTAGCATTCGCTGGATTCCAGGGTAGCGAGCAACTGCCCGATACCGCTAAGAGAAAGGATAAGGTCAGGCTGGTGCAGGGCCAACGCGGCCTCCGGCATCAGCGCCACCTGTGCGTCGCGGGGGTCCTGGACCACAGTCCGGCCGCCGCTGTTCTTGATGTAGGCAAGCCCTTGGGCGCCGTCTTCGTTGGCACCGGTGAGCAGTACGCCGAGCAATGCGCGGCCATAGGCATCGGCCGCCGAGGTGAACAGAAAATCGATGGCTGGGCGGGAAAAATGCACCGGCTCCTCCTGGCTCAGTGACAGGCTGAAGTCCGCTTCGACCGACAGGTGGTAGCCCGGCCCGGCTACATAGATCTGTCCAGCGGCAATCGGTTCCTTGTCACAGGCCTGGCGCACCGGGCGCCGCACGCGGCGCTGCAGCACTTCGGCCAACTGGCTGTGGCGATCGTCAGGCAGGTGCAGCACGCACAGCACCGGAATGCCGAAGTTCGCTGGCAGCGCGCCGAGCACGGTGAACAGCGCCGTGACGCCGCCTGCCGAGGCGCCAATGACCACCGCCTGGATACCGTTCATGATTTACGAAAGATCCGTTCAGGCTTGACCAGCGGCTGGAAACGCTCGCTGTATGCTGAAAAGTCCACCGATTCCTTGCTGCCCAGGACCAGGAAACCGCGGTGGCACAAGGACTCATGAAACAGCCCGAAGGCCCGGTCCTGCAGCTCCTTGTTGAAGTAGATCAGCACGTTGCGGCACGAGATCAGCTGCGTCTCGGAGAACACGCTGTCGGTGGCCAGGCTGTGGTCGGCGAACGTCACGTTCTCACGCAGGCTGCTGTCCATGATGGCGTTGCCATAGGCGGCGGTGTAGTAATCGGAGAAATCACGACGGCCACCGGCCAGGCGATAGTTTTCCTCGTACCCACGCATGCTCTGCAGGGTATAGATGCCTTGCTTGGCACGGTCCAGCGAATGCGGGTTGATGTCGGTCGCATAGATGATGGCGCGCTCGAGCAGGCCTTCTTCACGCAGCAGGATGGCCATCGAATACACCTCCTCCCCAGTGCTGCAACCGGCGATCCACACCTTGATCGACGGCCAGGTGCGCAGCAGCGGCACCACCTCTCGACGCAGCGCCAGGAAGTGGCTGGGGTCGCGAAACATCTCGCTCACCGGAATCGTCAGGTACTGCAGCAGTTGCATGAACATGCCAGGGTCATGCAATACCCGCTCCTGCAAGGCCGAAACGGTCTGGCAGTCGAACTGTCGCAGGGCATGAAGTATCCGGCGCTTGATCGAAGCGCCGGAGTAGTTGCGGAAATCGTAGCTGTACTTGAGGTAGATCGCCTCGATCAGCAGCCGGATCTCGATGTCGGTGTTGCGCTCGCTAATCAAATTCGCTCCAGTTGCGGCAGCCAGACGCGGATCAACGAGAACAAGCGGTCCAGGTCGATCGGTTTGGCCAGGTAATCATTGGCGCCCGCTTGCAGGCAGCGGTGCTGGTCGTCTTTCATCGCCTTGGCGGTGACGGCAATGATCGGCAGCTTGCGCCAGCGCGGCTGCTGACGGATCAGGCGGGTCGCTTCGAAACCGTCCATCTCCGGCATCATCACGTCCATCAACACCAGGTCGATATCTTCATGCTGCTCCAGACGCTCGATGGCCTCGCGGCCGTTGCGGCCGATCTCGACGATGGCGCCCTTGTGCTCCAGGGCACTGGTCAGGGCGAAGATGTTGCGCACATCGTCATCCACCAGCAGGATCTTGCGCCCCTCGAACACCTTGTCGCGGCTGCGTGCGGTCTTGAGCATGCGCTGACGTTCATGGGACAACTGCGATTCGACCTTGTGCAGGAACAGTGTCACTTCGTCGAGCAGACGCTCTGGCGAGCGCGCGCCCTTGATGATGATCGAACGCGAATACTTGAGCAGGTCGGTTTCTTCCTCGCGGGTGAGGTTGCGCCCGGTGTAGACGATCACCGGCGGGAAGGCGCGGATGTCCTCGGCGGTCATGCGCTTGAGCAGCTCGTTGCCGAGCATGTCCGGCAACTTGAGGTCGATGATCATGCAGTCGTAGATGTTCTCGCGCAGCAGCGCCAGGGCATCCTGGGCCAGGGCCACGGCGGTGATCTCGATGTCGTCGTCGCCGATCAGGCGCGCAATGCTCTCACGCTGCAGGTCATCGTCCTCGACCAGCAGGATGTGCTTGAGTTTCTGGGTCAGCTTGGATTCCAGGCGAGCGAAGACTTCCTTGAGCTGTTCGCGGCTGGTCGGTTTCACCGCATAACCCACCGCGCCCATGTGCATGGCCGCCTCGACCCGGTCTTCCACCGAAATGATGTGCACCGGGATGTGCCGGGTGCTGGCCTGCTCTTTGAGGCGCTGCAATACAGTCAGGCCGGAGTGATCGGGCAAGCGCATGTCCAGCAGAATCGCGTCAGGCAGGTATTGCGCGGCCAGCTCGAAGCCTTCGTCGGCGCCATGGGCGACCAGGCAGTTGTAGCCCAGCTCGTGGGCCAGGTCGAAGAGGATGCGAGCGAAGTTGGGCTCGTCTTCGATCACCAGGATGCAACGATTGTCGAATGGGGCACGCTCACGGTCATCGGCAAAGGTTGGCCCAGGGCTCTTGCTCGTCGCTGGCAAGGCAGGCACGCGCGGCGCAGGCAAGCTGTCGACCGCAGGGCGCAAGCTTACAGGCTCGATATCCTGATCCTGCGACTCGTAGCGCTCAGGCAAGGTCAGGCTGAACACACTGCCCTGGCCTGGGGTGCTCTGCACGGTGATCTGCCCCCCCAGCAGGAGCGCCAGGTCGCGCGAGATCGACAGGCCCAGGCCGGTGCCGCCATAGCGGCGGTTGCTGGTGCCATCGACCTGGTGGAAGGCGCCGAAGATCGCCTGTTGCTGGTCGGCGGCGATGCCGATGCCGCTGTCGCGCACCGAAAAAATGATGCCGCTGTCGGCCTGGTAACCGATGTCCAGGCTGACCTTGCCGTGTTCGGTGAACTTGAAGGCGTTGGACAACAGGTTCTTGAGGATCTGCTCCAGGCGCTGACGGTCAGTGAACAAGGTGGCCGGCACCGTGGGCGCGACGCTGACCTCGAAGCCCAGGCCCTTCTGCTCGGCCAGTGGCAGGAACATCCCACGCAGGCCCTCCACCAGACGCGCCAGCTGGGTGGTTTCCGGACGCACCTCGAGCTTGCCGGCCTCGACCTTGGCGATGTCGAGAATATCGTTGATCAGGTTCAGCAAGTCGTTGCCGGCTGAGTAGATCGACTCGGCAAACTTGACCTGCTCGGCGCTGAGGTTGCCTTCGCCATTCTCGGCCAGCAGCTTGGCCAGGATCAGCGAGCTGTTGAGCGGCGTGCGCAGCTCGTGGGACATGTTGGCGAGGAATTCGGACTTGTATTTGCTCGAGCGCTGCAAGTCATCGGCACGCGCCTGCAACTCTTGCTGGGCCTGGCTGAGCTCGTCGTTCTTGCGGTTCAGGGCGTCGGTGCGCTCCGACAGCTGCTCGTTGGTCTGCTCAAGTTCGGCCTGTTGGGTTTCCAGGTGCGCCTGGGATTCCTTGAGCACCCGCGATTGCTCTTCGAGCTCTTCGTTGGCGGTCTTGAGTTCTTCCTGCTGGACCTGCAACTCTTCATTGAGTTGCTGGGTTTCGGCCAGTACTTCCTGCAGGCGCTGGCGATTGCGCGCACTCTCTACCGAGATACCGAGGTTTTCGCCAATGCGCTGCATGAGCTCGTCGTCGCGCTCCTGCAAGGGGCGCAGGAAGCCCAGCTCGATCACGCCGTTGATCTGTCCATCGTCGCTGGTCGGCATCAACAGAGCGCTGCGCGGCAGCCCGCTGCCGAGCCCGGAGCTGAGGTGGTAATAGTCCTGAGGCAGGTCATCCAGACGCAGCAGGCGGTTTTCCCGCACCACTTGCGCCAGCAGGCCGTCGTGCTCGCCGAGCACTTGGGTGCGCGCCTGCTCGGCCGCGTCCAGGCCGTAGCTGGCCACGCGGACCAGGCGCCCGTGGTCGTCACGCACGTACAAGGCGCCGACCACGCTGCCCAAGTAGCCGGCGAAGAAGCGCAGGATCTTGTCGCCGAGCATGGTCAGGGTCAGTTGTCCCAGCACCTGTTCGGCCAGGCGGGTCTGGCCATTGCGCAGCCAGGCCTGGTGCTCGAGACGCTCGGCCGAGCGCTGTTGCGCCTGCAGGTTGGCCGTGTAGCTGTCAGAGAGCGCCAGGAGATCGCGGCGGCCCAGGTACGCCAGCATGGCGCTGAGGCCGACGATGAACAGCACGAATACACTGATGGCGGTGACGGTGACCGAACTGACCTTTTCATTTCGGGCCATGCGCAGTTGCTGTTCGCTGCCGATCAGGTCGTCGAACTCTTTGCGAATTTCGTCGGTGATGCGCTTGCCGCGACCATTGATGACGGACTGACGGTAATCGCCGCCGTTGCGTCGCTGCTCGATCATCTCGCTGCCGAAATCGTTCCAGGCGCCTTGCAGGGCGACCAGGCGGTCGATGCGGTCGAGCTGCTGCGGGTTGTCTTCGACCATTTCGCGCAGGCTTTTCAGGCTTGCCAGGATACGTGGCTTGGCCACCTCGTAGGGATCGAGAAAGCGCTCGTCGCCGGTAATGAGAAAACCGCGCATGCCGGTTTCCATGTCGATCGACAGCTTCACCGTTTCGTTGGCGTTGCCGATTACCCGGTCGGTGTGCTCGACCCATTGCATGGCTGACAGCAAGTAATTGATGACCGCGACGAACGCCACGGCGCCGAGCAGGCCTACCCCCAAGGGAAGGCCAATGTTGCGGCTCAACAGCTTGCGAAAGCTCTGCTGGTCCATTGAGGCTGCTTGAATCATTCGAAAACGCCCGCGCGAAAAGTCCATTGAAAAAGAGTGGCGGCCACCGCCTTGTTGTTATCTACCGCTGTACTCAGCGGTCAACCGCCGAGTCTAACCGGCTGCGCACAGTACCGGCAGGGCATTTAGCCAGTATTTGAAGGTGTGCCATGCGAATCGTTCCATCGAGATTGCACAATCGGTATCCTCGGGAACTTCTTTCTCTGTCTGGCGCACAGATAGGGACATGCCTTCAATAACAGGAAATCAACCCATGCACCTTCTAGTAGTCGAAGACGACGACATCGTACGGATGCTGATGGTCGAAGTGCTCGACGACTTGGGCTACGCCACCATCGAAGCGGAGAACGCCGCTGCTGCGCTCAGGATTCTCAACGATCCCGAGCAGCACCTGGCCCTGATGGTAACCGACGTGGGCCTGCCTGACATGCGCGGCGACCAACTGGCTGGCGAAGCACGGGCAGTGCGCCCTTCGCTGCCGATCTTGTTCGCCAGCGGCTATGCGGAAAATGTGGTGGTGCCGGAGGGCATGCACTTGATCGGCAAACCGTTCAGCATCGATGAACTGCGCGACACGGTTTACCGCATTCTCGGCAAACCCTGAGATGTTTCATGTTGGCCAACGCATGGCTAGCTAGACAGTCCTGCGCAGCAAATAGATGTCCATGATCCACCCCCTGCGTAGCCGCTCACGCTCGCGCACTTCAAGTATCCGGGCCTTGACTGCCTGCAACGGCCCGGCGATCAGCACCTCGTGCTCAGTGCCCAGGTAGGCGCCCCAGTAGATGTGCAGCGCCGGGTCGTGCAGCGCTGCAAACCTGCATTGGCCATCGAGCATGACTACCACGTTGTCTAGCTGCCCATGGGCTGTCAGGTGTCGCCCCGGCAGCACGGTCAGCGGCTCGCTCACGCGGTTCAGCGGCACCTGATGCCTGGCCGCCAGGGCCTGTAGGCTGCTGATGCCGGGAATCACTTCTACATGCATCGCTACGCCAGCCTCACGCACCAGGTCGAGAATGCGCAACGTGCTGTCGTACAGACAGGGGTCGCCCCACAACAAGAAGGCTCCGGTGTCGTCACTGCCCAGTTCTTCATCGATCAGCCGCGCATACAACCTGGCCCGTTGGGAATGCCACTGATGAACCGCGGCCTTATAGTCGGGCGCATCGGCGTCGCGCTGCGGGTCGGCAACTTGGACCAGCCGGTAGTTGCCCTGCGGGCAGTGGCGTTGGAGCATGTTTTTGCGCAGGTGCAGCAACGCGTCTTTGTCAGTGCCCTTGTCCAGTACGAAAAACACCGAGGCGCGGCGCAAGGCATCGAGTGCTTCGAGGGTGATCTGGCGTGGGTCGCCGGGACCGATTCCGATCAACAGCAAGGTTTTCATTACACGGTCGCTTATGAAACGAGGATGATGGTGAAGTTATAGCTGAGCGAGGCCATCGCGCCCGGCAATTGACAGCGCCGCATGGATCAATTCAATGAGCGAAGTGGACAGCACGGGCAACAGCAGAAAGTTCCCGAATTAGTTAATCAAAGTTAGCTGTTTGCCGAATGCCATGGGCTGACTACACTCGAAGTCAGTGGACTGATGTTTAAACCGCGTGGCCGGCGCCAAGTGCTTGACAGTTGCGTTGCGCCCTGCCGCTGAAGACGTTAAGGAGTGATGACAGTGTCCAGACTTGCAGAGTTTCGCGCCGCCGAAAAAGCGCTTCAAGAACAGATGGCGCAACTGGAGGCGTTAAAAAAGGACGCCGGCCTCAAACGGGAAATTGAATTCGAGCAGAAGCTGGTTGGGTTGATGAAAACCTATGACAAGGGCCTGCGTGATATTGTCGCGCTGCTCGACCCCAAGACGCCATCACGGGGTAAAGCGAGTGCGCCCAAACAACAGCGTCGGGCGCGCGTGGTGAAAGTCTACGAAAACCCGCATACCGGCGAAAAGATCGAAACCAAAGGGGGTAATCACCGGGGCCTGAAGGCCTGGAAAGAGCAATACGGCGCCAGCACGGTAGACAGTTGGCTGCGCGGATGAAACATCAACAAGCGCTTCACACTTTTTTCACACCGCCGCGCGCACTATCGAACCAGCTAACGGACTAGCGACCCCATCACGCGCCCGCACATGCGGGCCTCTAATTCCAGCGCCCTGCTCCTTCAAGAGCAGGGCGCTTTCATTTGCGCTGAATCTTCACTGCCGTATCATGGTCTGCTTGTTTGTTGCGCTGGCAACCGCTTGCCAGCTTCGCTATTGGAGTTCCTATGAGCCTGCATGATCTGCAAACCCTGCCTGGTGTCACCGCGCAGCCTGACGCCGCCACCGCCCAGTTCGTGTTCAACCACACCATGCTGCGGGTCAAGGACATCGAGAAATCGCTGGACTTCTATACCCGCGTGCTGGGCTTTCGCGTCGTCGACAAGCGCGACTTCCCGGATGCGGCCTTCAGCCTGTACTTCCTGGCGCTGGTCGACCTGGCGCAGATCCCCGCCGATGACGCCGCGCGCCATCAGTGGATGAAGTCGATCCCAGGCGTACTGGAACTGACCCACAACCACGGCAGCGAGAACGACCCTGAGGTCGTCTACCACAACGGCAACACCGACCCGCGCGGCTTCGGCCACATCTGCGTATCGGTGCCGGACGTGCGCGAGGCGTGCGCCCGTTTCGAGGCGCTGGGCGTGCCCTTCCAGAAGCGTCTGCAAGACGGGCGCATGAACCACCTGGCCTTCATCAAAGACCCGGACGGTTATTGGGTCGAAGTGATCCAGCCGGCCGCACTCGAGGGCTGATCACCCCTGGGTACGCTCGTCGGGCCGGGTTTCGCCGGCCCCCTGCTGTGGTATATCAAAGTTATGGCTTTACCCACCACAGCGAGGTAAGGACGATGCAATCTCTTCACTGTGAATACCGCGACCACATCATCACTGCCAGCGTGATGCCCCATCCCGATTCCCCCCTGCCCTATGCCGCTGGCTGTCTGATCACCGATCCGCAGGGTCATGTCAGCAGGCGCATGTCGATGCCGATGAAGTTCTTCTCCGACCTGGACAATGCCCAGCACGTGTCGCTGGCCCACGGCCGAGCACTGGTCGACCAGCAACTGGATGGGCGCCACCGCGCCCGCTAAGGGCAATCAACTCACCGATGCGGCGCGCGCGTAAGCCACCGCCGCATCGACTTGTTCCGGGGTTGGCCTGACGCCGGTATACAGCACGAATTGCTCCAGGGCCTGCAAGGCGATGACCTCCAAGCCTGTGATCACCGGTTTGCCCAGCGCCTGGGCGCGGCGGATCAAGGGCGTCTGCGCGGGCATCGCGACCACGTCGAAGACGCGCTCGGCAGCCGTGATGGCAGTGTCGCTGAAGGCCAGTTGCTCCGCCTCCGGCCCACCGGCCATGCCGATCGGCGTGACGTTTACCAGCATCGGCGGGCACAGGTCACCCAGCTCCGCCACCCAGCGGTATCCGCAGACATCGGCCAACTGCCGCCCAGCCTGCTCGTTGCGTGCCACGATGATGCCCTCGGCAAAGCCAGCATCGCGCAACGCGCAGGCCACTGCCTTGGCCATGCCGCCACTGCCGCGCAAGGCAAATGCGGTATCCTGATCGACTGCATGCTGCTCGAGCAATTGCCGAACCGCCAGGTAGTCGGTGTTATAGGCCTTCAGGCGCCCTGCCTCGTTCACCAGCGTGTTGATCGACTCGATTGCCGCTGCCGATGGGTCGATTTCATCGACCAGGGCCATGCAGGCCTCTTTGTACGGCATCGACACCCCGCAGCCGCGAATGCCCAAGGCACGGATACCTGCCACGGCCGCCGGCAGGTCATCGGTGGTCATGGCCTTGTAGTAGAAGTCCAGCCCGAGCTGCTGGTACAGGTGATTGTGAAAACGCACGCCGAACGTACCTGGCCGTCCCGCCAGGGAAATACACAACACGGTGTCTCTGCTGGGGGTGACCGCCATGAATCGCTCCTTCTTCTAGATACTCACCACCACTGCGCCGGGCCACGCCGACCGCCAGGCTTACCTTACACAACCTTTACCCTTTCCCTGTGCCTGTTTTACACAGGTCGTTGTCATAGTAACAAGGCCCGCAGACAGGCGTTGGCAGTGCTCGTCACCTGAGACCGTTGATAAAACTAATGAGCACTATTGAGCGTGTTGATTTCAAACGCCGACGGCTGCTGGGTAAGGTAGGCCCACGTTTACAGGAGGTCCCCATGACCACTATCCAGATCATGTCCGTCGTCGGCACTGCCGTCCCTGCCGCGCTGCGTGCGCAAGGCCTGCTGGCCTGTTGGTACCTGGTCAGCAATGGCGAGCCGGTGAGCGGCCCGCTGGCCAGCCGCGCCAGCGCCCAGGCCCTGGCCGAGCAGCTGCAGGCCGATTGTTTCATCGCTTGACCGAATTTGTTGTGCGTTGCTCCCTACGCCCTTTGCGACCCACCTTTTGGTGGGTCTTTTTTTGCCTGGCAGAACAGCGGGGAGCGGTTGCATGCCGTCCACAGCATCATCCTTTATCAGGCATGGAAACTAACGGCACCTGTACAAAACAGGGAATAAAACCGAGCTGCAAGATAAGACGCCGGCGGTGCCCGCTGCATGAATGGGTGCTGCATTGCCCAAGACGCTTCGCTTGAAAGCTTGATCGACGTGGCTTCCATGATTATTCTCCGGCGACTTTTCAAGCGCTTGCGACGTCTGTTTTGCCAGAAGACGGCTAAACCGTGACGCGCAAAGCCGGACACGCCTACGACGAATACCGTTTCATTGGACGTAAAAAGGAGCTGTACGCCTCATGTGGATGACAAGCGAGCGGGAAATCGTGGGGAGTTTCAAGATGCTGGGGTCCAAAGACCCTGATGCGGTTTTTGCGCAGAAAAACATGCTGCTCAAAGGCGCAAAGTTTCTCAAGCTCATCGGATGGTGTTGCATCGCGCTGGGAATACCCATGCTCTTTCTGATTATTCCAGGGATCATAATGATTGCCCTGGGATGGTTCCTGTTGTCGCGGGCCAAGAAGAACATTGCGTTGATCGAGAGCGCGGCAGCGTCATACTGCGCTGAGGTCGGGATAAGCAGCATTTAAGCTTCATGGAGAAACTCGCCGAGCGGCGCCAAATGCTGCGCGGGCTCGGCGAATCCCGCATTCCGGATAGCTGATCAACAGCTAACTGCCGCAGCCTCATGGCAGCGCAAGTCATCCATGCCAGCACCCAGGCCGCTTACCCTTTTTGGCCGCACGGTTGCAGCGAAGCAATTCGCCGCCCAGTGCGACAGCCAGCCTATCTATGCCAACTGACTATGCCCAAACTATTGGGCTTATCTCGCCCGGCGTGAGGTGACGTAATGGGTACAAAATGGGTACAGGATTAAATTTCCTTCACGTTTAGCCCTTTGGATATAAGGCATTCGACAGCCGTTGAGCCATACTCCAGAATGCAGCGGTTTTTTGGGGGAAAACCCTTGCACAGCCAACGACATACCAACCTTTAGTGAGCCTCATTGTGAAAACATCCCTGTCCATACTCAGCCTGCTGCTGTTGCTCACAGGTACCGCGACGCTGCCGTCGACCGCTGCTGCTCAACCCCCGGCCAAGGTCCAGCGTGACCCGTCCAAATTGCACCTGGCATCGGGCAGTGCCCTGCTGATCGACCTCAACACCAATCAGGAGCTGTATTCAAGCCATGCCGATCGCGTGGTACCGATCGCCTCGGTGACCAAACTGATGACTGCGATGGTGGTGCTGGACGCCAAGCTGCCGATGGACGAAATGCTCACCATGACCATCGCCAACAACCCGGACATGCGCGGGGTGTATTCACGGGTACGCCTGGGCAGTGAGTTGAATCGGCGCGAAACCCTGTTGATCACCTTGATGTCATCGGAAAACCGCGCGGCCACCTCGCTGGCCAACCATTACCCAGGCGGCTATCCGGCGTTCATCAAGGCCATGAACGCCAAAGCCCGTGCACTGGGCATGGCGCACACCCGCTACGTCGAGCCGACCGGGTTATCGACGCAGAACGTCTCCAGTGCGCGCGACCTGGCCAAACTGCTGCTGGCCTCGCGCAAATACCCACTGCTCAGCCAACTGTCGACCACCCGGGAAAAGACCGTGGCGTTCCGCAAGCCCAACTACACCTTGGGCTTTCGTAACACCGATCATCTGGTGAACAAGAGCAATTGGGACATCAGCCTGACCAAGACCGGTTTCACCAACGAGGCTGGGCACTGCCTGGTGCTGTTGACCAAGATGGACAACCGCCCGGTAGCCATGGTTATTCTCGACGCCTTTGGCAAGTACACCCACTTCGCCGACGCCAGCCGCCTGCGCCAGTGGCTGGAAACCGGTGCCGCCAAGCCAGCGCCGGCGGTGGCCATGCAGTACAAGTCCGACCGGCAGGGCAAGGGACGCGTCGCTGCGGACTGAGCCTCGCGTCCGATCATTGCCCCAGCACCGACAGGCCGCTCGCTACCCGCGTCAAGCCTGGGTGTTGACCACACTACCCGCGCTGCTGCCGCCACTCTTCTGCAGCGCCTCGAGCAGTTGCCCGGTGGCCGTCATGATCTCGCCTGCCAAGGTGGCGATGCTGGCCTGTTTGGCGGTGATGGCCGCCAGACGGGTGGGATCGTCGCCCTTCTGCGCCATCAGGCTGGCCAATTGCTTCTGCTCCTCGGTCAGCTGCTTTTGCAGTTTCTTGATCATTTCGCGTAGCTGCTTGATGTGCGCAGGCTCATCACTGGCGCTGCTGTCCTGGGTACCTTTGGTCGCCTGGGCCTGGCCGTCGCCGCGGACCTTGCCGGTGTCGACGTGCAGTTTCGACCCGGCCGCCGTGGCCTTTTCGCTGTCTGCGGCCTGGGCACTACCCAGTGCCTGGGCCGCATTGTTGCTGATGTTGACTGCTGCGATACCAACCATTTTTGTCTCCCTGCCGTGCAGTGGGTCCTTGCGTTGACCAGCATATCGACCGAGGGGCGCAGAGCTTTAGCGTGCACCCGGCTGGCAGTAAATTACCTTTCCCTTGGCTCGTTCCACCCAATGTACAAGCGCAGGCGCCGGAGCTACGGCATGCGCCCACATTCGACCCTTTATGGAATCGCAGCCATGAGCCAGCCTGCACACACGGAAATCATCAAGGACTTGATCGGCGTAGGCTTCGGCCCGTCCAATCTGGCCTTGGCCATCGCCCTGGAAGAACTCGCCCAGACCCAAGGTCATGCCCTCGACGCGCTGTTCATCGACAAGCAGGAGGAATACCGCTGGCACGGTGAAACCCTGGCCACGCAAAGCGAGCTGCAGATTTCCTTCCTCAAGGACTTGGTCTCGCTGCGCAACCCGACCAGCCCCTACAGCTTCGTCAACTACCTGCACCAGAAGCAGCGCCTGGCCGATTTCATCAACCTGGGCACGTTCTATCCCTGCCGCCTGGAGTACAACGACTACCTGCGCTGGGCTGCCGAGCATTTCGCCAACCAGGCGGTGTACGGCGAGCAGGTACTGCGCATCGAACCTGAGCTCAAGGAGGGTCGCGTCCAGCACCTGCGCCTGGTGTCGCGCGATGCCCAGGGCCGCGAATTCAGCCGCTTGACCCGTTCGGTGGTGGTGGGCAGCGGCGGCACACCGAAGATCCCCGAGAAGTTCGGTGCCTTCAAGGACGATCCGCGGGTATTTCACCATTCCCAGTACCTCAGCAGCCTGAGCAAGCTGCCCTGCACCGCTGGCAAACCCATGCGCATTGCTGTCCTGGGCTCCGGCCAGAGCGCGGCCGAGGCGTTCATTGACCTCAACGACAGCTACCCGTCGGTCAAGGTCGACATGATTCTGCGCGGTTCTGCCCTTAAACCCGCCGACGACAGCCCGTTCGTCAACGAGATCTTCTCGCCGGACTACACCGACCTGGTCTACAACGAGCCGGCCGACCAGCGCGCGAAGTTGCTCGGTGAATACCACAACACCAACTATTCGGTGGTCGATCTCGACCTGATCGAGCGGATCTACGGCATTCTCTACCGGCAGAAAGTGGCCCATCAGTTCCGCCATAACGTACTGTGTCGGCGCCAGGTGGAAGCAGTGGTGGCCACACGCGATGGCATCGAACTGACCCTGCGCGACCTGGCCACCGGTCAGCAGCAGACCCACCGCTACGATGCGGTGATCCTCGCCACGGGCTACGAGCGCCGCTCTCACCGCGAGCTGTTGGCGCCCTTGGCCGATTACGTGGAGGACTTCAACGTCGACCGCAATTACCGCTTGCTGGCCGGCCCTGAGCTGCAGGCATCGGTGTACCTGCAAGGCTTCTGTGAAAACAGCCACGGCCTGAGCGATACCCTGCTGTCGGTGCTGCCTTCGCGCGCCGCAGAGATCGCACGAGCGCTGCACCGCGACCTGGCCTGCCAACACGGCGCTGCCCAGGCGCCGCTGGCGCTGACCAGCGCATAGCCGAGGCCTGCAGGCAGCAGGGCGCTTCGAGCGCCCTGCTTGCCCGGGCCTTTGAAATATTTGCTTGCATTTAATCTCGCAAGATTTCCATTCTCATTCGTCTTCTCAAGAACAGCCCCTGTTGGTTGGGCCTGTGTTCGCCCCTTTTCTTGAAGAATGACCGATGGCCAAATCACCGAAAAAATCCAAGTCCAAGCTGTGGTTTCTGGTGCACAGCTGGCTCGCCCTGCCGATCTGGTTCTTCGTGCTGATCGTCTGCTTCACCGGCATGCTCGCCGTGGTCAGCCAGGAGATCGTCTGGCTGGCCAACCCGGATGTGCGCGCCAGCAAGCCTGACGGTGCCACGCAGCGCTTGAGCTTCCAGCAGGTCTTCGATGCCTTGCACCAGGCCGAGCCGGACATGGCGATCAACTCGATCAGCCAACCCGACGGCTCGCACTTCGCCCTGCGCGTCGACGTCACCCGAGCCGATGGCTCGAGCCCTACGCTCTATGTCAACCCGTATACCGGGGTCATCCAGGGCAAGATGCCTGACTTCAACTTCGAGGCGTTCACCCGCGCCCTGCACGGCTGGTGGCTGGTGCCCTTCACCAGCGGTTTCAGCTGGGGCTGGTACATGGTGTCGCTGCTCGGCTTGCCGATGCTGGCATCGCTGGTGACCGGCCTTGTGGTGTACAAGAAGTTCTGGAAAGGCTTCTTCAAACCGGTGCGCCTGGGCCAGGGTGCACGGATCTTCTGGGGCGACGTGCACCGCCTGGCCGGGGTGTGGTCGATCTGGTTCATTGCCGTGATATCCATCACCAGTATCTGGTTCCTGATTCGGGCGATCCTGTTCGATAACCAGATCACCATCTCCAGCGAACCGATCGTGCCGGTGATCGCCCGCGAGCAGGTGCCACAGAGCAGCGATGGCGGCCCGGCGCCGCGCATCGACCTGGACGAGGCAGCGCGAATCGCCGGCTTGGCCATACCGAGCCTGGACATCACCTCGGTGTCGCTGCCGGCTACTGCCTATAGCCATATCGAAATGGGCGGACGCGGCTGGTATCCGCTGATGTTCCAGAGCGCTTCGGTCAACCCTTATACGCGCGCCGTCGACAGCCAGTTCCTGCTCAGCGACCGCTCCGCCCTGGAATTCGTCACCGAATCCATGCGCCCGCTGCACACCGGCGACTTCGGCGGCCTGGTGATCAAGCTGGTGTGGTTCTTCTTCGGCCTGGTGTTGACCTTGATGGTGTTCAGCGGCCTGTTGATCTGGACCAAACGCACGGCCCAGGCCACTGCCGCCGCCCTCAAGCGCAGCGAACGGAGGCCGCGGGTTGCGGCTGAGCCCAGCCGCCTGGAGGTGCAGCCATGAACCAGACACATGCTGTGCCGCCTCGCTCGTTGAAAAGCTGGTGGCTGAAGTGGCGCTTTCACCTCAACATCCTGCTGATCCTCATACCCCTGGGCTTCATGCCCAAATATTTTGCCGACGCCAAACTGTTCCGCGGCGACGCCGGGCTCGGCGCCAACCCGATCAGCGCCATCGCCGTAGGCCCCTACAGCCTGGACCTGGCCGAACTGCGTGACGAAGCACCCCGCGCCGACGGACCTGCCGGCCATTTCAAGCTGTTCAACGCCGCGCTGTGCAAAGCCTGCGTGAATGACGTCAAGGCGGTCTACCTGCGTATCGGCAAGCCGCGCAGCCTGCGGGCGGCGGGCACGATCTTCTTTGGCGCGCCGTACCGCATGATCACCAACCTGCCGATCCCGCCACGCACCCGTACCGACGCGCAGATCTGGATCACCATCGAAGGCTGGGACGGCAGCATGCACCAGGCGTCGGTGCCATTGGCCAAGGCATCGCCGGCGACCCTCGCCTGGCTTGAAAAACAAGGAGGCAAACCATGAAACACCTGATGCGCAGGCTCGCCCTGCCCCTGCTGATGCTTGCTGCCGGCCCGGCGCTGGCCCACAACCCGATGTGCGAGTGCGAAGAGCTCGTGGGCGGGCAGGTCAAGTGCACGGGCGGCTTTTCCGATGGCAGTGGTGCCCCGGGGGTGACGCTCGATGTCATCGGCTACGACGAACAAGTGCTGGTAGGCGGCAAGCTCGGCGATGACTCGAGCCTGACCTTCAAGCGCCCCGATGGGGAGTTCTATGTACTGTTCGATGCAGGCCCTGGTCACGTGGTAGAAGTCGACCACGCCGACATCGCCCAACCATGAGCCGCGCTGCCATGAACCGCCCCGCCCCTCACCACAGCCAAGTGGTACGCCCGGCCGGTGCTGGCCATGAGACGCTCTTCGTGTTGCTGATCAGCCTGTTGATCGTCGCCCTCTCCGCCAGCGTGGTCATGCTGCGCGGTGAGCGCCAGGACGAACAAACCATCGCCGGCCACCAGATCGACGCGCGCCGCGACTTGAGCGCCGCCGAACAGGGCATCTACACCGACCTGAGGGTGGCCTTCGATGAAATTCAGCTGCTGCGCGAGGACACCGGCAGCGTGCCCAGCGTCGCCACCTTGGCCGGCGAAGCGCTGCCGCCGTTCGTGGACGACGCGGGCAGCCAGAGCCGCGGTGACCATCACTGGCAGTGGCTGCCCAGCGGCGCTTACCTGGGCCACAGCCAGGCGCCGCGAGTGGCGGGCAGCTTTCTGATGATCGTGCCGCACGACACCACCGGCGAGGTCGACATTTGGCTACGCCGCGATGGCGCAGCCGATCCAATCACGACCTTCGAGCCAGCAGCCCTGATCGATGCGGGCTGGCAGCAGGTGGTCAGCCACTACGACGCCGGGGTCACCCGCGAACACCGCCATTGAACCCAAGGATTTCCCATGTTTCGCAAAACCCTCGCCCTGCTCCTGGCCTGCGCCCTGCCGGCACTGGCCATGGCCGACACAGGCAAGCCCCTGCGCGTCGGCATCACCCTGCACCCCTATTACAGTTACGTCAGCAACATCGTCGGTGACAAGGCCGAGGTCGTCCCGCTGATCCCTGCAGGCTTCAACCCGCATGCCTACGAGCCGCGCGCCGAAGATATCAAGCGGATCGGCACGCTGGACGTGATCGTACTCAACGGCGTCGGTCATGACGACTTCGCTGACCGCATGATCGCCGCCAGTGAAAAACCCGCCATCGCCACCATCGAGGCCAACCAGAACGTGCCGTTGCTGGCCGCCACTGGTATCGCTGCGCGCGGTGCCGGCAAGGTGGTCAATCCGCATACGTTCCTGTCGATCAGCACCACCATCGCCCAGGTCAACAACATCGCCCGCGAGCTGGGCAAGCTCGACCCGGACAACGCCCGCTTCTACACACAAAATGCCCGCGCCTATGCCAAGCGCCTGCGCACCTTGCGCGCCGAGGCCCTGGCCAAGGTCACCGAAGCGCCGGCAGCGACGTTCCGGGTCGCCACCATCCACGCGGCCTATGACTATCTGGTGCGCGATTTCGGTCTTGAGGTAACCGCTGTGGTCGAGCCGGCCCACGGCATCGAACCAAGCCCGGCACAGCTGAAAAAAACCATCGACCAACTCAAGGCGCTGGACGTCAAGGTGATCTTCTCGGAGATGGACTTCCCCTCGGCGTACGTCGAAACCATCCAGCGCGAGTCGGGGGTGCGCCTGTATCCGCTGACGCATATCTCCTATGGCGAGTACACCAAGGACAAGTACGAGGTCGAGATGCAGCGCAACCTCGACACCGTGGTGCGCGCCATTCAGGAGAACCGCGCATGACCGCCGCCGCTCAATTGCGCCTGGCCGCCGGGCCGCGCATCGAGTTCGCCGGCATCGACCTGACCCTGGGCCGCACGCGCATCCTCGAACAGGTGCACTTCGCGGTCGAGGCCGGCAGCGTGCATGCCATCGTCGGACCCAATGGCGGTGGCAAAAGCTCGCTGATCAAGACGCTGCTCGGGCAGATGCCGCATCAGGGTCAGCTGACCCTGCACTGGCCTGGCGATCAACAGGTCATCGGCTACGTACCGCAAGCGCTGGAATTCGACCGTGGGTTGCCGATGACCGTGGACGACTTCATGGCCGCCATGTGCCAGCGTCGTCCGGCCTTCCTTGGCCTGTCGCGGCGCGTGCAGCCGGCGATCGATGCGGCACTGGCGCGGGTCGGCATGCTCGACAAGCGCAAGCGCCGCATGGGTGCGCTGTCTGGCGGCGAACGCCAGCGTGTGCTGCTGGCCCAAGGCTTGATTCCCGAACCGCAATTGCTGGTGCTCGATGAGCCGATGTCGGCGCTCGATGAAGCGGGCATTCAGGTGTTCGAGCAGCTGCTGCACAGCTGGCGCCAGGCAGGTACCACGGTGCTGTGGATCGAACACGACCTGGAGGCGGTGCTGCGCCTGGCCGACCGGGTCACCGGCCTGAGTCGCCAGGTGTTGTTCGACGCCCCGCCAGCCGAAGCCCTGACGCCCGAGCGGCTGCTCGGGCTGTTTTCCGTTCACCCACGCAGCGAGAGCCTTGCCTGATGAGTTTCGACGCATTTCGCCAGCTGATCCAGGAATGGGCCGGCGCCGGTTACCTGCCAGAGGCCCTGGCCTATGGTTTCGTGGTCAACGCCTTGCTCGCAGGCTTGATGATCGGGCCGGTGCTGGGCGGGCTGGGCACCTTGGTGGTGGTCAAGCGCTTTGCCTTCTTCTCCGAGGCGGTGGGCCATGCGGCGCTGACCGGCGTGGCCATCGGCATCCTGCTCGGCGAGCCCTACACCGGCCCCTACGGCAGCCTGTTCGGCTACTGCCTGCTGTTCGGCATTCTGCTCAACTTTCTGCGCAACCGCACGGGGCTGTCGCCGGACACCTTGATCGGCGTGTTCCTGTCGGTATCCCTGGCCCTTGGCGCGAGCCTGCTGTTGATGCTCGCAGGCAAGATCAACGTGCACATCCTCGAAAACGTGCTGTTCGGTTCGGTGCTGACGGTCAGCGGGCAAGACCTGGTGGTCCTGGGCATCGTCGCTGTGCTGGTGCTGGCCTTGGCCTTGCCGCTGTACAACCGCATCATGCTCGCGAGCTTCAATCCGCAACTGGCTGCCGTACGCGGGGTCGCGGTGAAGACCCTGGACTACCTGTTCGTGGTGCTGGTGACCTTGGTGACAGTCGCAGCGGTCAAGGTGATCGGAGCCATCCTGGTCGGTGCCTTGCTGGTGATCCCGGCCGCCGCCGCACGCCTGGTCAGCCAATCGCTCAAGGGGTTCTTCTTCGTGTCGGTGGTGATTGCCACGTTGAGCACCTTGCTGGGCATCCTGCTGCCAATCGTTCTGGACCTGCCGGTGCCATCGGGTGCCGCGATCATCCTGGTCGCTGGCATCTGCTTCGCCCTCGCCGCATTGGCCCGCACCCTCGTTCCACGCCTGCAAGGAAATCCGGCATGAACTTGAAGCACCTGACTATCGCCCTCACCCTCGCCGGCCTGCCCATGCTGGCCTCGGCCACGCAGGTACTGACCACCTTGCCGGTGACCCATAGCCTGGCCAGCACCTTGCTCGAGGGCACCGCCGTGCAGCTCACCCGCGCAGCGCCTGCAAGCTTGCCGGCCAGCCGCCAGCCCTCGTACTTCAGCAGCCGTGGCGCCGCCGGCCTGGCCAAGGCGGCACAACAGGCCGATGCGGTCATCGGCGTGCGTTCGATTTGGCGCGACGATCCGCTGTATCCACTGGCGCGGCGCAGCAATATCCGCATCGTCGAGATCGACGCGGCGCGCCCGGTCGACGGCGCCTTGCCGGGTATCGCGGTGAACGGTGACGACGCCTATGCCGCGTACCCGTGGCTGCATCCGACCAATCTTGGGCGCATGGCCGATGTCGTGGCCAATGACCTGGAACGTCTGGCGCCGGCCGACAAGTCAGCGATTCAGCACAACCTTGCGCAACTCAAGCGTCGGTTGCTGACACTGACCGCCAATAGCCAGGTGGAACTGGCCAAGGCTGACAACCTCAGCGTGGTCAGCCTGTCCGATCGCCTGGGATACCTGGCCAGTGGTTTGAACCTGGATGTAGTGGAGCAACCGCTGCCCACCGACGGCAAATGGGACGCGGTGGCGCTCAAGGCATTGGCCGATACACTCAAGGAGCAGGACGTGGCGCTGGTGTTGGATCATCGGCAGCCCGATGCGGCGCTCGCTGAGATAATCGAGGCCAGCGGCGCGAAGCTGGTGGTAGTCGACAGCGACGCCGAGGATGCCGTGGCGGGGCTGACGACGGGCACCGAGCAGGTGGTGCAGGCGCTGGCGGGGCGCCGAAGCGGTGACTGAAGAGGCGTGCAGCGGAACTCAGGCTATCGGCTGCGTAGCTGATACTGCCGGGGCTGCGTTGCAACCCGGCCGTTCCGGCTGCCTAGCTTGAATCCTGGAGGCTGTGCGTCCTCTGGCAGAGTCAACGCCGGATGATCAAGGTTATTTAAGCTCAGCCAATGCCTGATTCAGCGCTGCGGAGTCAGTGAACCTGCGCTCACTCACCACCTGCCCTCCTTGCAATTGAAGCCATTGAACCTGGTCGCGGTCACCTGCATAGCGCTCGGCTACACGCCCTTCACGATCCAGCAGAATCCGGTACTTGGCTGAGCGCATGGACGGAATCAACACCGCCTGCGCCATGCTGGGCACTTGCGCGATGTCGGCCACGAACACCACCGCGCGCTCGTCTAGATAGCCGGCAGGCGCCTGCTCGATGGCGCGGTTGACCATGCGCGCAGTGGAAAAGCTGCGGGCGATGAGGACCACTTGGGTTCTGTCATCCAGGGTATAGGCGCGATCGAATTGATCGACCAAGGTCCAACCGCCCACCACGGGTGTGGCAGACTCAGCGTGGGCGAAGGGCAGCGACAGCAACGCAAGCAACAGGCAGCAGAACCGCATTCGGGTAACTCCGGCTAGGTTATCCAGCAACCTTAGCCGGGCTGGGCCTATTGCAACAAATTTTGCATCGCTGTCACCGGGTTATCACGGCTTGGGATGCTCGCTGGACACCGAATTGTTCGCCTCGACGTCCTTGAGCTCCTCTTCGATGGGCGCATCGTCGTCGCTGTGCAGCGGCGGATCTTCATGGGTGCGCGCGGTGCCGTTGTCACGCGGTACTTGAGAGTCCTGATCGGAACCCGGATTGCCCGGTGGTGGGTTCCAGTCCTCTGGACGATTGGCCGACCATGCCTCACCTGTACCCTGCTTGGGCTCCGATGGCGACTGCTCAAGCCCTGAGCCGTGGCCTGCGTTTTGCTCGGTGTCGCCTTCGGCTGGCCCTGGGTACGGGGCGTCAGGGCCGTTGTGATCGATCGCCATGATAATTCTCCAATCTGCGGTGCAGCCGATCCGCACCTATAACTCTGAGGAACTCAAACGCCGCTGAGTGCCTCAGTTGCGACAAGCGGCATGAAAACATCCTGCCCAACCGCCTGACCCGAGGTCCCCAATGAGTCTGATCCCCAATCTGGACGGCACTGCCGATGCACTGGTATGCGGCGCTAGCGCCGGGATAGGCCTGGCCCTGTGCGAAACGCTGCTGGCACGCGATGACGTGGCACGCCTGTGGGCCGTATCGCGAAGCGCAGGCAACAGCGAAGCACTGGCAGCGCTGGCGGCGCAGCATGGTGAGCGGTTGATCGTCATCGCCTGCGATGCGCGTGACGAGCAGGCGCTAGCCGCCTTGGCGACGCGGATCAGGCAAGTCAGCCAACACCTGCATCTGGTCATCAGCACACTGGGTATTCTGCATCAGGACGGTGCGAAGCCGGAGAAGTCCCTGGCACAGCTAGACTTGGCCGGCCTGCAGGCGAGTTTTGCGACCAACGCCTTCGCGCCGATCCTGCTGCTCAAGCACCTCATGCCACTGCTGCGTCAACAGCCGACAACCTTTGCCGCCCTGTCGGCCCGCGTCGGCTCGATTGGCGATAATCGGCTGGGCGGCTGGTACAGTTATCGCGCGAGCAAGGCGGCGCTCAACCAGCTACTGCACACCGCGAGCATCGAGCTCAAGCGGCTCAATCCACAGGCCACGGTGTTGGCCTTGCACCCTGGCACGACAGATACTCAGCTGTCGCGGCCTTTCCAAGCCAATGTCCCAGCGGGCAAGCTGTTCGCTACGCGCTTTGCCGCGCAGTGCCTGCTTGACCTGGTGAGCCGGGTCGAGCCGCTGGACAGTGGCGGGTTCTGGGCCTGGGACGGGCAACAGATCCCGTGGTGATCCGCGCCCCTCCCTGACCTGTCAGCACACAGGCGCCCTGTCACTCGGCGCCTGGCGGGATGCCGTCCTTGTTCTTGTCTTTCAGGCGAGCCTTTTCTTCTTCCGTCGAATGGGCCGGCACCTGGGATTGCTGCTGATCCTTGTTCTGTTCAGTCATGTTGCTGTCCTCTTGTGGTCAACACTTGGGCAACGCCCTGAGACCGACGGTTCAAGGCAATTGCCCGCCGCGGTATCAGGCTGCCGGGCCGACTGGCGTGGCCGACGGTACCGATGACCGTGCGTTGTCTGCCATGGTTTCCGGCACCGCGGCCCACACCAGCACGAACGCTACCGCGGCGATGCCGGCCAAGGTCAGAAATGCCGCATCGTAACCGGCCGACTGCACCACCAGCCCGGCGATGCCAGGGCTGAGCGCAGCGCCAAGACCGAATACGGTGGTCAGCGCCCCGAGGCTGACATTGAAGCGCCCAGTGCCCTCGGTCAGATCGCGCACCACGATGGGGAACAGCGCGCCGAAAATGCCTGCGCCCACACCGTCAAGCAATTGCACGCCCACCAGCCAGAACGGGCTGTCTGAAAACACGTACAGCGCGCCACGCAGGGGCAGAATCAGAAAACCAGCCAACAGAAACGGCTTGCGCCCCCACTGCTCGGCCTTGGCACCCACCAGCCAGGCCATCGGCACCATGACCAGCTGCGCGGCAACGATGCAGGCCGAGGTCAAGGTGGTAGCCAGGCGCATATCGACCTGAGACAGCTTCTGGCTCACCAATGGCAGCATGGCCGCGTTGGCCAGGTGGAACAGCGCGCAGCACACCGCGAACAGCAACAAGGTGCGGTTGTGCAGTAGCAGGCGCAAGCCCGCCGGTTGTTCCTCAGCGCCAGGCGCGTGGGCCAGGCCACGGGCCAGCTGATGATCGATGGCCGCCGCCGGCACGCGGCTGACGGCCACGATGCTGGCCACGGTCATGACCGCCATGAGGTAGAACACCACGACAGGGCCAAAGGCATACGCCAATACCCCTGCCAACAGTGCCGACACGGCGTTGCCCGCATGGTTGAAGCTTTCGTTGCGCCCTACCCGCCGGGTGAACGCCTTGGGCCCGCAGATGCCCAGAGAGATCGCGGCGATGGCGGGGGCAAACACGGCACCGGCCATGGCGCTGAGGGTCTGGGTCACGGCCACCCAGCCGAACGTGGACAGCCACGGCAGCAGCAGGCAGGCACCAGTGACCAACAACGCCGCAATGACGATCAGGGTGCGCTTGGCCGGCGTGCGGTCGGTCAAGGCGCCGACCGGGGTTTGAGTCAGCAGTGCCGCGACCCCAGCCACCGACATCACCAGGCCGATGCTCGCCGGCTGCCACTGATGCACCGCCAGCAGGTAGATCGCCAGGTAGGGACCGAGGCCGTCGCGCACATCGGCAAGAAAGAAGTTCAGCCAGTCGAGGGCACGCTGGTGTGATGCACAAGGCCTTGAATTGTCCAAGGATGCAGTCTCGCAAGAAGCCACAGGGAGCACCTCGGGCAGCGGCCTTCGGCGCCGTTGTTCAGCCGACCTGCAGGCGATTGCGGCCTGCGGCCTTGGCGGTGTACAAGGCCTGGTCTGCGCAGGCAAGCAAGGCTTGCTCGCTGTCCCGTGGGCTGCCGCTCACGCTGGCAATACCGATACTCACGGTCACCTGTTGGAAGGGACTTGCGCGGTGCGCGATTGGTTCCTGGCCCAGGCTGACGAGCATCGCCTGGGCGACCGCCACAGCGCCGGCTGCATCGGTTTCGGGCAGCACCACCGCCAGCTCCTCGCCGCCGTAACGGGCCAGCAGGTCGGGCGGGCGGCGCACGCAGCTGGACAGGCGCTGGGCCACCTGTTGCAGACACGCATCGCCTGCCAGGTGGCCATAGTGATCGTTGTACGCCTTGAAATGATCGACATCGATCATCAGCAGCGCCAGCGCCGTGCCATTGCGCCGGGCCCTGGCGAACTCCTGGTGCAGGGTTTCATCGAAACAGCGGCGGTTGGCCAGGCCCGTCAGGGCATCGTGCATGGCCAGCCGCTCAAGTTGCCGGTTGCTGTCGAGCAGGTGCTGCTGGGCCACGCGCAGTTCGCCTTCGGCATCGCTGCGCCTGCGCATGGCACG
The DNA here is from genome assembly GCF_052041965.1 of Pseudomonas sp. SMSB3. Taxonomy (NCBI): domain Bacteria; kingdom Pseudomonadati; phylum Pseudomonadota; class Gammaproteobacteria; order Pseudomonadales; family Pseudomonadaceae; genus Pseudomonas; species Pseudomonas sp. SMSB3. The sequence continues at coordinate 217,354 of NZ_JBKGGV010000004.1, read as the reverse complement.
CAGCAACCACCAACCGATGAGGCCGGTCAGGCCCAGTAAACCGCACACCACCAACAACGACAGCTGCGCCTCCAGTTGCCAGGCTGCCAGCGCCTCGCGCTTGCCCAAGGCGACGGTGGTCACCAGCGGCAGCTTGTCGCTTTTGCGAAAGGCGTACAGGCGCTCGACGCCATCCAGGCTCGAGGTGAACGATGCCGTGCCCACCGCGTTGTCGACCAGGTACTTGGCATAGATCGGCGACTGAGAAAAGTTGCGCCCCATGTCCTGCTCGCGGAACGGGTAGCGCACCAGCATCGCGCCGTCGGTGTAGGACAGCCCGATCGCCCCATCCCGGCCCACATCGATCTGGCCGAACAGCTGCAGGAAGTTTTCTACCCCGAGGGTCACCGCCACCACACCGGCGAACTGCCCAGCTGCATCGTTGAAGCGGCGGCTGATGGTGATCACCCACACCTGGTTGGAGCGACTGCGAATCGGCAGACCAATGAAAGGCTCACGCGATGGGTCATCGCGGTGATGAATGAAGTAGCCACGGTCGGCGCTGTTGAGTCCTGCCGGGATCGGGTGGTCCGAAGACATCAACCAGCGACCGTCCCGGCCATAGACGGTGATGCCACTGGACTGCGGCATCAACGGCTGCAACCGCGCGACCAGCTGGCGCAAGCGACGGATCTGCACAGGCCCACTGCCCTCGGTTTCCAGGCGCTCCACCAGCCCGGTGAGGACCACGGCGCTCTGGCGCACCATACCCTCGGCGTAGTTCGACAGCGCCTGGGTCAGGTTCAGGCCGTGGGTGTTGATTTCATCCAGGGCATGGCGGCGTGAGTCCATCACTTTCCACAGCGTCAGCGACGCCAACGAGCAACCAATGACCAAAAGCAAGAGGACAACAAGGTGAACGTCGCGCTTCACGTGAGTACCTGATGGACAATCCGAATTCCGAGGCTGGCAGGGTGCAAGGATACAGGCTGGCATGCCGCCCACGCACCTCCCAGCGCGCGCGGCGGCGCGGCGATGTGAAAGATTCTTAACCTGCGCTTAACCCCGCTTGCCGTCGCGCAGCGCTAACATGCTGATCTTTCACCACTAGGAACATTGCGATGCTTCGTGTGCTGTCTTGCGCTGCCCTGTTGACCACCGCCTTCGCCTGTTCGGCCGCTGAGGCCGGGCCTGATGCGCACACCCTGACCGTCTTGAGTTCAGGCGGCATCATGGGCGCCATTCGCGAAGTGGCGCCAGCCTATGAAAAGCAGTTCGGCGTGAAGCTGCAGGTGCTGGCCGCCCCGTCCATGGGCCAGACGCCCCAGGCCGTGCCCAATCGCCTGGCCCGTGGCGAACAGGCCGACGTGGTGCTGATGGTCGGCGCAGCGCTGGACACACTCAGCGCTGCCCAGGTCGACAAGGCCAGCCGCGTCGACCTGGGCGAATCGTACATCGCCATGGCCGTGCGTCACGGTGCGCCCAAACCCGACATCAGCACCCTGAAAGCCCTGCGCACCACCCTCTTGAACAGCACCTCGGTGGCCTATTCCGACAGCGCCAGCGGCGTGTACCTGTCCACCACCTTGTTCCCGCGCCTGCAGCTGGGTGAGCCGTTCGCGAGCAAGGCGCACATGATCCCGGCCGAGCCGGTCGGCGCGGTGGTCGCGCGCGGCCAGGCGCAAATCGGCTTTCAACAGTTGAGCGAGCTCAAGCCCGTCAAAGGGATCGATATCGTCGGGCTGATCCCGGACGAGGCGCAAAAGATGACCCTGTATTCCGGCGCCATCGTCAGCAAGAGCCAGCACCGTGCCGCGGCCCAGGCGCTGCTCGACTACCTGGCATCGCCCAAGGCCGACGCCGCCATCGAGGACAGCGGCCTGAAGCCACTGCCACACAGGGCCGGCTGATTCGCCCGGCGTCAGGCCAGATCGGTCCCCCGGTCTGGCCTCACCAGATGGCGATGTCGTAGGTCAGGTAGATGCGGTTGCTGTCGCGCCCACGGGCAAAGTCCGAGCGGTACACGTAGTTACGCAGCTTCACTCCCAGGCCCTTCGCCGGCCCGGCCTGCACCACGTAGGCCAGCTCCATGTCCCGTTCCCATTCGGCCAGCCCGTTCTCGCCCGAGCGGCCGTTATCGCCGCTCAGGTAGCGCGCCATGAACGTCAGGCCCGGCACGCCAGCGGCCGCAAAGTTGTAGGCATAACTGGCCATCCAGGTTTTTTCGTCCTCCTCGATGAATTTGCCGATCCCAACGTTGCTGAACGAATACACCGTCGCACCGCTGACGTAGGGCAGCCCGCCCTGGCCGTCGAGTACCTGGTAGCCGGCGCCGAAAGTGTGCCCCGCCAGGCTGTAGGCCAGTTGCCCGCTGTACATGTGATTGTCCAGGCTGCCTGTGTAGCCGGCACCGTGGTCGCGGCTTTGGAAGTAGCGCAGGTCGGTGGTCAACACGCCTGCGCCGATGGGCAGTTCATGCACCAGGCCCAGATAGCGCTGACGGTAGAAATCATCGAGCTGGCCCTGATACAGGCTGATGCGCAGTCCCTTGCCGAGCGCATAGTCTGCACCGGCGAAGCTGAAGTCGCCTGATTCCGGACCCGCGTAGCCGTCGGCATACAAGCCCGTGCTGTCGGCTGAATCGCGTTGTTTGAAACGCTCCAGGCGCCCGGCGGTGAAGGCCAGGCCGTCGATGTCGGTACTGGTCAACTGGGTGCCCTGGAAGGTCTGCGGCAACAGACGGGCGTCGTTATGCACCAGTACCGGCAACTTGGGCAACAACGTGCCATGGCGTACCACGGTCTTGCCCAGCCTGGCCTTGGCGGTGAACCCGGCGCTGCTGAATTCGTCCGCCGCGCGGCCATCGTCATGCACCGGCAGCAAGCCCGTACCGCTGCGTCCGCGACCGGAGTCGAGCCGCACGCCCAGCAACCCCAGCGCATCCACGCCCAGGCCGAGGGTGCCGCTGGTAAACCCGGACTGGTAGTCGAGCAGCGCGCCTTGGGCCCACTCGACCCGCTCGCTCTTCGCGTTGGCAGCGGCGCGCGCGCTCATGCCGTGCTCGTCACGGAAGTTTTCATTGAAGTACACATTGCGCAGCTGCAGCTTGAGCTTGCTGTCGTGGATCAAGCCGGCAGCGCCGGCAACGGGCAAGCAGCCGCACAGCAGGCCGCAGGTTGCCACACGCAGAATGACAGGCGTCATGTTCGATGCTCTTTTAATTGTTGTTGGCGCGAAGGCCGGGCGCAGCTTGCTGCCCGGCCCGTCTCAGACGAAGAACGACAAGGCGCCGGTAGCGACGGCCAGGGCGGTGATGACCAGCGAAGTGAGCACCGCCCATTTGACGGTGGCTTTCTGGAAGTCGCCGATATCCCGGTCGACCATGCCCACCAGCAGCAGCGTGGAAGCCACCAATGGGCTCATCAGGTGCACCGGCTGGCCGAGTACCGACGCGCGGGCGATCTCCAACGGATCGATGCCGTAGGCCGCTGCAGCGTTGGCCAGGATCGGCACCACGCCGAAGTAGTAGGCGTCGTTGGAGAGCACGAAGGTCAGCGGCATGCTGGTCAGCGCCACCACCAGCGGGAACCAGTGGCTCCACGAGTCGGGAATCCAGTCGACCAAGGTCTGCGCCAGCGCATCGACCATCTTGGTGCCGGAGAAGATGCCGGCGAAGATACCCGCAGCGAACACCAGCAGCACCACCGTCATGGCATTGCCCGAGTGCGCGAGAATTCGCTCCTTTTGCAGCTCGAGTTGCGGGTAGTTGATCATCAGCGCGGCGACGAAGCCGATCATGAACAGGATCGCCGCATGCATCACGCCCAGCACCAGCGCGATCATCACTGCCACCACCAGCGCCAGGTTGATGTAGGCCAGGCGCGGGCGCTTGTGCGGGGTGTCCTCGAGAATCGCCTTGATGTAGCAGTTACCCCCGCCAGACTCGAGCTTGATGTTGCCGATGCGCCTGCGCTCGGCGCGGCCCAGCCAGAACGCCGTGAACACCACCCAGGCAGCGCCGCCGGCCATGGTCGGCAGCATGGGGATGAAGTACTCGCTGGCATCCAGTCCCAAGGCTGCGATGGCACGGGTGGCCGGTCCACCCCAAGGGCTCAGCCCACTCATGATGCTCAACGACAGCATCGCTACCGTGGCCAGCACCATCGGGTTCATGCCGATGCGCTTGTACAGCGGCAACATCGCCGCGCAGGTAATCATGTAGGTGGTGGTGCCGTCACCGTCCAGGGCCACCAGCAATGACAACAGCGCAGTGCCGATGGCGATCTTGATCGGGTCGCCGTTGACGCGCTTGAGAATCTTGCGAATCAGTGGGTCGAAGAGGCCGGCGTCGATCATCAAACCGAAGAACAGGATGGCGAACAGCAGCAGCGCGGCGGACGGTGCGACCATCTTCAAGCCATCGAGCATCATCTTGCCGGTGGTCGGGGCGAAACCGCCGATGACCGCGAAGACGATCGGCACCACCGTCAGGGCAACGATGGGCGACAAGCGTTTGCTCATGATCAAGTAGGTGAAGGTCACCACCATGACCAGTCCAAGCAATGCGAGCATGATTGGGTTCTCTTGTTTTTATTCTGTGCAAGGCTTGCTGCGGGCAGCAGGCCGCCTGCCCACTGCGCATCGTGCCGATGCTCAGTGGGATTCTAATCAACGTCTGGGGGCTTGGCTGGGGCTTAGCCGATCTGCCGAGGCGGCGCCGACCACTGGCTTTGTTCAGCCAGCGCGGGACTCGGCAGCGCTGCGCCGCGGTCGAGTGCGCGCAGCAGGGTCTGCCGTTCGCAGGCGTTTTCCGACAGTGAGATCACCACGGTGGCGACCGCGTTGCTGGCAAGACTGGTCAGCGCCCGCGCCTCGGACATGAAGCGATCGATACCGATCAACAAGGCCAACCCTGCCAGCGGAATGTCGTGGATCACGGTCAAGGTCGAGGCCAGCGCAACGAAGCCGCTGCCGGTGACCCCTGCAGCCCCCTTGGAGGACAGCAGCATGATCGCAAGCATGGTGACGGTCTGGCCAAGCGTCAGGTCGATGTTGCAGGCCTGGGCAATGAAGATCGCCGCCAGCGACAGGTAGATCGCCGTGCCATCGAGGTTGAACGAATAGCCAGTGGGCAGCACCAGGCCGACCACGCCTTTCTTGCAGCCCAGTGCCTCGAGTTTTTCCAGCATGCGCGGCATCACCGGCTCGGTGGACGAAGTGCCGAGCACCACCAGAAACTCCTCGCGCAAGTAGCGCAGCAGTTTCCACAGGCTGAACCCGTGCGCCCGGCACAGGCCACCGAGCACCACCAGCACGAAGAACGCACAGGCGATGTACAACGTACCAATCAGCTTGGCCAGTGAGCCGAGCGAGGTGACCCCGTACTGGCCCACGGTGAACGCCAGCGCGCCGAACGCACCGACCGGGGCGAAGCGCATCAGGTAGCCGAAGATACGGAACACCATGCCCGAGGCCGACTCCAGCACGTGCAGCACCGGCTTGCCCTTCTCGCCCATGGAGGACAAGGCAAAACCACTGAGCACGGCGATGAACAGCACCGGCAGCACTTCACCCTTGCTGAAGGCGCCGACGAAGGTGTCGGGGATGATGTGCATGAAGAAGTCCACTACCGACAACTTGGCAGCCGATGCAGTGTACTGGCTCAGGCCCGCTGTACTGAGGGTCGAGGGGTCGATATTCATGCCCACGCCCGGGCGCAGCAGATAGACCGCCGCCAGGCCGATCATCAGGCTGATGACCGTGAGGATCAAGAACAGCAACAACGTCTTGCTCATCAGCCGCCCCAGCGAGCGCTTGTCGGTCATGCCGGCGATGCCGGTAACAATGGTGCAGAACACCACCGGGGCGATCATCATCTTGATCAACTTGATGAAGGCATCGCCCAGCGGTTTGAGCGCAACGGCCTGTTGCGCCCAGAAGTGCCCGACCACCACGCCCAGCAGGACGGCGCAGATGATCTGGAAGTACAGCGATTTGACGAGTTTCATCGGCATCACCCTTGTTGAAATTGTATGGATGCGCTTATCGAATGGGTATCTGGGTCGTACGGATCAGCCCGCCAGCCTGCGCGCCTGCGCGGCATACACGAAACCTGAGAACAGCCGTCGCGCGGTGCGCACCACCGACGCCTGCAAGGTCTTGCCATCGGCACCGCTGCGCGTCAGGGCCACGTCGATGCCGCCGCTGGGGTGTTCCAGGCGCACTTCGCTCAACTGTTCGGCAGCCTCGCCAAGCAGTTGCAGGGTTACCGTGCCAGGGCTGACGCAGGCAGTGGCCAGCCCTATCGCGCCGGTAATCGCCAGGGCGCGGTGACAGTTGTGCGGCATGAAATAGCGCACCTGCAGGGTGCCGTCGTACCGCGGCGGCGAAACCAGCACCGGCTTGGGAATCACCATGGCGCTGACATCGCCCAGGCCCATGGCCTTGCCGGCCTTGATTCGCAGCGCTTCCAGACGCTGCAGCAAGGCCCCGTCGGCATCCAGCTGCGCCGGCGTTTCGCTGCCGCTGACGCCCAGTTCACGGGCATCGACGATCATCATCGGCATGGCCATGTCGATGCAGGTGACCGGCACGCCGTCGATCACATCCCGGGCGTTGCCGGTGGGAAACAACTTGCCGGTCTTGCTGCCCACGGCGTCGAGGAAGGTCAGGTGCACCGGCGCGGCAGTGCCCGGCACGCCATCGATGGCTGTACGCCCCTCGTAGCGCACCACGCCGCCAGGGGTCTGCACCCGTGAGTTGACGAACGTGTTGGTATTGAGGTTACGAATGCGCACCAGGGTAGTGCCTTCATCGGCCTTGACCAGCCCCTGCTCGATGGCGAACGGCCCCACCGCACACAGCATGTTGCCGCAGTTCGGGGCGGTGTCGACGCGGCGCTGGGCGACCATGACCTGCACGAACAGGTAGTCGACATCGGCATCGGCATGCAACGAGGGGCTGATGATCGCCACCTTGCTGGTCTGCGGGCTGCCGCCACCTATTCCGTCGATTTCCAGCTCATGGCCCGAGCCCATGAGGTTGATCAGCAACTCGTCGCGCTCCACCACATTGGTCGGCAAGTCCCAGGCGTGAAAAAACGGGCCTTTGGAGGTACCGCCGCGCATCAGTACACAGGGAATACGTTGCATGATTTCTGACTCTTGTTGATCAATAGGCTTCATTGATGTGTTAGAAACAAGAGTGACAGGCCGCGATAAATCAATTCAATGCAAAGATCGGAGCGATTATTGCGTTTCGCGAACAAATTAACCGACTGCTGACCGAGCGCCGAGCATGGAATATGAACTGGTAGATGTCAGATCTTTCGTGAAGATCGCTGAAATTGGCAGCTTTCACGAGGCAGCCGAAGCGCTGCATGTGTCGCAATCGGCGCTCAGTAGGCGAATCAAGAAGCTTGAGGACGGCCTCGGCACTCCCTTGCTCGAACGCACCACCCGGCGCGTCGGGCTGACCAGCGTCGGGCGTGATTTTCTTCCCAAGGCCAGACGCCTGCTCGATGACTTCGAAGACTCGATCATGAGCATTCGTGAACTGGCCGAGCGCCAGACCGGACAAGTGACCCTGGCGTGCATCCCGACGGCAGCCTTCTATTTTCTGCCCTCGGTGATCCGCGATTACAACGAGCAATACCCCAAGATCCGCATCCGATTACTTGACCTGAGCGCCAACGATGGGCTCGAGGCAGTGTTGCGTGGCGAGGCTGACTTTGGCATCAACATGATGAGCGGGCAGCATCCGGATATCGAATTCGTGCCTTTGGTGGAGGAGCACTTCGTACTGGCCTGCCGCCGCGACCACGCCTTGGCCAAGCGCCGGGCAGTGACCTGGGCCGAGCTTGCCGACTACCGATTGATCGGCGTGGGCCGCCTGAGCGGCAATCGCATGCTGCTCGACCATGCCCTGGCGGGCCTGAGCTTTCGCCCCAAGTGGTTCTACGAGGTGCAGCACTTGTCCACCTCGCTGGGCATGGTCGAGGCGGGGCTTGGGATTTCCGCGATGCCTAGCCTGGCGATGCCGGCGGCTGACCACCCTACCCTGGTCAGCGTGCCGCTGACCGAGCCGGTGGTTACGCGCACTCTGGGCCTGGTTTATCGGCGCGGCGCCTCGCTGTCGCCAGCAGCGGAAAAATTCGTCTCGATCCTGCTGGCGAAGTGGCCGAACCAGTGACCGCGCCGCAGGCGCGGCGGGGTGAACCTTCAGGGCAAATGGCGCTCAGTTGAGCAGACCCTCGCGCGCGACATCGACAAAGGATTGCCATGGCAAACGCTTCACCCACCGCCCTCCCGCCGCTTGGCCCGCAACGGGAGCTGAGCCTGCGCGCGGTGCTGACCGGCGCGGTACTGGGCATCTTGCTCACCCCCTCCAATGTCTATGCCGGGCTCAAGATCGGCTGGTCGTTCAACATGTCGATCATCGCCTTGCTGGTCGGCTTCGCCCTGTGGCAGCGTCTGGCTACCCGTTCGAGCGCACAGCCCAGCTGGACGCTGCATGAAAGCAACATCAACCAGACCGTGGCCTCGGCGGCCGCTTCGATCGTTTCCGGTGGCCTGGTCGCGCCGCTGCCCGCCTATACCCTGCTGACCGGGCAGCAGCTGGACCCGCTGCCGATGATGGCCTGGGTATTTTCGGTGAGCTTCCTCGGCATCTGGATCGCCTGGTACCTGCGCCCCACCCTGCTCAACGATGCGGATCTGAAGTTTCCGGAGGGTATGGCGACGCTGGAAACCCTGCAGCAGATCTACAACGAGGGCAGCGAAGCCCTGGCACGGATCAAGGTGTTGTGCAGCGCCGGGTTGTTATCGGCAGCGGTGAAATGGCTCGATGGCTTTCTCTGGAGCATACCGCGCTGGGCGCCGACGCCGGCGCTTGAGCGGCTGACCTTCACCCTTGATCCGTCGATGCTGTTGATCGGCTTCGGCGGCATCATCGGCCTGCGCGTGGGCCTGACCTTGCTCGGCGGCGCAGCGTTGGCCTGGGGTGGTCTGGCCCCAGCACTGATTGCGCAGGGCTGGGTGACGCTCGATGCCAACGCCAGCGGCCCACAATTTGCCGCACTGGTGGAGTGGTTGCTATGGCCCGGGGTCAGCCTGATGGTGTGCGCGACCCTGACCTCGTTGGCGATGCGCCTGCTGCAAGGACGCAAACGGCGGTCCCAGCAGCGCCGCGCGCACTCCCCAGCCCAGGCCGGCGTGGGCCTGTCGCCTTGGCCGATCGCAGGCTTGTTCACTGCGGTGGCCCTGGTCGTCACCCTGCAGGCGCTGTTGTTCGCCATCGATTGGTGGATGGCGCTGCTGAGCATCCCGCTGGCCGTGTGCCTGGCGGTGGTCGCTGCCCGCGTGGTTGGCGCCACCGGTATCGCGCCGATCGGCGCCATCGGCAAGCTGTCGCAGCTGAGCTTCGGCGTGGTCGCCCCTGGCCAGGTGGCGATCAACCTGATGAGCGCCAATACCGCCGGTGGCGCCGCCGGGCAGTCGACTGACCTGATGAACGATTTCAAGGTCGGCCAGGCCATCGGCGCGACGCCGCACAAGCAGTTGATCGCGCAATGCATCGGCATTTTCCTCGGCAGCGTGGTTGGCGTGCTGGTGTACCTGATGCTGATCCCCGACCCGCACAGCCAGTTGCTTACCAGCCAGTGGCCGGCACCTGCGGTGGCGACCTGGAAAGCCGTTGCGCAGACCCTGACCCAGGGCCTCGGCGCACTGTCGCCTGCGGTGCAGTGGGCGATCGTCGCCGGCAGTGCCATGGGTGTGCTGCTTGGCGTGCTGGACAGCAGGCTGGCACCGCGCATCGCCCGTTGCTTGCCAAGCACCGCGGCGCTGGGGCTGGCCTTCATACTGCCAGCCTCGATCAGTCTGATGATGGGCTTGGGCGCGGTACTGACCTGGCTGGTCAGTTGCCGTTGGCCGAACATTACCCAGCGCTTTGCGATCACAACAGCAGCGGGGTTGATCGCTGGGGAAAGCATCATGGGTGTAGGCGCATCGTTCTGGGAAATGCTGCGCGCGTTCTAGGGCTTCGAGGAGAGCGACACGATGGTAGCGTTCGATCTGCAACGGATGCTGTTGGGCGAGTTGCCGGGCACGTTCCTAATGGAAGTGGCGGTGCGCGCACTGGCGGCCTTTCTCGCCGTGTTCCTGTTCCTGAAATTCAGCGGTCGGCGGGGCATCAAGCAACTGTCGCGCTTCGAGCTGGTGGTCATCCTGACGCTGGGTTCGGCCGCAGGCGACGTCACCTTCTACGAGGACGTGCCGCTGTTACCGGTGGCGCTGGTGTTCATCACGCTCCTGCTGCTGTACCGCGGCACGGTGTTTCTCATGCGCAAGAGCAAAGCCTGCGAAGCGTGGATCGACGGGGTGCCGATCACCGTGGTCAAGGACGGCATGTACGAGATCCATTCGCTGCGCAACCTGAACATCTCGTCCAACGAGCTGTTCATGGAGCTGCGCCAGCTCGGCGTCGAGCACCTGGGCCAGGTACGCCTCGGGCTGCTGGAAACCGACGGCGAGCTGAGCCTTTACTTCTATGCACCCGAGGACACGCGCGCAGGTTTGTCGGTGCTGCCGGTCGAGCACCGGCCGGAGTACCGGACATTCCCAGGCGCGGGGGTGTATTGCTGCGTAAGCTGCGGCGCTGCGGCCTATCACGAGGCCGAGCAGACAGCGGTGTGCGAGCGTTGCGGCCACGATGTGTGGTCTGCCGCACTGACCGCTCCACGTAACCGTTAATGGTGGCAGCGGCGGCTCACTCCGGGGTTTGGCCAGGCTCCACGTGGCGCTCGCGAGCAGCCGGTCGCCACCAGCGGGCCAGGCCGTAAAGCACCGCGCCGAGGGCCAGCAAAACCCCGGCGCGCAGCCAGTTTTGCCATGGCTGTTGGCTCATCAAGAGCAAGCAGGAGGCGATCGCCAGCACGGGCACCAAAGCCGGTACCTTGAAGTGCGCCTCAGCGATCTTGTCGCGTTTCAACACCAACACCGCCAGGTTGGTACTGAGGAACACCACCAGCAGCAACAGCACCACCGTCTCGGCCAGCACCTGCAGCGAGCCCGTGAAGGTCAGCAGGATGGCCAGCGCCGTGGTCGCGACGATGGCGTAGCCCGGTGTCCGGCGCTGCGGCAATACGCGCCCCAGCACCTGTGGAATCAATCCCTCACGGGCCATGCCCCAGGCCAGGCGGCTGGCCATGATCATGGTCAGCAAGGCCCCATTGGCCACCGCGATGAGGGCGATCACGGCAAACACCCCCTGCGGCACGCCCAACTGCGCACGGTGCACGATATCCATCAAGGGCGTCGCCGCCGCGATCAGTTGCGGCACGGGCATCACCAGTGCGGCACCGGCGCCGATGGCCAGGTAGACGACACCGGCGATGAGCAACGCGCCGAACAGGGCCCGTGGATAGGTGCGGCGTACGTCCTTGATTTCTTCGGCCAGGTTGGCCGAAGTTTCGAAGCCCACATACGAATAGAACGCCAGCAAGGCCCCGGCCAATACCGCCCCGCCCGGCCCATGGCCGCCAAAGTCGAGCAAGCGCGCGGGCTCGGCGTGACCTTGCCCGCTGAGCACCGCAACGGCGACCAGCACCAGCACCAGACCGCTCAGCTCGATGAGGGTCATGACCAGGTTGGCGCCCAGCGATTCCTTGATGCCGCGCAGGTTGAGCAAGGCGATGGCGACCAGGAACAACGGCGCGAGCACTGCCGAGGGCCAGTCGATGAATACCCGCAGGTATTCACCGGCGAAGGCCAGTGCCAGGCCCGCTGCACTGGTGATGCCAGCAGCGAGCATGGCGAAACCGACCAGAAACGCCAACAACGGTGAACCGAACGCCCGCCGCGCGAATACCGCCGCACCGCCTGCGCGCGGGTACTTGCTGACCAGCTCGGCATACGATGCCGCCGTCAGCAGCGCGAACAACAAGGCCATGCCCAGCGGCGCCCAGAGGGCTCCGCCGGCTCTGTCGGCAATCGCTCCAGCCAGGGCATAGACTCCGGCGCCCAACACATCGCCGAGAATGAAAAACACCAGTAGCTGGGTGCCGATCGCGCGTTTGAGTGGGACTGCGGCTTGGCTTGCCATCGGTGCTCGCTCCTTGTGCTCGAGGGTCATGGCGCTGTGACTGGGAGCGAGTCGGCAGGGTTCAGATCGATTGCGCTGGTTTTTTTTCACACCCCTGCATCCAGAACGGCAACTGGCGGGTAGTTAGGAGCAGGCAGCTTGTCGCTGTCCACCCAATGACCTGTCAGGAGTACTGCCCATGAACGTCAAAACTTCCGCCAGCCTGTTCGTCTGCACGCTGGCCCTGGCGCTGCAAACCGTGCATGCCCAGAGCGCAGTGCCACAACCGATCCAGGTGCCCGATGGGCACAAGGTGCTGCTGGAAACCGTCGGCGTCGGTGAGATCACTTACGAGTGCCGCGACAAGCCCAACGCGGCAGGCCAGACCGAATGGACTTTCGTCGGCCCCAAGGCGGTGCTCAATGACCGCAGCGGCAAGGCCGTTGGCGATTATTTCGGCCCGCCCGCCACCTGGCAGGCCAAGGATGGCTCGAAAGTGACCGGTACCCAGTTGGCCGTGGCGCCGGCTGGCGAAGGCGCCATTCCCTATCAACTGGTCAAAGCCAACCCGGCCGAAGGCAAAGGCGCCATGCAGGGCGTGAGCTACATCCAGCGCCTGGCGACCCGCGGTGGCGTGGCCCCGGCCAGTGGCTGCAGCGCACAGACCAAAGGCAGCCAGCAAATGGTGCAGTATCAGGCTGACTACGTGTTCTGGACCGCCAATTAATCCAGCCTGGGGCCCACACCCGGCGCCCGATGATCTACGCTCCTGGCAAGGCCCCGGCACTGTGGTCGGGGTCACTTGCCTGACGCAAGGATGCACCGCCCTTGAATTCATCTGTTGCGCCGTTTGACTTCCAGCAGTGTCTGCACGCCTGCGCGCAAGGCGAGCGCCGCGCGTTGCAGGCACTCTACGACCACGAAGGTGCGCGCCTGCTTGGCGTAGCGCGGCGCATCGCCCGCGACGACGCCATGGCTGAAGACATCGTCCACGACGCGTTCATTCGCATCTGGACCGGCGCCGCCAGCTACGACCCGGCGCGCGGTTCGGCGCGCGGCTGGATCTACAGCATCACTCGGCACCTGGCGCTCAACGCCATACGCGCCAGGCGCCGCGAGACGCTGCTTGAAGAAGGCGAATTGGAAGCCGCCCATGGCCTGGACCAAGGCGTCGAACAGCTGCACAGCTGGAGTGGCTCGGCCAGGCTTTACCGCTGCCTCGAACGACTTCAGCCAGCGGCCCAGCGCTGCATCGTGCACGCCTATGTCGATGGCTGTAGCCACGCCGAAATCGCCGGTCTGCTCGGTGCGCCGTTGGGTACCGTCAAAGCCTGGATAAAGCGCAGCCTTACAGCGCTGCGGGAGTGCCTTGGATGAACGCCGAAGCTGCTCAAGCGCTGGATGTGCTCGCCGGAGAATACGTTCTGGGCACCCTCTCTGCCGAACAAGCCGCACTGGTCAGCGAACGTCTGGCGCGCGAACCTGCGCTGCGCGCGGCGGTGGATGCCTGGGAGGCGCGCCTGCTGGACTTGACCGCCCAAGCGCCAGCGCAAGCGCCGAGTGCCCGGCTGTGGCCGCGTATTCAACGCAGCCTGGACGCACAGGCAGCCCCTCGCCACGCGCACTGGTGGCAACGCCTGGTGCTCTGGCAAGGGCTCAGTGCCGCCGGCCTTGCCGCCAGCCTGGTGTTGGCCTGGACGCTGGTGCACGCCCCGGCGCCAACCACCGAATACCTGGTCGTGCTGGTGGCTCCCGACAGTCAGCAAGCTGGCTGGGTGGTGCAGGCCCATGACAGCCGTACCATCGAGCTGCTGCCACTGGGCCAAGACCCTGTGCCACAAGGCAAGGCGCTGCAATTCTGGACCAAAGGCGAACAGTGGGGCGCGCCGCTTTCGCTGGGACTGGTCAAGCCAGGCGAGCCCTACCGCGTGCCCAGCGGCAGCCTGCCGCCCCTGGAGCGCAACCAGCTGTTCGAGCTGACCCTGGAGCAGGCCGGTGGCTCGCCGAGCGGGCGGCCAACCGGTCCGGTGAAATTCATCGGCCGCGCGGTCAAGGTCATCTAGGCACCGCTGGCGTGCGCCGCTGGCACGACCGGCGGGCGCAGCAGCCTGGCCAGGCCCAGCAGGCACAGGGCGCCGATGACCATGATGCCCCAGGCCCAGTGCAACGAGCTCAGCTGATCGCGCACGATACCGGCGACCAGCGGCACGCTGGCCGCGATCAGGTAGCCACCGCCTTGCACGAAGGCCAGCAGCGCACCGGCCTGGGCCGGGGATTCAGCGTGATCGAGCGTGACAATGAGCGACAGCGGAAACAATGCGCCGATGCCAAGGCCCAGACACAAGGTGGCGAGGATGGCCAATTGCAGCGGTGCGCTCATCAGGCAGGCCAGACCGGCCAGCAACAGCACAATCACCACCGTCAATGGCTGGCGGCGGTCCGGGTAGCGATGGATCAGTGCCGACACCATCAGCCCGGCGGCCACCTCCGTGAGGGTCAAGGCACCCAACAGGTAACCGGCCTCGGCGGCACTCCAGCCAAGCTCCACATAAAACGGTGGCAACCACGCCAACACCAGGGTGTAGGCACCGGTGCCAATGCCGAAGAAGGCCAGCAGCAACCAGGCCCGGGCGCTGTCGTACGGCAACCTCGCCTCGGTGACACGCGCCGGGTCGCTACCGGCTGCCAGCACCCATGCGATCAAGCCGATCAGCGCAGGCAAAGCCGCCCAGCCGAGCGTCAGCTGCCAGCCGAAGGTTGCCGCGCCGGGGGCCGCGAAGGCAGCCGCCAGGGCTGCGCCGGCCATGATTCCGGTGGTGAACAACCCCATGAGCATGCCGGCGCTTTGCGGGTGGCTGCGCTTGAGAAACGCAGGCATCAGCGCCTGGATCATCGCGATGCCCACGCCGCCGAGCATCGCCGTGGCGATCAGCGCTGCGCCCGAGGTGACATAGGCGCGCGCCGCGCAACTGATGGCGATCAACGTGATGCCCAAGGCGACGCCTTTGATCTCGCCAATCAGGCGTAACAACCAGGGACCGCAGAGGGCGAACAAACCCATCATCATCACCGGGAGCGTGGTCAGCAGCCCGGCCTGCGCGCTGCTCAGGCCAAGGTCCTGCTGCAGAGTCCCGAGCAGCGGGCCGATGGCCGCCATGATCGGGCGCAGATTCAGGCCAATCAGCACGGCCAACAGGCCGACGCAGGCTTTACTCGGTACGTTACGCATGCTCAGGTTGCTCCTGCAGAAAACTGCCCATCGCCTGATTGAACGCTGGGGCGAGCGGAATGTTGAAGACGTGGCCGTCGCCCGCCAAAGTCAGCAGCTGAGCGTGGCCGATGCGCTCGCTCAGAAGCTCGGCTTCCGAACGCGGGCTGAGCTGGTCGCCTGTGGCCGCCAGCACCAGGGTCGCGGCCTGGATCGCTGGCAGCTGCTCTCTGAGGTCGTACTGCTGCATGCCCTGGCACCAGTGCACCTGGTTGGCGCTGGCCAGTTGCGCGGCCTGGGCATGCCAAGCCTGATACAGCCGTTGCCCACGATTGGACGCGGCGAACTCGGCTCCGACCAATGCCGGCCAGGTCGACTTGAAGCGCTTCAGGCACCCATCGGTTTGCCGCAGGCCGTCGGCCCAGTCGCTGAGCGTGGTTTGGCGGTGACCATCGTTCATGTGGGCGAAACTGGCGGCGATGATCAGCTTCTGCACGGCATGCGGCGCATGACAAGCCATCTCCAGCGCCACCATGCCGCCAAGCGACAGGCCGATGACATGCGTGGATTCCAACCCCAGGTGATCGAGCAGAGCAAGCATCTGCAGTGCCTGGGCGTGGGCTGTGATACCTTCCGGCGCACGGCTGGAGGCGCCGTGGCCCAGCAGGTCAGGTACGATGACGCGGTGCCCCAGATCCAGCAGCGCGCTGACCTGGGGCATCCAGGCGCGCCCACTGTTGCCCAGGCCATGCAGCAACAGCACCGGGCTGCCGGCTCCGGCGTCGTAGTAGTAGTGGCGGTGCGGCCCCTGTGTGAAAAATGCCATGTGTCTCTCCTGATCCTTCAGTCGCATGTTCGTCAAGATAACTTAACGTTAAGATACTTTAAAGGCGCTGGGGTTCAGGTTTGTGTGCGGGTTAACAGTGCTGAAGGGCACGATCGAGGGAAACGATGGACGATCATGTGGATTTCGTGGTGGCGCAGTGGGCGCAGGCGATGCCCGAGGTGGACGTTTCTTCCATGGCGATCTTCGGGCGCATGGTGCGCATCCATAAGCATCTGGAACGCCTGCGCGCCGAGGCGTTGGCCCAGTATGGCTTCAAGGAAGGCGAGTTCGACGTGCTGGCCACGTTGCGCCGTGCAGGGGCACCGTATCGGCTCACCCCCACCGAGCTGTACCGCTCGCTGCTGATTACCTCCGGTGCCATGACCAATCGGCTGGCACGGCTGGAAAGCGCCGGCATGGTCGAGCGGATCGCCGACAGCCAGGACAAGCGCAGCTCGCACGTCGCGTTGACCGCCGGGGGGAAGGAATTGATCGACCAGGCCGTCCTTACCCATACCGAAATACAAGAGTTGGTATTGGCACCTTTGAATGAACAACAGCGCGCGGACTTTGCGCAATTGTTGAAGCACGTGCTCGTGCATTTGCCCGGCGAGGGCGCGCCAACACCATGAACTGGAATATTCAGGAGGAATTTCCATGCTTCACAGCAACTACCTCAAGCAGTTGGACCTGCAGGACATCGTGGTGTTTCTCAACTTGCTGGAGTTGCGCAGTGCCAAACGCACCGCCGAGCTGATGAGCGTGAGCCAGCCGACGGTCAGCTATTGCCTGAAGCGGCTGCGTGGCTGCTTCGACGACACGTTGTTTTCTTCATCTCAAGGGGTGCTGCAACCGACCAGCAAGGCCGAGAAGATCGCGCCTTATCTGCGCGTAGTGGTCGAGTCGGTCAACCGCTGCGCCGAAGACGAAAGCCAGGCAGCTGCGCAAGCCGTGCGCAAGATCTGGCGGCTCTGCGCGCCGGAGTACTTCGAGCTGTCGTTCCTGCCGCAAACCCTGGCGATGCTGTCGCGCACGCATGCCAATACGTCGCTGCACCTCGACCGCCTGAGCCGCGACCTGCCGGTGGATCAGTTGATGTCAGGGGAAATCGACATCGCCATCGGCTTCGGTCCGGGTTATCACCAGATGCACCCAGAGTTGCAGTGGCAAGCGATAGTCAACGACGATTTTGTCTGCCTGACCAGTCAAAACGGGTTGGCCAACGACGCGGCCATGAGTCTGGATGAATTCTGCGCCTCGCCCCATGTGTTCCCAACACCGTGGATTTCGGAAAAGAACATGGTCGACAGCTGGCTGGATAAAGTCGGCCGTTCGCGCAACGTGCTGGTACGCGCCAATGGTTACCAAGCCTGCGTGAACATCGTCGCCGCAGTACCGGCCACGCTCGCACTGCCGGCACGCCTGTTGCCGCACCTGCGCATTGCGCCATCTGTGAAAGTCTGCCAACCGCCGCTGGGCTTCCCGACATTCACCTTGGACATGATCTGGGCGCGCGACCGTAGTGACAGCAAAGATATTGGCAGCCTGCGCCGGTTGATCGAACAGGTGGCCGAGGTGTTGTTGACGGAACGATGAAACGGGCTTTTAAATTTTCACCACGCTTTTAGATTTCTTAAAACCAGCCAGCCGCTCATTTCTCTTATCGTGTGGTCATCGGGTAGCGCAAGACCTACCTGAGTCCCACACTTTCATGGAGGAATGAGTCATGCTGGCGCACGCCGAACCTTTAGTGTTTCCCTACTTCCGACAACCGACGCCGTGCTACGGCTTCGAGTGTGTCATTGCGGTCGATCGCGACATGCGTGTAAGCGATTCGATCAGCGCCGCTTCTTTATATGAAGACCTCGCCCACAGTGGTGCGGTGATCTATCGCGACTTCGCCGACAGCCTGTCCGACTTCAACGAATTCGTCAGTGCGCATTCGTCGCGGGTCACCTTCGATCCCGCGCGCAAGGCAGCTACGGCCAATACCGCCGAGATCGAAGCCGGTATTCACGAAATGGGCTTGCACCGCGAAAACGGCAACCTGCCGTTCAACCCTGACTTGCAGTGGTTTTATTGCCTGGAAGCCGCAGATGTCGGTTCGCAGACCACACTGTGCGATGGCCAGCGGGTGCTGTTCGATCTGTCGGCAAAAACCCGCAAGTTGTTCGAACAGCGCGAGATCCGCTATAGCCGGCGCATCCCTTGGCAAAACGTCAAACGCTTCCTGAGCATTGAACTGCAACTGCCGCTCGAGGCCATTACCGACGAACACCTGCAACAGGTCAATGATCAGGTGGCAGGGCAAACCTATCGGCGCATCGACCAGAACCTGATTGCCTCGCAGTTGATCATTTCGGCGGTGGAAACCAGCTGTTTCAGTGGCCGCAAGGCGTTCTGCAATTCGATGCTCGGCCCCAGCGTCAACTACGAACCGCCGCGTATCACCTGGAGCGACGGTGAAGATATCGCCCTGGAAATCTGGGATGAAATCAAGGAAGTGACCGAGCGCAATACCTATAGCCACTTCTGGCAGAAAGGCGATGTCATCGTCATCGACAACACCCGCGTCATGCACGGCCGTCGCCGTCTGGATGACCCTTCGCGACGCATTTTCGGCGCGCAAAGCTACCGCCTGGGAGGCAACGGCCAATGATCAGCCAAAAGATGCAGGACTATCTCGCAAGCACGCCTGACCGCGTCGTCATCCGTGAAATGGACGGCCGTGAATACACCTTGCACGAGCTGCGCCGCGACGTCCTGCGCCTGGCCAGCGCCCTGGAGGGGCGCGTGGGGCGCTGCGAACGCAAAGTGTTCGGGATTGCCATGCGTTCGTGCTACGAGTGGGTCTATACCCTGCTGGCCATTCAAAAGGTCGGTGCGGTGCTGCTGCCGGTGCCGATCGAGTTCTCCGACGACCAGATCGCCAGTTTGCTGGGCAAGGCCGCAGCCGTACTGGTGCGCGATGAAAAAACCGCCAAACGGCTGCACAACATCCTGCCGGACAAGCCCTGCTTCATTCCCGGCCAGTTGATGACCCAGGCCATCGGGGAAGAATGGCGCAATGAGGACGAGCTGATTCCGGACGGTATCGTTTCGATCATCCATACCTCTGGCACCACCTCCAAACCCAAGGGCGTGATGATTCGCGACGAGGCGGTCAGCCTGTTGGTGGACAACGTCATGAAGCGCTTGCCCCAGCAGCCGCTGCATTATTTCTCGATCGTGCCAATGAGCTTGCTGATCGAGCAGGTGCTGGGCGTGTTCATCCCGATCCTGTCCGGCGGCACCCTTACGCTGATGCCCGAAGGCGTGCCCGAGTATGGCGCGGCAAGCGGTAACGCCAGGCACTATCTGGAGCTGATCGCACCCAACGAGCCGAACTTCCTCTACCTGCCGCCCAAGCTGCTGGAGGAAGCCAACACGCTGCTGCAGGACTGTTCGGTGCAGCAGCTGTTCGGTGCCCAGCACCCCCACATCATCACCGGCGGCGCGAAGATCCCGGTCAGCGTGCTGGAGGCGCTGGAAGCCCATGGCGTGCAGGTATTCGAGGCCTATGGCCTGAGCGAAAACTCCTCGATCATCTCGCTGAACTCGCCAGCCGAGCGGCGTATCGGTTCGGCCGGAAAGCTGCTCGACGGCATCGAGCCCAAGCTGGTCGACGGCGAGCTGCTGGTGCGCACGCCGACCCTGTGCGCCGGCTACTACAACGCCGATGACACGGCCTGCGACCTGTCGGACGGCTACCTGCACACTGGGGATATCGCCGAACTGCGCGACGGATTCCTGTACATCACCGGGCGCAAGAAGCACGTGATCATTCTTTCGACGGCGCGCAACATCTCGCCCGAGTGGGTCGAGAACGTCTACAAGGAAAGCCCGTTGGTTGACGACATGATCGTCATGGGCGAAGGCCAGGACGAGCCCTGCGCCATCGTGCTGAGCGGCGCCGGCAGCGATCAGGTACGCCGCGAAATGGCGCGCCTGGAACATCGCCTGGCCGACTTCGCCCGGGTCCGGCAGATTCGCGTGATCGAGGACATCGCCCAGTTCCGCGAGCAGTTCTACACCGTGACCGGGCGACCGCGACGGGCCGAGATCGAAGCGCGTTTCATCGACCAGATGTACGCCTGAGGAACGCCCCATGTACATCGTGCGTAATTTCTACAAAGGCCGGCCCGGCTACCGTTGCCTGCAGGAGGCGGTGCGTGCTCACTACCTCAAGCACTACGATGCCACCCCCGAGCCGCAGCCGGACGTGTTCGTGTGCCTGACCGGGTCCAACGGCGGCGCGCCAGGTTATGCCTGCGCCGGCATCAGCTACGGCGATTCGGGCAAGCTGTTCAGCGAGTACTACCTGGACCAAGGTCTGGATCAGCGTTACGGCCTGGACCGGGCGCGGATTGCCGAATTGGGCGCCTTCGCCTCGTTTCGCAGCGGCAGCGGCGCCGGCAAGTACCTGCTCAATAACGTGATCCAGACCTTGGCCCTGCGCAATTTCGGCCTGGTGGTGCTGACTGCGACCGAGCAGGTGCGCCAGCTGCTGACCCCGATCGTCGATACCCTCGACGATCTGGGCGGCGCCGATCAAGGCCGGGTCAAGGATCCGCAGGTCAATTGGGGTTCGTACTACCAACATGGCCCGCGCGTGGTGGCCGCGCGATTGTCGCCGCCGAGCATCTGGATGAGCGCACCGGCATCCGCCGCGGGCCTGGGCCATGCCCTGCCCTCTTTCAATCGCCAGGCCTCGGCCTGACCACGATGCGCGCCGGGCATCCGCTGCCCGGCGCGCCGGAGGTAAGCATGAACGCGACCAAGCGTTACGAGAATTTCATCGTCTTCCTGGCACCGCTGATCAACAGCGTGGGCGGCATCGCCATCGATCTGTACGCGCCGAGTATTCCCTCCATCGGCCGTGAGCTGTCAGCCAGTCCGGCACTGATGCAGAACACCATCACCATCACCCTGCTGTTCTACGCCCTCGGTCAGCTGTTCTTCGGCATCATGGCCGATGCCCGAGGGCGGCGGCCGGCAGTGCAGCTGGGGCTGCTGGTGTTCCTTGCCGGCAGCGTGCTGGCGACCTTTGCCACGTCCATCGAGATGCTGCTGCTCGCCCGCGCTTTGCAAGGCTTCGCCATCGGCGCCTGTCAGGTGGTTGCCCGTGCGTTGCTGGTGGACATCGTCAAAGGGCCGCGCTTCTACGTGGCGATCATCTACCTGAGCCTGGCCTTCGGCCTGGGCCCAGTGATCGCGCCGTACATTGGCGGGGTGATCGAAGTGCACCTGGGCTGGCGCTACAACTTCGTGCTCTACGCTGTGTACGCTGTCATCGTGCTGGCCTTCGTGCTGGCAGGGCTCAAGGAGTCGTTGCCCGCAACCAACAGACGCAGCGCCTTGCAGACCTGCGCCGGCTACCGCCCGATCCTGGCCGACAGCCGCTTTCGTTCCTCGGTGGTGGTGCTCGGCTCGAGCTTCTCGGCGTTCCTGCTGTGGAACGTGTTCGGCCCGCACATCGTCCAGGAACGGCTCGGGCATAGCGCACAATATTTTGGCACCACCGCGCTGGCCGTGGGCAGTTGCTACCTGGTCGGCACCCTGGTCAACCGCGCGCTGATTCGGCGGATCAAGCCCCGGCTGCTGATGTGGGGAGGAATGACAGTGTTTCTGCTCGGCGTCGTGACCATTGCGGCGCAGGCAAGGGGCCTGCACCTGGCCTCGATCCTGGGCGGCATCATGCTGGTCGCGTTCGGCCAAGGCTTCATCTTCTCCAACGCCATGGCCAGCTCGATGTCGCTGTTCCCCGACCGCGCCGGCGTTGCCGCCAGCCTGCAGGGCTGCCTGATGCTGGTATTCGGGTCACTGGCTTCGGCGCTGGTCAGTGCCTTGCCGCTCACCTCGAACCTGGCAATTGCCTGCGTCTTCGTGGTGCTGTGGTTGATCTCGTTGTCGGGCATGTTGAGCGTGCGCGTGCAGCGTCAGGCCTCGGTGGCCTGAACCTTGCCACCCTGGGGTCTGCTAGGCAGCGCTTAGCAGACCCTTGATGAACTGCGAGAAGGCCTTGATCCGGGAGGATTCCCGGTTGATCGGCAGGTACACGAGATTGATCGACGCATCCACGGCAGCGGGCGCGACGGCATGCTCGGGCAGCACGCGCAGCAGGCGGCCGTGTTGCACATCGTCGGCCACCAGCCAATCGGCCAGCAAGGCCACGCCCTGCCCTGCGACGGCCGCCTGCCTGAGCACATCGGCGTTGTTGCTGAGCATTCGGCCCTGCACCGCGACTGCCACGCACTGCCCGTCGACGCTGAACTGCCAGTGCTTCATCGGCCCGCCGTAGTCGAAGCGCAGGCAGGCATGGTGCGCCAGCTCGTCGGGCTGGTGGGGCGTGCCCTGGCGGTGCAGATACGCCGGGCTTGCCACCAGCCAACGCTGGAAGTGGCCCAGGCTCGCGCAGATCACATCGTCGCTCGATACCGTGGAGCCCAGGCGGATGGCCAGGTCCACGGGCTCCCTGAACAGATCGACCCGTTCATCGCTGAGGTTCAGGCTCACCTCCAGCGCAGGGTGGCGAGCAAGGAAATCACCCAGGTGCGGTGCTATCACCCGGCGACCGAATTCGACCGGCACGCTGACCCGCAGCTTGCCTTTGGCCTCGCTGCCTCTGTCGGTGACCAGGCTATCGGCGCTGGCCAGCGCGTCGAGGATGGCCACGGCGTTGTCGAAGTACGCCCGGCCCTGGTCGGTCGGGTGGTTCTGTCGGGTGCTGCGAGTAATCAGCGTGACGCCCAGCTCGGCTTCCAACGCCGCCACCTGCCGCGCCACCGACGATGTCGCCAGGCCCAGCTTGCGCGCGGCGGCCGAATAGCCGCCGCAGCGCACGGTTTCCACGAACATGTTCAACGCCAGAAACTTATCCATCTGTGCAACTCTGCTGGTGATCATCGGAGCGGTCTCTCCAGCAGTCGATTGTCAGCGCTTGATGCCGTGTTTGGCGAGGAAAATCACCAGCGCCAGTGCCGGGATGATGGCCGCAGCGCAGCTGGTGGTGGCCCAGCCGAGGTTCTCGTAAAGGGGGCTGGCGAGCATCGAGCCCAACGCGCCGCCGACGAAGATGCTGGTCATGAACACCGCATTCAGGCGTGCCCGGCTGTGCGGATCGAGGGCATAGACCTCGCGCTGGCCAAGCACCATGTTCATCTGCACGGCGAAGTCCAACGCCACCGCAGCGATCACCAGGCCCAGATAGCCTAGCCCTGGCAGGCCGCCCACCAACAAGGCAGTCGGGGCCATGAGCAGCGCCACCCGTGTGCTGGCATGACCGTGGCCGGCATCGGCCAGACGCCCGGCGATCGGCGCTGCGATGGCACCCACGGCGCCGACCAGGGCAAACAGGGCCACACCGTTCTGGCTGAATCCGTAATGGCGGATCAGTTCGATCGGTGCCACCGTCCAGAAGAAACTGAAGCTTGCGAACAACAGGCCCTGATACAGCGAGCGCTCGCGCAATACAGGGTATTGCCTGGCCAGCTTGAACACCGAGCCGATCAGGCGCGGATAACCGGTGTGGTGGCTGGGCTTGCGCTGGGGCAGCAAGACGGCTACCAGCGCGGCGATCACCAGCATCAGCAGCGCGGCGCTGAAGAACACGCCACGCCAGCCAATGTACTCGGACGCCACGCTGGCCACCGGACGGGCCAGCAGAATACCCAGCAGCAGACCGCTCATGATGTTGCCCACGACCCGACCGCGGCTGCTCTCGGGCGCCATGTGCGCTGCCAGGGGCACCAGGATCTGCACCGCGACCGAGGTCAGCCCGATCATCAGCGAGGCGATCAGGAATAGCGAGGGCGCCTCGGCCAGGCCGGCGGCGGCGAGAAATACAGCGACCAGCAAGGTCAAGCCGATCACCAGGCGCTTGTTCTCCGCGAGGTCGGCCAGCGGCACCAGGAACAACAGGCCGGCGGCATAACCGAACTGGGTGAGCGAGACGATCAGGCTGGCGTGCTCGGGGGACAGGCCAATGCTGGGGGCGATGAGCTCGACGATAGGCTGGGCGTAATACAGGTTGGCGACCACGGCGCCGCAGCAGAAGGCCAGAAAGATGACCAGGGTTTTGGACAGCACTGGCGTGGTGCCGCTGTGCGCTGGGGATGATGCCAGGACTTCAGGGTTGCTCGCGGACATCGCGACGCCTCCGAGTGAGGATGAAGGGATTTGCGTGCAAGCCTAAGCCTGGCGGCCGGTTGCTGGAATACCCGTGTCGAGCAATACAGTTGCGCGCGCTGCGCCAAACAGGTCGCAAACCTGCCAGCGCCAGCACAATCCTCAGCGCCTGCCCTCACGGCATGCGTGGTAACTCGTTGGGCCGCAGATCGAACACCAGCACCTCGGCATCCTGGCCATTGCGCAGTTCGATCAACTGTTCGTGTCTCAGGCGCACACCGTCGCCCTCACCGAGTCGCTGGCCGTTCAGCTCGATGCGGCCGCGGGCAACGTGTACATAGGCATGGCGGTTGTCGGTCAGGGTCAAGGTGGCATGCTCATCGCCATCGAACAACCCGGCATACACCCGCGCATCCTGGCGCACCTGCAACGAACCCTGCTGGCCATCGGGGGATATGATCAAGCGCAATTTGCCGCGTTTCTCGGCTACCGCGAAATGTTGCTGCTGATAGCGCGGGGTCGCCCCGCGCACGCTGGGCACGATCCAGATCTGCAGGAAGTGCACCGGCTGCGTCTTGCTGTGGTTGAACTCGCTGTGGGCAACGCCGCTGCCGGCGCTCATCAGTTGCACGTCACCGGGTTTGATCACTGAGCCGGTGCCCAGGGTGTCTTTGTGCTCAAGAGCGCCTTCGAGTACGTAGGAGAAAATCTCCATGTCACGGTGCGGGTGCTGGCCGAAGCCTTTGCCCGCGATGACGCGGTCATCATTGATCACCAGCAGGTCGGAGAAGCCCTGCTCATCAGGGTCGTAGTAGTTGGCGAAGGAAAAGGTGTGCGCCGACTTCAGCCAGCCGTGGTTGGCGTGGCCACGTTCGTGAGCGTTACGGACAGTGATCATGATTCGTCTCCTTGAGGCTTAGCTGCCTGTGTGCGTTGAATCCACTTTACTGTCAGTGATGGATCACAAAAATACGTTGGCACAGGATTTACTGTCACGCTGAAAGAGACAGTGAACCTGTGCCACCTGGCTTACGTTCAGGGAATCAGCGTCGAGCGCTCGTAGGTTCGATAGCCTCGCGCAGTAAGCCCGACCCAGACGAATCCAGCTTTCTGATAGAGGTAGCTGGCAGGGTTGTCGGGACGCACGTTCAGGCGCAGCTGGGTGAAGCCTTGCAGCCCGGCATCGCGCCGGTAGGCCTGCAACAGCGCAGTGCCCACGCCCTGCCTGCGCAACGCTGGGTCGACATGCAGGGTACACAACTCGGCGCAGGCGCCATCGGGCACCCACAGTGAATACCCGGCGAATCGATCATCGACCACGGCGATTTTCAGTTGGTTGAAGTGCTCGACCCAGCGCGTCAGGTGACGACCCAGTTCGCTGCGCCAGGCTGCCTCATGGGCAGGCTCCCATGTGCGGATGTAATGCTCTTCGCCGCGGTAGATGGCGGGAAGATCAGCCACCTCGGCCTGTCTGAGTTGCAGTGCCATTCCATAGCCTCTGATTGCTTGATCCATGCGTAGCGAATCTAGGGGGTTTGGCGCGTGTAAGGCAAGCGGCACTTACCGGTTGCACGGGGCGCGATGCAGGCGTCATCCAGCGCGCCGTTCAAGCCACAACCAGTACGACAAGGCTGTCGCGCTGATGATCGCCCCCAGCGCGCAGACCGCCGGCCAACCCGAGTAAGCGTAGGCGTGGGTTGCCGCAACCGCCCCCAGCCCGCTGCCCAGGGAATAGAAGCACATGTAGGCGCCCACCAGACGGCTGTGCGCGTCGGGGCGCGCGGCCAGTATCAGGCTTTGGTTGGTCACGTGCACAGCCTGAACGGCGAAATCCAGCAGCACCACGCCAACGAGCAATGCCAGCAACGAACTGTGCAGCCCGGCACTGGGCAGCCATGACACGGTCAGCAGCAACAACGCCCATCCGGTCGTGCGACTGCCCTGGCCGCGGTCGGCCAACCGTCCCGCCCGCGCCGCAGCCAGCGCTCCGGCAAGGCCGGCCAGGCCGAACAGGCCGATCTGCGTATGCGAAAGACCGAGTGCCGGATCACTGAGCGGTAACACCATGGCCGTCCACAATACGCTGAACGCCGCAAAACTGAGCAGGGCCAACAGCCCGCGTCGACGCAGCGTTCGTTCGTGCACGAGCAACTGCAGCATCGAGCGCAGCAGGGCGAGATAACCCGCGCTGGCACGCGGCGTATCGGCTTCAGGCAGGGTTCGCCACAGCACCACGGCCATCGCCGACATCATCAGCGCTGAGGCGAAGTAGACACTGCGCCAGCCCGCCAGGTCCGCCAGCACGCCAGATACCAGACGCGCCAGCAAGATGCCCAGCACTACCCCGCTGGTCACGCTGCCGACCACCTCGCCGCGTTGCTCGGGGCTGGCCAATGTCGCCGCGTAGGCGACGATCACCTGTACCAGCACGGCCATCAACCCCACCAGCAGCATGGCCGCCAGCAGCAAGCCCCATGTCTGGGCAAGGCCGACCGCGCCCAGCGCCACTGCGCACAGGAGCATCTGACCGATGATCAGCCTGTTGCGGTTGAGCAGATCACCCAGGGGCACGATGAACACCAGCCCCAAGGCATAGCCCGCCTGGGTGGCGGTGACGATCACACCGATCGTGGCACTGGGCACCGACAGGCTGTCGGCCATCGACTGCAATAGCGGCTGGGCGAAGTACACATTGGCGACTGCCAATGCGCAAGTGACGGCAAAGATAAACGTCTGCCGACGGCTCAAGACACAGTTGCGGATATGCCCACTGTCGATTGACTGTGCTGTTTGATTGGTGGAACTCATCGAGTCGTCCTTGATACTGGTTTTAAAAAGAAACCGGTTGATTGCGTTCTAGCAAACCAGGTTGTTAAATGCAACCGGCGAGCTTGGCGCGCTGTCGTCGCTCTCCACTTTCCAGTCCGCAGATCATCAGGTAGCAAACCATGGCCAGACAGCACCTGCTGGCGCGCAGCGAATGCCCAGTGGCGCGTACCTTGGAGGCGATCGGCGATCGTTGGATGTTGCTGATCTTGCGCGAAGCCTTCGACGACGTACGCCGGTTCAACGAATTTCAGAAGCGCCTCGGCGTTGCCAAGAACATCCTGGCCGTCAAGCTCAAGGCTTTGGTCGCGCTCGAAGTATTCGAGATACACCCAGCGTCCGATGGCAGCGCCTACAAGGAGTACGTGCTGACCGACAGGGGGCGCGCAGCCTTTGCGATCGTCATCAGCTTGCGCCAGTGGGGCGAGCGCTTTTTATTCGACACCGCGGAGCGTCGTTCCATACTGGTCGACAATGCCGCGGGCGAACCGGTCGAGGCGCTGACTGTGCGCTCGCGCGCGGGCAAGGCATTGCGCCCTGAGGACTGTCATCGGGTGCTGGTCGACGCGATGGTCGCAGATCGTGAGTAAGCCACGCGAAGCGGGACAAGGCCCTTGGCCGGTGTTTCTGATCTTCCTGCGCCTGGGGCTGACCTGCTTCGGCGGCCCGATTGCGCACATTGCCTATTTTCGCGACGAGTTCGTGGGGCGGCGAGGTTGGCTGAGCGACAGCAGCTATGCGCAACTGGTCGCGCTCTGCCAATTTCTGCCGGGTCCGGCCAGCAGTCAAGTGGGGATGGCGTTAGGCTTCACCCGTTGCGGCTACGCCGGCGCGCTGTCCGCCTGGCTGGGCTTCACCTTGCCGTCGGCATTGCTGATGATCATCGCCGGCGTCGGCATCACGCATTATGGCGCTGTGGTGCCGGACGGCGTGGTGCACGGCTTGAAGGTGGTAGCCGTGGCGGTAGTGGCTCAGGCGGTGTGGAGCATGGCGCGCACGCTGTGCCCTGATGCCGCGCGCCTTTCACTGATGGCGGCCGCGACCTGCCTGGTGCTGTGGATGCCGTGCGCATTGGCTCAGCTGGGGGTCATCGCTGCTGGCGCGTTGCTCGGCCTTTTGCTGCTCAAACCGCAGCATGAAGGCAGCGATGCGCCGCTGCGCATCGGCATCAAGCGTCGCACGGGCGTGCTGTGGCTGGGTGCGTTCGTCGCGCTGCTGGTGGGGTTGGCGCTTTTGCACGCACTGTCGTCAAGCCCATTGCTGGCCGTGGCGGCTGCGTTCTATCGCGTGGGCAGCATGGTGTTCGGTGGCGGTCATGTGGTGCTGCCGCTGCTGCAGGCCGAGGTGGTGCCGGATTGGCTGAATAACGATGTGTTCGTGGCGGGGTATGGCCTGGCGCAGGCGGTGCCAGGGCCGCTCTTCACGTTCGCGGCGTATCTAGGCGCCGCGATGGACCTTGGGACAGGCGGCTGGACGGCAGGCGTGGTGTGTCTGCTCGCTATCTTCGCGCCTTCGTTTCTCTTGGTGATGGGCGCGCTGCCCTTCTGGGCGGCCCTGCGTCGTAGCCGCCGCAGCCAAGCGGCGTTGCAGGGCATCAATGCCGCTGTGGTCGGCCTGCTGCTGGCCGCGCTTTATCAGCCGGTCTGGAGCAGCGCCATTCACGCACCTGCCGACTTCGCCTGGGCCTTGGTGGCGCTGGTGGCATTGATGGCGTGGAAGATACCTGCCTGGCTGGTGGTGATCGGCAGTGGTGTGCTTGGTGGGTTATTGGCGGCGGTGTGACTGGGGGGAATGCAACTTTAGCGTTTTTTCTTTTTCTTCTTGTGCTTGCCCAGGGCTTTCATGCGCTCTGCGGCTTTTTGCACGGTCGCCATTTTCTCCGGACGCTTCATGCCCCGCCACTTGCGAATTTCTTCGCGTGTGCGTCCGCAACTGACGCACATCTCGCTGTTGAGCTGGCACAGCGAGACGCAGGGGTTTTCCACATCTTTGGCCATGGCACTACTCGTCTGTTGCGCTGGTGGCGTTGCTGGGCCTGACGGGCGTGCGCCAGGCCCAGCGCGACCAGGATTACTCGGCGGCCTGCTCGACCGGCGCTTCCACGGCCGCCGCTGGCGCTGGGGCCTTGGGCTTGGCGCGCTGCTTGCGGCTCTGGCTGCGTTGCCGCGAGGCCTGCTGCTTGGCGTACAGCGCCTGGGCGGCGGTGACACTACCGGCCGGCTGGCCGTTGAGGTCCAGGCGCGGCGCGTCCTCGACCATGCTGGTCCAGTAACGGTTGCCGCGGCACCAGGTGGAGATGCCCAGCTTCAGTTGTTCGCGGGTGATGCCAAGCAACTCGAGGTGCTGCTCGGCATCCTTGAAGATGCCCTCCTTGAGTGGAACCTTCGGCGCCGGGTTGACCGGGAAGGCCAAGGGGAAATGCTTCTGCAATGGCCAGATCGCTTCGACCGCTGGATCTTGCTCGCGCGCCTTGGCCTGAGGCGCAGGCTTGCGCTTGGCGGGCTTCGCGGTGGCGGCCTTGGCCTGCTCTTTCTCAGACCGCAGGCGGTCGCGTAATTCAGCTAGTTGTTCAAAACCCATCGTTAATTCACTGCTTCTACGTTGATTGCGTGGCGTAAGGATATGCCATGCAGCGCCCAAGAGCAGCAGGAAAGAGGATGAATCGCTGCAGTTTTCGTTACCAACCGTCGTCGGAGCCTGGCTGCCGAGCCCCGACGACACGCTGCGCCAGCCCTCAGGCAATGGCGATTTCAGTGATTCCCAGCACCTCGGCCTGGGCCAGGACCTGCACCGGCGTGGCGTCGGCCGGTGGCAGGAGCAGGCTGTTTTCGCTGTCGCCGAAATGCAGCACGATGAGGTGCATGGCGGCTTCGTGAAGGGCGAGATTGCCCTGTTCAAGCTCGAACGTGTGGGTCGAGGGTTGGCCATCGAGGGCATAGCTGACGGTGTAGGCAGGCATGGCGATTTCCTAAGCGGATGAGGGACTCATTACCTGACCGACAGGACAGGAATTAATTCAGCGCCAAATGCAGCAAGGGAAACGGGCGCCCCTCGCCGTCCAGCGGCGAACGGCCAGTTTGCGCGAACCCGTAATGCCGATAGAAGCCCACCGCTTCAGGGTTCTGTTCATTCACATCGACGCTCAATTGACTGCGTGTACTGCGCGCATGATCCAGCAGCGCGCGGCCGATGCCTTTGCCGCGCAGGTCGGGCTCGACGAAAAGCATTTCGACGTGGTTGGCATTGAGGCCAATGAAGCCGAGCGGTGAATTTTCGGCATCGACCGCAACCCAGAGCTCGACAGCGGGCAGGTAACAATCGCGCAACTGCGGCAGCAAGGCTTCGATATCAGCGTCTTGCAAGAAGTGGTGAGTTGCGCGGACGGAGCGCTGCCAAAGCGCCAGCAATCGCGGATGGTCGGCAAGAGTAGCCTGACGAATGATCATGGAATCATCCTTTGTATTTGATAACGGAAGTGAGCCGCGCCCGCTAATGAGAGGCGGCCGGATCAGTGTCGGCAACGTGAATGACCGCTTCGCGAATTAACGCCTGGGCGGTTCACGGCAGAGGTGGCCGAAAAGGAAGGAGGCGGCAACGATACCTATCGGGTTGCCGGAGGTCAACCAAAGCGCAGCCGCGGCGCTGCATCCCTTGGCTGCTTGGCCGAAGATCGCCTGATAGCTTATTAGCGATGCCGCAGCGGCGCTGCCAGCGTGGCAAGTTGCACGCGCTCCTCGGGCAGCACCAGGGCGTGATCGGCGAACGCCAGCAACCGCCGCGCGTGCCTGGCAGCGCTGGCTTCAAAGGCCAACGGATTGATCTGTGCCAGGCTCAGCAAGGCCTTGAGCAGACGCAGGTTGACCTCTTGCAAAGCGGCGCAGTCGCGACTGAGCGGCCCGAAGAAATCGTCGAACAGGTCATCGATGACCAGACCGCGCACATAGACGCGTGCGAAGCCATCACGCGGCGGCGTCAACACCTGCGGCCGTGCCCATTGCGACAGGCATCTGACGCTCCGGCCGATCACATCGATGGCCGTGCCTGGGTCGTTGGTGGCCGGGGAAAGCGCCCGTGAGGCGATCTCTGACAGCACCGAGACAGCAAAGCGCGGGTCATGCTCGAAGGTCCGCCGCGTGCCCACGGTGATCGCAGCCAGGACCCGCTGCTGAACTTGTTCGCGTGCAGCCATCGATGGCTCTTCGCGAGGCACGATATTGGCCAGAAGCGCGCCTGGGTGCACAAACGCGCCTGGAAGCACCTCGACATACACTTCCAGTTGCTGACGCTTGGCGATGCCGGCCAGCGCTTCGACGTCGATGTGCTGGACATAACCGGTCTGCTGACTCACCAAGCGCCAGGCGCCGGGCGCCAGCACCAGATCCTGCGGATAGGCCGAGCCACCGAGGAACGGCCAGCGGTTGCGGTGCGCGATGGCGTCCAAAGCGGCTTGCTCGACGCGATCGATGGTTTCTCCAACGCGGCCAAGCCGTGACAGATGATCGATCCAGCGCAACAAGGTGTAGACGATCAGGATGACCACGGCAATGGTGACGGCGAACAGCAGCACGCGGCCCTGGTCGCCGTAGGCACCGGTGCTTAACGCAATCAGGCCGACCAGGCTGAACAGAAATGAGCCGATGAAGGTGGCCAGGGCGTTGTGGGTGGTCGCGTCTTCCATCATCAACTGGGTGGCACGCGGCGTCACGGCAGTGCTTGCTGCGCCGTAGGCCGCGACCATGGTGCTCAGGGAAAACGTAGTGACGGCGAGCATGCTGGAGGCGATGATGCCCAGAATCTTGTCGACGGCATCGGCGCCTATCTGGCCAGGCAATGAGGCTGGGATGTGCCCCTTGAGCACCACGGCTATAAGTGCCGTTGCCACGCCCAACAGG
Source organism: Pseudomonas sp. SMSB3 (assembly GCF_052041965.1). Classification (NCBI taxonomy): domain Bacteria; kingdom Pseudomonadati; phylum Pseudomonadota; class Gammaproteobacteria; order Pseudomonadales; family Pseudomonadaceae; genus Pseudomonas; species Pseudomonas sp. SMSB3. The sequence continues at coordinate 185,376 of NZ_JBKGGV010000004.1, read as the reverse complement.
GAAAACAGCGTGGCGCGGAACCACAGCCGTTTGGTGATTTTAATAGCGAACCATCGCCAACGCGCCATCATCGTTGCTGTCCCCTTCCCCAACATAGCCAACAAGCGTATCGGTGGTTGCTGGGCTGACGCCAGTCATGAATTGCCACCCTGCCGCATCCGACCACTGAATGCGGCGAGGGTCACCATCTGCCGGCCAGATAAAACATGCCTCCCGCAAACCCGGTTATAAAGACGCCTTTGAGTACATCGCCAGAATCCGCAGATCCTGAGAGCCAGGCTTCGACCTGTACGGCCAAGAACAAGATAGCGATGAGCAAAACGACGCAGGCTATGCACCGCTGAGCTTTGAACCTGGCCTTGTCGGTTCCGAACCACAACATGTGGGCCTCCTTGAGCCTCCGTTCGTAAGCAAGATAACTCGCGCAGGCTCTTTGGTCACGGAGGCGTCAAGCGGCAGCATGTTCCCTGAAAGCGCAATCACAGCCAGGCTTTGATCTGCGCGCACACCGCTTGGGTCGAAATACCGTACCGGTCATGCAGCGTCGGCAAGGCCCCTGCATCGAGGAACGCGTCGGGCAACGCGATCTGGCGGAACGTGGGGGTCACGCCGTTGCGCAGCAACAAGCCCGCGACCGCCTCGCCCAGGCCGCCAATGATGCTGCTGTTCTCGGCGGTCACCACGAGCCGCCCGGACTGCCTGGCCTCGGCGAGGATGGTATGTTCATCCAAGGGCTTGATAGTCGGCACGTGCAGCACCGCGACGTCCACCCCATCGGCCTGCAACGTCTTCGCAGCGTCCAGCGAGCGCATGGTCATGAGCCCGGTTGAAATGATCAGCACGTCCCTGCCCGTGCGCAGGGTCTTGGCCTTGCCGATCTCGAACGTGTAGCCGTATTCATCGAGCACCACCGGTACATTGCCGCGCAGCAGGCGCATATAAACCGGCCCCTGGTGGGCGGCGATTGCCGGCACTGCCTGTTCGATTTCCACCGCGTCGCACGGATCGACGATCATCAGGTTCGGCATCGCGCGGAAGATGGCCAGATCGTCGGTCGCCTGATGGCTCGGCCCGTAGCCGGTGGTGAGCCCAGGCAGCCCGCAGACGATCTTGACGTTCAGGTTCTCTTCGGCGATCGCCATGCAGATGAAATCGTATGCGCGCCGCGAGGCGAACACCGCATAGGTCGTGGCGAAGGGCACGAAGCCCTCGCGCGCCATGCCGGCGGCGGCGCTCATCAGTAACTGCTCGGCCATGCCCATCTGGTAGAAGCGCTCTGGGTGCGCCTTGGCGAAAATGTGCAGGTCGGTGTACTTGGACAGGTCGGCCGACAGCCCGACAATGTCCGTGCGATGCTCGGCCAGGGCAGCCAGTGCATGACCAAAGGGCGCCGCCCGGGTGGCCTGGCCCTCGGCGGCAATCGAGGCGATCATCGCCGAGGTGGTCAGGCGCTTCTTGGTCGGTTCACCAGCGCCAGTATTCGAGTTGTTCATCGCTGTTTTCCTTGTTCGAGATGGTCGAGGGCCATCGCCCATTCGTGTTCTTCAACCCGGATGAAGTGGGTTTTCTCCCGGGCCTCCAGAAACGGCACGCCCTTGCCCATCTTCGTGTCGCAAATGATCACGCGCGGTTGCGTCCCGGCGAAGGTACGCGCGGCATCGAATGCTGCGACCAGGGCCTTGAGGTCATTGCCATCGACACGCTGGGTGAACCAGCCGAACGCCTGCCAGCGGTCCACGATCGGCTCGAAAGAAAGAATCTCGCTCGAATAGCCATCGGCCTGCTGGTTGTTCACATCGACGATGGCGATCAGGTTGTCGAGTTGCCAGTGCGAGGCCGACATCACCGCCTCCCAGGTCGAGCCTTCATTGAGCTCACCATCGGACAGCAGGTTGTAGACGAAGGACTTCGACTGCTTGCGCTTGAGGCCCAGGCAGGCCCCGACCGCGATCCCCAGCCCCTGCCCCAGCGAACCTCCGGTGATTTCCATGCCAGGGGTGTAGGCGGCCATGCCGGACATCGGCAGGCGGCTGTCATCAGAACCATACGTTTCCAGCTCCTCGAGCGGGACGATGCGCGCTTCGATCAAGGCAGCATAGAGTGCTATCGCGTAATGCCCGATCGACAGATAGAAGCGATCGCGTGGCTCCCAGTCCGGGTCATCAGGCCGATGGTTCAGCGCATGAAAGTAAGACACAGCCAGCAGGTCCGCAGCGCCCAGGGCCTGGCCGACATAACCTTGGCCTTGTACCTGGCCCATGCGCAGCGCATGTCGGCGGATATTGTGCGCGCGCTCGGCCAGGCTCAAGGCAGGCGTGGTAGTGGTAGTGGTAGTCATGAAGTGGCTCCGTTATTTCATCGATTGACTGCAGCAGCGGGGATGCGCAGGACCAGCGAGGACCCAATCAGCAAGACCCCGGTAATCAGGTACATGCCGATGGCACTGGACCCTGTCTGGGTAGTGATCCAGCCAATCAGGTAGGGTGAGCAAAAACCGGCCAGGTTGGCGAAGCTGTTGACCGCGGCGATGCCCGCAGCAGCGGAGACGCCGCCCAGCAGCGTGGTCGGAAGCATCCAGAACAGCGAGGTGGCCGACAGGATCCCGGACGCAGCCAGGCACAGGCTGAGAATCGAAAGCGTGACATTGCCCCCCATCAAGGCGGCCAGGCTGAGGCCGATGGCGCCGGCGATCATCGGCACGATCAAATGCCAGCGGCGCTCGCGGTGTTTGTCGCCGCTACGCCCGACCAGCAGCATGGCGGCTATCGCGCACAGGTACGGCAGGCTGGACAGCATGCCGATGTGCAGCGGATCGGATACGCCGGCATTGCGCACCAGCGTCGGTAGCCAGAACGTAATGGCATACTGGCCCATGACCACGCAGAAATAGATGCCAGCCAGCAACCATAAGCGGCGGTCGCGGATGAACTCGCCCACCGAAGCATGGGTAACCTTGTGCTGGTTGTCCTCGGCCAACTCGCGGGTGACCAGGACCTTCTCCTCATCGTTGAGCCAGGTAGCCTGATGCACCCCGTCTTTGAGGTAAGCCAGTACCAGCAGGCCAACCACGACTGTCGGCACGGCTTCGAGCACAAACATCCATTGCCAGCCGGCCCAGCCCTGCACGCCGGCGAACGCGTTCATGATCCAGCCGGAGAGCGGCCCGCCGACCATGCCTGACAGTGGGATGGCGATGAACCACAGCACCGTCATGCGTGCACGCCGATAGGAGGGAAACCAATAGGTCAGGTAGAGCAGCAAGCCCGGGGCCAGGCCCGCTTCGGCCACGCCGAGAAAGAAGCGCAGCAGGTAAAACTGCCAGGCGGTCTCGACGAACGCGAACAGCGCCGAAATGATCCCCCAGGTGATCATGATGCGGGCGATCCACACCCGCGCGCCGACCTTGTGCAGGATGATGTTGCTGGGCACCTCACAGAGAAAATAACCGATGAAGAACATGCCTGCGCCAAGTCCATAGACGGCTTCGCTCAAGGCCAGGTCATTCATCATCTGCAACTTGGCGAAGCCGACGTTGACCCGGTCCAGATAAGCGCAGAGGTAGCACAGCATCAGGAACGGCATCAGGCGCCAGGCGGTCTTGCGATAGGCGGAGGTACGCACGGTCGAAACCGCTTCGAGCGAAAGGGTAGTCATGAGGGTTCGATCTCTTGTTGTTATTGACCGCCAGGCCTGCAACCTGGCTGGGCCATCGATCCAGAACCGCGCGGGCCGTGCTCGGCCCGCCCACGTGAACTCAGTGGATCAGCATCCCGCCGTTGACATCCAGGGTGATACCGGTGAGGTAGCTGGACAGGTCGCTGGCGAGGAACAACGCCGCGTTGGCCACATCCTGTGCCTGGCCAAGCCGCCCCAGCGGAATGCCTTCAATGATGGCGTGGCGACGTTCGTCCTGCATCAGGCCGCCCGTGATATCGGTGTGGATCAAACCTGGCGCAATGGAATTGACCCGCACATTGTCCGGCCCCAATTCCCGCGCCATCGCCCTGGCGAGGCCGAGTACGCCCGCCTTTGCGGCGCTGTAGTGCGGACCACCGAAAATGCCACCGCCGCGTTGGGCAGACACCGAGGACATGCACACAATGCTGCCACTCGACTGCGCGCGCATGGAAGGGATCACCGCCTGGGACATCAGCAACGTGCCGCGCAGGCTGACGTCGAGCACCTTGTCGTAGTCGGCGCCGCGGATATCCAGAGTCTTCAGTGGCTGGGTGATCCCGGCGTTGTTGATCAGCACGTCGATGCGGCCGAACTGCTCGATGACCGTCGCCACTGCACGCTGCACCTGAAGCTCATCGGCCACGTTGGCGGACAAGCCAAGATGCCCCTCGCCCAGTGCCGCAGCGGCATCGCGAGCAGCAGACGCGTCGAGGTCGAGGATCACGACCCGAGCACCGTGTTCGGCGAAGGCCATGGCAGTGGCCCGGCCAATACCGCGCGCTGAAGCGGCGCCGGTGATGATTGCGACTTTACCTTGAAGAAGCATGCATGAACCCTTTGTTTGTTGTTGTGGGTCGATCCGTGAATCGTGGGTTCAGCTTGGTCTCCGCCAGGAGGACGAGCAATAACGTGAAAATCATTTGATACTGAAAAAATTTCAGCACTCCTGAACTATCTTGGTCTCGCAGCACGAAAAAAAATAACGAATGGAGCTAGCTAAATGCGTTCTCTCAATGATGCAGCAGCGCCCTTGCCGCCGCTTAAGACCATCCAGGCCTTCGAACAGGCCGCCCGCTTCGGCAATGTCGCACGCGCTGCCGAAGTGCTGGACCTGACGCCCTCCGCCGTGAGCCACCAGTTGGCCAAGCTGGAGGCGATGATCGGCAGGCAGCTGTTCGTGCGTGGCGCTCGGGGCGTTGCCCTCACCCCGGTGGGCGAGCAATACCTGCAAGAGGTGTCGGGCCTCCTGCACAGCCTGGCCATCGCCACCGAGCGCGCCAGTAGCGATGTCAGCCTGGACTGCTTACGCCTGCATTCCTCGCCAAGCTTCGGCCTGCTTTGGCTGATGCCGCGCCTGGAGGCGTTTCGCGAGGAATACCCGGCCATCCAGATCAATCTGTCTTGCTCCTATGAAGCGCTGCATTTCAGCCGCGACCAGATCGATGTAGACATCCGCCACGGCGAGCCGAATTGGCCCAGTTACGAGGTCCGCACCATGGCCAACGAGACCTTCGAAGTGCTGGCCGCGCCGAAACTCCTGGCACGCCAGCCCGTGCGCCACGCCGGCGACCTGCTCGACCGCGACTTGATCTTGTCCGAGGCAACCCTGCTGAAATGGCCGGCCTGGTTCGCCCAGCATGGCCTGGCACGCCCTGAAAAACCCTATGCCCTGAGTTTCGACCGCTCCTACATGAGCCTGGAGGCGGCCAGCCATGGCCTGGGTTTCGCGTTGGAAAGCGGCTTGCTCGCGCAGAAATACCTTGAGGCCGGTACCCTGGTCAAAGTGGCGCCAGAAGCGCTGGGCGCGCCGGTGGCTGCGCATCACCTGGTGTTTCCCAAAGCCCACGCGGCGTTTCCCAGAGTTCGATGTTTCCTGCGTTGGGTCGAGAATGAACTGGGCCATCAGTTCGTTTTCTGATGCTTACCCAGGCGACGCCAGACCGCGAGGCTTGAATGTCCACGTACACACTCGAACCGCAACTTCAGCAGTACCTGCGCGAATGCGCCCAGTTCGAAGGGAACACCGAAGATTGGCAGGTGCGCCGCGCACGCTTTGCCGAATCGGGCAGGTATTTTTCCCCGGACATGGCTGGTATCGCTGTGACCGACGAACACTGCCGGCACGTGCCGGTTCGCATCTATCAGCCCGAGGCGGCGGCGCAAGCGGTCACCGTGCCAACGATCATGTACCTGCACGGAGGCGGCTGGTGCCTGGGCGACCACACTACCCACGACTGGTTCGCGCACGCGCTGCTGTCGCGCCTGCATGCCAGGGTTATCGCAGTGGGCTACCGGCTTGCGCCTGAACATCGCTTTCCTGCACAGTTGGATGATACGCGCACCGTGTGGGAGGCGCTGAACCAGGGCCATTGGGACGACGTCGATACCCGCGCTCTGGCGGTGGTCGGTGACAGCGCCGGTGCAACGCTGGCGGCTGGGCTGTGTATCGACCTGCACGACCGCGGCCAGCCTCAACCGCTGCTGCAGGGGTTGCTCTATCCCCTGCTCACGCGGCGTCCCGATCTGCCGTCCATGCGGGCCCACGCCGATGCGCCGCTGCTGACCAGTGCCGACGTGCACGCTGCACTGGCGCTCTACGCGCCGGAGCCAGAACAGTACCTTGACCCTCGGGCGCTGCCGCTCGATGCAACCATCCGACCAGGGCTCGCCCCTGCATTCATCGTGGCGGCGCAGTACGATCCCCTCGCCGATCATGCCCAGGCTTACGCAAGCGCATTGGCCACGGCAGGGGTGGCGGTGGAATTCCATCTGGCACTGGGGATGCTGCATGGGGGCCTGCGGGCAGCGAAACTGGCGGAGACTGCCAAGGTATTCGAGCGCCTGTCGAATGCACTCGGGCGGGCTGGCTCAAGGCCAAACCAACGCATAAGTGCAGGTGACAGCTAGGCAGCCGCGGAGGCCGGCCCAGGCACACCAGTCGCGATGAGACGCCTGGACACCCCTGATGAAACGCCCCTCAACCCTCCTTGCAACTCAAGCCCGCCGACAGTACCCGGCGATCAATAACCCCGCGCCTGGCAGCAGCAAACCCACTGCGGTGTAACCGAACGCAGACTGCCCTGAAAAGCCCACAGCTGCGAATGCAGCACCTACGGCAATCAACGGCGCGGCGACGAGATAAAACGGTTTGGCTGTCTTGCTCATATCGAACCTCCTGTAGGACCTCCACTTTTTAACACAACGGTCCGCTGCTACGCGCGGGCATGGAGCGCCGTTGAGATGAGAAACACACAGCAGAAGGCTGGAGGAGCACTGAGGCCATTTGAGAAGGCGAGGACTGACCGTTTTGAAAAGGAGCCAGGTGTAAAACGTGAGAAGTCACTCAAAAGTCACGCACATGAAAAAGGCCACCCCTTTCGGAAATGGCCTAAATCACTGAAATATATGGTCGGGACGGAGTGATTCGAACACTCGACCCCTTGCACCCCATGCGTGCAGGATACACCTAAAGCCTTACGGATCAAGGCCTTGAGCGGGCGCTCGCTGCAAACGGTGCCGCACTGTGCAAGACTCGTTTTCACCTACCCCCGAAAATCTCCCCACGGGCTTCTGCCTGCATCCGGCGTTCTGCCGACCGATTCCCATCCTTTAAATGGCTGCTTACGACCAACGATCATGATCCCGGATGCTGTGGGTCACCACACCCCATATTTCGAACTGGTCACTCTCCAGGATGTACCTGGCCGGAAACTTCGAGTTCTCGGACAGCAGCACCACGCCACCGTCGCGGATAACCATGCGCTTGCAGATCGGCTCGCTGTTCACTGCGGCAATGATGATGCTTCCCGAGGTGGCCGGGGCCAGGCGATCGACTACCAGCAGATCGCCAGAATAGATTCCTGCGCCCTGCATACTGTCGCCCTCCACCCTGACCAGGTAGACGCTCGGCGCGCGCAGTTGGAGCAGGCTATCTATAGATGAGGGAATGTCTTCGAGGTTGATTGGTTGGGTTGAGGTCATGACGATTAGCCGATACTGGTTATATAAACAGTATCTTATGCCTTCATTGGCATGATAACCATGGCCTTAGTAGGTCAACCTAGGCGGAGCTTTGAGCTCGGTAGGAATAGTCGAACGCATTGGCTGGGATGCTGCTAGCATTCGCGCCTCAATTACAGGTGTTACCCGTGCATAAACCAATCCTACTGGTCGAAGATGACGACCGCGATCTTGACCTTATCCTAATGGCACTGGAGCAGGGGCAGCTCGCAGACGAGGCCGTCGTGGTTCGTGACGGTGTCGAGGCGCTAGATTATCTGCTACGCCGAGACCGATTCGCGACCCGATCCGACCTCAACCCTTCCATCATTTTCCTCGATCTGAAGATTCCTAGGTTGAGCGGCTTAGAGGTCCTAGAAGCCATTCGCTCAACCAGCAACTTGAAGATGATACCGGTGGTGGTTTTTTCAGGTTCCAAGCTGGACAGCGATCTAGCCGAAGCCTACAAGCTAGGAGCTAATGCGTTTGTTACAAAACCCATTAATTTCAAGGAATTCACGTCTGCTGTATCAGCGCTTGGGTCGTTTTGGGCACAGCTGAACATGCCCCCACCGGGATCTGCCCTTGCAAACCAAAAGCTTAAATGAAGGCGCTGAAGATTCAGTCCGGCTACTTAAGGTGCTCGGGCTTTCGGAGCGCGGATCGATGACTCAACGTGGCAACCCTTCCCAATCTCCTGTCGTCGCTTAGCCGTGGGTGCGTGCCTTTTCACCTCAAAGCCGGGCGTCTGTGCGGGTCAGCACCCAGTGTAGTGGCAGATATGGCCAGCATTGTACAAGCTCATCCCAAGCGGCTAATACCTGTACAAAACCTTCCGTTCATCTATCCAAATCAACTTGTAACTCGCCATTGCTTCACAGCTTTACGAATGAAATTTAGGTCAGCAGTCATGAACAACACACGGATCCTGGTGGTAGAAGATGAGCCCGTTCTTCGCGAGTTCATCACGTTGATTTTGGAAGACACAGGGGCGGAGGTGACTGCGGTTGAAACTGCTGACGAAGGAATTGCTCTGATCAATAAGCGTCCATGGGCCGCCGTTGTAACTGACGTGCGCACACCGGGCGGTGCCGACGGCCTGGATCTCGCTTGGGCGGTACACGACAGATTCCCCACAGCACTTGTGGTCGTCACCAGCGGGGGTCACGACGACTTCGACAGAGACCTGCCCGAAGGCGCAAAATTCATTGAAAAGCCCTGGACCGCCGATCAGCTCATTTCAGCCTTGCTGAGCGGGAGCACAGCGCAAGGTGAGTCTTGAGAGACAGTACCTCAGTGCAGCGTGGGCAAGTCTTTGCCTCGGGCTTTTGCGATCACACGAAGTTGGTAGTCACACACCGCTTGGAATAACGACTCAGCGAGCAAATGCAGTCGCTCCACCTCGTCGGCGGGCCTTCCAGCGTCCTGGGCCGCTTGATAAGCACGCAAGGCATCAAGGGCTTCCTTTAGCAGCGGCTCGCCTGCCTGTGCCATGCCGATGAGTGTGCGCTTATCCATGGCCCGCTCCGATCAGTTGATCAGCGCATTATAGGACGCCTCGCAGAGCTGACCCGCTATTATGGCTTGGTCATAAGCTTGCGCCAGCTCTCCCGCTCGAGCATCAGCCCGTGTGAGCAGGTCGGAGAGCACCATGGCGGCGCGGATGGCTGCTTGGGAGGCAGCGGCGTTTACTACCGCCCTCGGCGGGTGGAGTGCTGATATCAGGCAGAGGGCCTCCAACGAACATTCCCGATTCCATACAGTTCAGCATTCGGCCTGCTGACTTTTTTGACATTTCGTTCGCCGCTGAAGCGTGGTATCACACCTACCCCGGCGTCACAGCTAGCCCAATGCCAAGCGTCTTCGCTGGTCATTTTAGGATGCCGGATGATAAATGAGCGCGCCGCTCCATTCAGCGTGTATTCGATAATGTACATCCCATTCGACATGAAGCGACTCCCCGATTTTGATTGCCCGTAACCCTTAGAGGGCGAACAGGCCGCTTCGTTTTGCTCTGATGCGATCAAAACAGCGACTACAATATAGGGAATTTGGATTCACCAGGCTAACCAGAGATTGAGAACCACAGGAGGCCGGTAATGTGGCATCGAGGTGACATATTCTGGAAATGGGCTGATCCAATTCTTCATCATCGAACCCATGACGAAACTCTAGCTAATGGGATTTCTATCGACGTCCAGGTGCGCCTGTCGCGCACGGGGTCCACCCAGCTATTCATTGGCGTCTACGCCGAACATGGACAACGGCTGTTCGAAGAAGCTTTCTTCAAACGGCCCGGCGAAACCATGACGAGGGCTCTAGCATGGGGAGTGTCGAAAGCACGTGCTTTGGCAGAAGGCGATGCGAACCACCGCCTCAGTATGAGCCGGAAAAACATTGTCAAGGCAAATTGAACATGCTCATTATTTGCAGGTGTCAACCGCTGCCTCTAGAAGCCGCGCGTAGCCAATCCGTTGCCTGCGTTCAGCCAGCAACGCTCTAATTTTCGCCTCCAGGCTGTCGGTGTTGCGCAGACCGGCAGCGGCCCAGCTTGGCACTGCGACCTCTGGCGCGCGGCATGGTACCGGCACCGGCACCTCGACGCGCACTGTGCGCACCTCCGGTTCGATAAGGGCTGCGCAGCCGGGTAGCAACATAAAGCCTGCGAGCACCCCCACCCCGCGCAGGGATCGTCTTGCAATGCTCATAGGCCAAGCTCCTTGTCGATGATCAAAGTCGCTGCTGCGCACTGGTCGCCGCCGATACGCTCCTGCTGCAAGCGATTGGCAGCCGCGTAGTCAAGGTCAGCGCTGACCCTGGCCTGGCTCACTGCCTGCTCGGCGGCGACCTGGCGAGCGTTGGCTGCTAACACCAGATCGCCCAAGGCCTTGCCCTGCTCCGTGGCCAGGCCGGCGAGGTTGTCTCGGGCAGCCTTGCAGCTCGCCACCTGGTTCTGCTCGGCGTCGAGCAGCGGCCGGAAATGGCCCGTGGTTGCCCAAGTGCCGATCAGCATGCCCAGCAGGATCAACAGCCCGGCACCGGCGGCGCGCAATGCCCAGGAGCTCATGCCAGCACCCTCAGTACGATGTCGTACAGCGCAATCCGTTCAGCTGCGCCGTGTGGCGTCTTGCCCGGCTGGCCAGTGTTGATGATGCTGCCGATATCGCGGATGCGGCCGGCGTCGGCCAGCTGGTTCAGTCCATTCTTGGCCCACCACCAGGCAGCCGACTGAGCGGCGTGCTCGGCCTGCTCGAGGAGATCGGGTTCCTCCTCGAGCGGCAGGCCCAGTCCCGCGCCGGCTTCGCGATAGTTGCTCCGGCCAGTGACCTGCAGTAGGCCACGCCCGCGGAAGCGCCAGCCGTCGCCGGACGCCTCCGGACCGTTTCCCATCCGCCCGCCATAGGCCTTGTTGGCGATCTTCTCCGGCTGCCGGGCATACGCGGCGGCGGTCTGCGCGGTGAACCGGCTTGGCCAAGTGCGCACCAGGGCCTCGGCGCTGTAGTTGAGGTTCTCCACCAGGTTGCGCAGCTGGCCCGACTCATGCGCGACCTGGGCCAGGAACGCGGCTTGACGAACTAGGCTGTCAATGCGCCAGCGAACCATGGCGCGGTTCAGCGCGGGCAGGAAGGCGCCGGCAACCGGCCGGGCCTTGGGCATGATCTGCAGCAGCTGCTGTTCGGTGATCGGCATGGTTTTCTCCAGGCAAAGAAATACCGCCAGGCGGCGGTCGGTGGTTTGGTGTGGGTTAGGCCGGCGGCGCGGGCCAGTCGATATCGACGGGGTAGCCCTCTTGGTCGGGAAGACGGTTCAGCGCCACGCGGAAGCGCTTCCATTCCTTGAGCAGAGCGAGCTCGGCATCCGTGGCCTCCTCCAAGTCGACTGCGTCCTGCAGCGGCAAAATGGCAGCGTCTGCGATCGCACGGTATCGGGACGCCTGCGCTTGGGCTGCCAGTAGCGGATCAGCTGCAGCGGGATCTTGCATAGGCGGAAGCTCCACCGCTGGCAGATCTTCAACAGAGACGTGCAGGGTAATGCTGTGAATGAGGTCGGCCGGCTCGCCATCCTTGGCCACGCTAACCGCTAACGTGCCCTCATTGAACCCGGTCGAAATGGAGGCGCCAGCGTCGAGCTGGTTGATAACGTAGCCCCAGCCCTCCGGCGGCGGCACCATGCCCAAGGTCCCGTGCACCAGGTACTGGCCAGGGCCTGGGTGATCGACCGAAAGGTCCGATTTGCCCAAGGACGTGATGTCGAGAATTTCGCCACTGCCGGCAATATTGATTGCTGCTCGAGTCATGGTCATATGGCCTTCAAGGTTCCGTCAGCGGCGCGGGTGGTGTTGCCGGTGTGGTAGATGATGTTGAACCCCACCGCCGAGTAATCCCCGGAGCGGAATCCGATGACGCCACCAGGTGAGGTGCTCATGTAAAGCTGTGCGCCAAGGTACGTGCCTGGGTTGCCGGGGAATGCCAGGTTCATGCACACGCCGTAGGGTATCGGGCGGTACTGCGTGGCATCGGCGATGACGCCGAAACTTGTTTCAAGGCGGTTCATGTCCGGCATGATCGAGGAATCACTGACCGCCTCGCGCGAGCCCAGCCCAAGCGCGGGCACGGTGAGCACTTGGCCCGCGGCCACCCCGACAGTGCGAGTGGCCGCGTTGCCAAGCTCCAGGCCAGCGCGGGCAGTTGCAGGCGTGGTTCCACCTGTACCACCCTTTGCAACAGGTAGTGCGGCAGGCAGTGTCTGGGGTGATCCGGTCGCCCCCAAAGCGTCATAGACTTCATCGAAGTTCGCCGCAATCTTCACATTGGCGCTGCGCGGACTGTCTCCGCCTTGGCCGGTGATAGGAGCGCCGAGGTTGATCACTTGTCTCGTCATTTTTGCACTCAGTTATAAGGGAAAGGGTAGTCGCTCGATCTGATAACCAAAGCGTTTGGTAGAACGCCAGCAGGAATATCGAAGTAAGTGTTCACATAAGAATTTGATTGATACATAGTCGTGCGTGCCGCATCGGCAGCTACGAACGTGATACCGCCAGAGGACCCGAAGCATCCATCCATGCAGGCCATCAAATTCACTATCGCAGGACTTAGGCCTGGGTCAGGACTTGGCGATCTTTCTCTCTTTCCCTGTCCCATTGTCCTGCTGTAAATAATACTCGCTGCAAATTCGCCAGCACCTATGGGCATGAATACTCGCGAAGTCCAACTGACGTAATACCCACTTACCCCTGATGGCCTGTCCCAACTATTGCTACCCCCCTGATAAACCGAGCCGTAGCCACTTGCTAATGGATTCCCCGGAGGAGGAGCAGCCACGTTGGCGATGATATTCAAGGGCACCTGACTGGAGTTGAAGGTCAGGGCGTTTGCTTCATTCCAACACTTAAGCCCATTGATAGGCCCCGAGTCCCTCATGGTGTCAAAGTAGTAGAACTTCGTACTCGCGCAAGCAAGCATGAAAAAGAAGGTTGTGACATTCCCGACTTTTGACGATCCGCACGAAATGCCGCTCCCGTTGATGAAGACGATTGGTGCGACCGCGCCCTCCACTGCGAAGCCAAAGAGGATGTCAGTCTGACTGGTTTCCGAGTAGTTGGAAGGGTTGGATGGGTCAAGCTGAATGGACCGTAGATACAGCCTGGGCCAGCTTCCTACCTGCTGTAGATACCCGCTCTTCCTGAGCCCATACGCGATATAGCGCGTATCAAATAGTTGACTTGTATCCTCTCTTAAGGCTACGAATCTGGCTGACATTTTCCACCCTATCGATAACCGTAATGAATGCGGCAGTTTAAAGAGTAAAACCCCCAGCCGGCCTGATAGGAATACTGCCACGTTAGCGTATTACCGTTCAGGCTCACAGCTGGGCGCTTACCCAAGTATCTATCCTGCTGACTGAGTTCCACGACCGCAAAAAAGAGCGTCTTACCAGCGGGCGCAGCAGGAATGATGACGCTACCGTTGGCAGCATTAGTGTCAACATATCCAAGCATCTGGCTGATAGGCTGCGTCATCTGTACTAGAACTACTCCGTTCACTAAGAACGATTTAAACCCAGTAGCCATTAGACCCCGATCCCCATCATCGTTGCTGGATTGCCGTTGGAGTAGAAGGTATTGACCTGACCATTTTTGATTTCTGTCGTACCCTCAGCATTTTGTCCGCGCAATGCAAACGTGCCGGTCACCATGTTCAACTCAATCAAAGGACGCCCAAAAGAATCTACCGCCTGTGAGCGAAGCGTCATGCCAAGTATCAACTCTTGAATGAATGCTTTGTTGATCAGCGCGGTATTCACGAACAGTTGGCCGTTCTCAAAGACAAACAAGTTGGCTTGCGGTCCATTTAGCCCGTTGATGATTGCAACGCGCTCAGCGGACAGCAAAATCTCACCAACGCTGCCATCGCTTCCCTGGATGATTCCAGTAGCCACCTTTTTGCCAGCGACGTTTGTCTCTGTTTTCCATGAAGAGATCGCCGACACGCGTCCGTTTGCATCTGCGATGGCCTGGTCATTACGCTGGATAGCGGCCGTGTTCTCCCCTTGCTTGGCCTGCACTTGGCTGAACTGGGTCGCGGTGGACTGCTGCAGGTCGACAACCGATTCGCTGACCTGCCGCACAAGTGCATTGGTCTGGCCTTGCTGGGCCTGAACCTGGCTGAACTGTGTTGCCGTCGAGCTGCTCAGATTGACCACCGACTCACTGACCTGCTGCACAAGCGCGCTCGTCTCACCTTGGCGTACCTCAACACGATCTGTGCGCTTGGCCTGCGCAACGTCACCCTCGATGCGAGCAGACTGCTCAGACCATGCACCCACGAAGGTCAGCTCAGAACCGGCAAAGTCGTCCTCGCTGCCGGCCATCGGTGGGTTGATCTGGGCAAAGACACCGTCGATCTTCTCGGCATTCGCCTTGACCTGGCCATCAATGGTTTCGACCGTGCCCTTCATCTGGCTCAGGCCCTGGGCCGTGGCCTCTGTCCCTGTGACCGGGTCATTGACCTTAGCCTGCACAGACTCAAGCCTTTCGGCCGTCGCAGTGATGCGGCCATCCTGCTCTTCGATATCAGTCCGGTTTCTGCTGACTTGCGCGGCCAAGCCGTTGGCAGTGCGCACCGCCTGCCCTATGTCCTCCCAATACAATGAGTTTGGCGGGGGCGTGTTGACTGGCACATCACCTTTGGCCTGATACAGCTTGCCGTCACTGCCGAGCACACCTTGATCAGCGGTATACGTCGCGCTGGGGTCGTAAGGCATGGAGTCCGACAGGTCGCCAATCTCGTCTCGCAGCTCGCCAATGCGTGCGTTGACCGAGCCCGGACCATCGCCCGAAATGAGCTCGATCTCTTCACGAAGCTCGGGATAGAGCGCGCCGCTGCCGATTTTGTCGCGGTAGTATTCCTCGTACTCGGTCTGGTCTGAGCTTGAGCGCCCTTGCACGCCTGCGCCCTCCGGGTACCACGGACCGACATTGCCGGAGCGGTCGATCAGACGCGCCCAGTAGAAGAACTCGACGCCAGCCGCCAGGCCATGAATCTGGTGCTCGGCCTGGGGGTAAGCGAAGTCGCCGAGCTTTATCGCTTGGTCGCGGCTGGTGGTTGCGCTCTGCCAGATTTCCGTGCGCTGGGTGTCTTCCGCACCAGGTGGGAAACCCCAGGCCAGGTCGGTACCGTAGACCAGCGGAGTTGCCCTCAAGTACGTGACCGCAGGCGGCGTACCCTGCTTGCCCTTGAGATCGGTAAGCATCGAAGCGCGCCAGGACGATGTGATATCAAACGCACTCACCGCCCGCACGCGCGCCATGTAGGCGCCAGCGTAGATGCCCACCACATCCACAGAAGTGGTGCCAGTGCGCTGCAAGCGTATCCAGTTGCCGTTGTCCTTGCGCCACTCCACGTCATACGCGGCAGCGCCCTCCACCGCTGGCCATGCGATCGTCATGGTGCTGATCGCAATGCCTTGGTCAACGGCATAAGCCGAGGACAGCGAGACGCTCGCCGGCGCCTGCACGGTGGTGATCGGGATAACGCTGATGGGCCGCTCGTCCAGTTTGGCGCCGGTGTCGATCGCATCGAACTTGCTCGGGTTGAACTCCAGGGCCGTGAACTCGTACTCACCCTCATTGCTGACCCGCTTGAGCACCCGGAATAGCTGGATGGCCAAGTCTTCGTAATCGATCGCCCACTGAAGCTCAGGCTCTGGCTGCAGCGCGTACGCGGTCGTCACGGTGACGGCACGGCCGTTCACCGACTGCACCGTTCGGCCTTGGGCAGTGCCGTTGGGTAGGTTGATGATCAGGCGATCACCAGCCTTGATCGGGGTGTCCCGGTCCAATGTCACCACCCGCCCCGCTGCGGCAGAGATACGGCCACCGTTCGGGCGCCCTGCGACCAGCTCATCGGCCACCGGGATGACATAGCCCGGCAGCACGTTGGCGCCTTCCATGCCAGTCTTGAAGGTCACCGTCCGGTCCTGGCTGTTACTCAACAGCGCCCACTTGCCGCGACGCTGGGCTTCGCTGGCTCGCGTGCACCCAATGGCAGAGATTTCGACCGGCCGATCGCGGTACCGCCGCTGAAGGGCGTTGTCGGTGACCGGGACCACATCGGTGTCGTAGTTGTTGGCCGGGTTGTCGTAGCTCACCAGCGCCCGGCTGTAATGCGTGTCTCGACCAGCGCCACCGTAAATGAAGTCGCCGTCGATGACATTGGACCTAGTGAAGACGTAGTCGATGTCCTGCGCGCGCGGCATGTCCGCCTGCATGAACAGCGAGCCCTGGGCCCAGTACACCATGCCCCGGTAAATGGCGGAGAGGTCGCGAAGCAGCGTCCAGGCCTCGGCCTTGCCCTGCAGGTTCAGGTCGCAGAGGTAGCGCGGCTCCTGGCCACCGATGCCATCCGGCACCAGCTGGTCGCAGTACTGGCCAATCCGGTACATCTCCCACTTGTCGACCATCCAAGGCTGGATGCGCTTGCCCAGGCCGAACCGATCGTTGACGCAAATGCCGTACGTCGCCCACACGGGATTGTTCGTCCAGGCCTGCTTGAAGGTGCCGTCCCACACGCCCGTATAGGTCCGGGTGACTGGATCGTAGTTGCTCGGTACCGGCCACCGTTTGGCCTTGCACTTGACGGTTACGGCCGGGATGTTCTGGAACTGCTGGGCATCGAACTCGATGTAGAGGAGCGCGGTGTTCGGATACCGGATTTTCTGATCGATGATCTCGGTGTAGCCGGCGATCGTCATCGTGTCGCCGATGGTGCTGCTGTTGGCATTGGGCGTGAGGCGGCGAACGCGCATCATCCAGCCCGAGGTCGTCGCGGGCAGGTTGACGCGCACCGAGCGCTGATAGCCCGTTGTGCTTTTGCCGTCGACCGCTCCCTGGTGCGCTTCAACGTATGCACCGCCATCGGTAGCGATATCGATCGCATACTCGATGCGGTAGCCGTTGGTGTTGCCCTCGCTGTCCTGCTGAGCAAGTCGCGGCCAGGCCATGCGCACGCGCACCGCCGAAAGCTGCGTGTTGCTCAGCGCCCGAGTGAACGGGTTGTCACTGCGCAGCTCGACGTTGACCGTCGTCTCGTTCTCGACCGAAGGGATGCCTTGAATGTAGTCCTGCTCGACAGTCCCACGGCGCCATTCCCACTTCACACCAGGGAAGTTGACGTTGCCGTTGGCATCCATGATTGGCGTGTTGTCCAGGTAGATGTCACGGTCGGTCGGGTCGCCGTCGAACTCACCCTCACCAACGGCCAGAAGAATTTTGGCAAGGTTGGTAGAGCGGAGGCTGTCCGGAGCTTCGACGGGGGTTTTGGGCTTGCTCTCGCCGCCCTTGGAGCCGGTGATGTCGGGGTGAGCTGCTGCGCCCATGCTTTCCTCCGGGCATAAAAAAACCGCCTGGAGGCGGTCTGTTCGAATGGTTGGCCTAAGCCTTGTCTTGCGCTTCGATTGAGGCTGAGATGATCGCCCCGCCCCAGCGGCGTTCGCCGATGCAGATCGGGACCGGGTTGCCGCTGGCAGTGGTGTTCTTGGCGCTGCCGAAGGCGTAAGACGGGAGGTTCTCAGGCGCGCCGCTTTGAGATAGACCCTTTGCCTGTGGGCTGAGCATTTGAATGACGCCACCGACGACCATCGAAATGCCTATAGGTAGCAAAAACTGAAAGCCTGGAATGAACGATGCGGCGATGAGGATCGCTCCGATTACCGTCTGCAGTATCCCCCCTCGCTTACTTCCTTCGACGACTGGGACAATCCTGACCTCTCTACACCCACTCTTGGAAAAGTCTTCGCAGCCGGTATTTTTGCCGTTGCGGAATATCGCAAACCTGATGCCAAGAGCCTGCAGGCGCCGGATCTCTTCCTCAAACCCAGGAACCGTAGCTTTGAGAGCTCGGAACACTTCAAACACTGATCCGCCGTCCAAAGCTCGACGGTGAATACGTCCAAATTTACGTGCCAATGAGCAAGAAAGCTTTATCACCGTCATTGGCTCATAGCGCAACGCAGACATTGCCATTCCGGCTCTCCTTTTCATGAAAAAGGCCGCACTTAGGCGGCCTCATATTCGATGTACTTACAAACAGGATTTCACAGCTTTTTCAATGGCAGCACGTCCTACCCCTGGAGACCAGGCCATCCGCTGACGCAACGTGACCCGACTTCCATTGGGTGTTTGTACGATGTCCAGTAGCTCGTCCGTCATTCCGCTACTGGATACCCATAACCGGTAGCCGCTCTCAGTCTCTGCCATCGCTGACTCTGTCCGGGCTGCCTGCCATTTGGGCAACACACATAAGGCGTATTGCTTGGCGTTTTTTCCGGTTTCAGCGCTGATCGAAGGCTCATTGCTCTCCAGATCTGCAGTGGTCACACAGCCCGCTAGTAACGCTATTCCTAAGCCGCATATTAAAGCCCGCATCTGCTGTCCCTCGCTCAAAACCCAAAATGTACCACTACGCGCCGTCACGGTGCCGCAGTACCAACCGCGCCCTTTCCTGCCAGGGCCCGCCGTAGACGATTAATTCCGAGGGCCGCCCGTACATGTGGTGCAGCATGAAAGGACCTGGTCCGAAGACATCGGCGTGCTCGCCGGGGAGCGCGGGATCAGCCCCCAGGAAGATGCCGGCGTGGTTAGGGTGCGCTGTGCGGCCCACGGCCATGACGATCATGTCGCCACGCGCCGGCTTGTCGACCTGGTAGAAGCCAGCCGCCTCGAAATGTTGCTCGTATAGACTCGGGCTGGCGGCCTGCTCCCACCACCCATCCTCGCGGGCGTAGGCTGGGAATTCCAAGCCCCACTCCCGCTTATACCAGTCGGCGCACACTTGCCAGCAGTCCCAGGCACCGTGCACGAATGGGCGCCCCAGCAGCTTCGTCTCGCCGGTCGGCATAATGGTCCGCAGGTCGCCCTCTGGCCAGGACAAGATGTGCCAGGGCAGTCCGGTGGCCTCGCACATGGCAAGGTCGCGCGGGGATGGCCTGCTAGTTGCGTCGGGGTGTGAATGCACGATGCCGATCACGTCGCCCAGGTCCTCGGCTGCAGCGTACTGCTCGGGCGCTATCCGGAATTCTTCGCCGGGATCTGCTGCGGTGTTCTCGCACGGCACGTAGCGCTGCGATCGGCCGCTGGCAATGATCAGGCCGCAACACTCGCGCGGATATTCAGCCGCAGCGTGCGCCTGCACGGCGGCGAGAATGTGCTTGCGCATGGTCAACTCCTTGCTATCAGTGACACGGCAGGGAAGCCGCCGAAGGGAACAGGATTGCCGGCGCCAAAGCGCACGACGCAGCCGGAGTCGAGACAACCATTGCAATCGTCCTTAGCCGGATCATCCGTGGGATTGCCATCCAGGTCGTAGTAGGGACCGGTGTAGCCGCAGTTCGGACCCCGGTAGCCATTGGTCATGGCCCAGTGGCACAGCGTGGTCATCTGCCGTCCGATAGACTCCCCTCCCACATCCCCCGGGCTGGCCAGCTCCCATGTCACCATCTGGCCGTTTTCGCCCGTTTTCTGGTCGATGAACCAGATCTCGATGCTTTCCTGGGTCGGGTCTGCGGTGGGGTTGCCGGCTGGAAAGTTCGCGGCATCCAGGAACTCGCCCAGCGTGTTGCGGATGGTCAGTTTGAACTCGAGCAGATTCGCGAAGGCGAGGCACAGCGCGGTGATTCGCCCGTTGACGTTACCGACGGACAGTTTCGGCCTCACCGCGGTGCCGTCCGAGTTTGCCTCGATGCCCTCGACCTTAAGCGGCCAGGCGCCATATTCCTCACCCTGCCACCAGATGGACTTGGCCGGCAGTTGGTCGGCATCGGCGCCAGCTGCTGCAAGCTCCTGAGTCGTGTGCGGGATAGCGTGGCCGTGGAACCGCAGCACGTCAGCACCGAAGTCGGAGCCGTCGAGCTCGAACAGCACCACCTCGGAGCCTGGCTCTAGCTTCTGTATCTGCTTGATCAGGCTCATGGATGGAATGCTCTTTCAAAGGTAGCTGTCACCTTGAACCGGCCGCCGCCTATAGGCGTGGGCTTCGGATCTTTGCAGGTGAATAGGCCCAGCTCACCGAGCGGGGTGAACCACAGAAAAGCTTTGGCCCCGCCGTGTCGGTCAAAGAAATCCATGATCTTCTGCGTTTGAACCTTCGTACCGGTCACGGTGATTGGGTAGCTGTCCTCTTTGTTATTGGGGCCGTCTCCCACCACCTGCCGGTATCCGCTGCCAAACTTGGACTCGCGGACCCGGTAGGTGATCTCTGGCGTTTCGCCGCGCTGCGTCGGCCAGCTGAACTTTTCGATGGCCATCAGCGCCCTCCTTTGGTATTTCGGTAACTCACCCCGCCAGGACGCCAAGAGTCCGCAACCGCTTTCTCTGCGGCCATTTGCATTTGCTTCTGCATATTTTGCTGCAGCAGCGCGGGATCGAGCTGCATGCCCTCATTGCTCCTGTCCTCCGTAATGAGGTTCACAGGCGCGGAGAGGCTGATGGAGGTCCCGCCACCGCCCACCGCTCTGACCCCGAGCTGGCCGCCAGACGTTCTGGTCAAAGGCATGATGGCCTCGTCACCCGCTTCTCCCATCACGCCCACCCTGCCACCGGCCATGCCAAAAGCCGTGGGCGTGCTGACGATGGAATTAGTGAACGCTCCACCGTCAGCAAAAAGCTGCACGCCATTCGACCAGGCCCCGCCGAGCGCTTGGAAGTAGGCGCTGTCGTAACCTGCCTGCGAAGCGCCAAGGTTTGAGGAAATAGCACCCGCAGACCCGGCCTCCATGCCGTTACCGCTACCGCTGCCGAAGTAGGCGGAGACAGCGGTGGAGCCCCAGTTAACCAAAGTGCTGAGCAATCCAGAGGCCGCGCGCTGGGTTTCGATTCGAACCATGTCTGCCAGGATTGACTTGGTGAAGTCTGCAAAAGAGAACTTGCCAGTCATGGCGAAATTCACGACCGCATCCTCCATCGAGCTAAAGGCATTCGTGAACAAAGATCTCGTCTGCCCGGCTACATCACGGGCCTGCTCCAGATAATTCTGGAAGGCCGAGGATGCGCCTTTGCGCCAGTCGCCCTGCGCGACCGTCATCTGGTCGTAGTTGACGATGGTTGTTTCCTGCAGGTCCTTCTCGGTCTTGTTCAGGGCCGCCAGCTTCTGGTTGTACTCATCAAGGCTCATACCCCTTGAACCGTCACCATACTGGTTGGCCAAGTCCAGGCGCTGCTGGTTGATCCGATCGGTGATACCGTTCTGTTGATCCTGCAGACCGCGCTGCCGGTCGCCAAGCCCAAGACCGTCGGCGGACCGCTGCCCCTGCAACCTGAGGGCCTGGACCTGCTGGTCAAGGGCGTCGGTGTAGGTCTGCACTGCCCTGGCCTGCTTGGCCAGGCGGCCCTGCTCATTGGTCGCAAGCACCGCGAGCTCGGTATCTGCGTCCTTCTGAGCTTTAACCATCGCGGCACGCGCATCGGCTATCTTCTGGTCGAGCTGGATGCGGTGCTGCGCGTTGGTGCTGCTGCGCCCTTTTGCCTGCTCAAGCGCAGCGATCTCTTCCTCATAGGCATGCGTTACATCGGACCTCTGCTGCTCGATAATCGCGGCACGCTGCGACGCGTAAGACTCCTGAGAGATCAGGCCGGCTTTCTGCGCAGCATCCAGCTCCTTCTGGTGGTTCTTGTACTCAGCCAGAATGGCGCTCAGCGCGTTCTTCTGGTCGTTGAAACCGGAGAGGTCAACTGCCCCCGCGCGGCCGGCAGGGTCCTTGAACTGCTTAGCAATGTCTGCCTTTACTCGGGCAATGTTCTCGGGCTTCAGCCGGTCATCATCGGGGTTCACCTTGCGGATCGCATCCAGAGACTTACCGTACTCTTTCAGCGCATCTGCACGCTTTTCTGCGTTGGTCCTGGCCGACTTTTCCAGCGCATCAATCTTGCCGATTGCAACTATGGCAGCCTGCTGCTGCTGGACATCCAGCTCGCGGGCTCTGGCGATGGCCTGCTGTGTGTCGCGCTGCTGGATTAGCCCCTTCAACTCAAGGCTGGCATCAGTCAGCTTTTTCTGTGCGTCGCTGTCATCCTTGTCCGCATTCACGGCACTTTGTGCTGCGGCTACTTGCCGCTGCAGGTCAACAATGCGCCCAGCTATGTCCTGGTCCCTGCCAGCGTTCTTGATCGAGTCTACGGTTGCAGCTACCTCGCCGCGCAGAGCCTTCCAGCCCCTCTCCCAGATGGAAAGGTTCTCGGTAACCTCTTTGCTGCGGTTTTTGATCGTATCGACGTAGGTATCGGTGAGCAGCTTTGCTGCCCCGATGGTGTCGCCCTGCTCTTTCAGCGCAACGATCTGCGAGTAGGTCGAAGCGGTCAGGAAGTTGTACTGCTCGTTTAGGTCCTTGGCAGCTGCCACCGGGTCCTTGCCGATCTTCACGAACTCGGCCACGGTCTCCTCGACTGCCCTACCAGTCGCTGAGCGCCATTCCAGGGCCGCCTCGGTGATCTCGACAAAGCTGTCAGAGGCGATCTTCCCGCTACCGGCCAGCTGGGTGAGCACCTCCGCCGCCGCGCCAGTGGTGCCGACGGTCGCCGCGACCTGCCGCGCCATTCCCGACATCTGGTCTGCTGTCGTACCGGCGGCGTTGCCAGTCTTGATCAGCTCCTTCTGGAATCCGACCGCCTCCTCGCTGCCCGAATAGTAGGCGTAGCCGAGCACAGCCATCGCAGCAGCCGCGACAGTGAACGGGTTCACCAGGCCCAGGACGTATCCGCCCAGGGCCTTAACGGCCGGTCCAACGCCGCCAAACATGTCCTTGAGCTGGCCGCCCTGCTGCAGGAGAACCGTCAGTGGGGCCTGGCCGCCTTGCAGGGACACAACGATATCAGTGAACTGCGCCGGCACACCGCGCAGTGCGGCTGCCGTTGCCTTGGCTGACATGCCAGTTTTGTTCAGCGCAACATCGGCGCCGCCCAAAGCAGTGCGCGCCTGGTCGATCTTCGCCTGGTACTCGCCGAAGGTTTCCGAGTCGAGCGCCTTGCTGTCGCGGAAGCCCTTCAGCTTCTGCTCCATCAGGTCCAGCCGGCTCATTGCCGCGACGGTCGGGTCGATCTTGCCCAGCAGCTCCTCGAGCGCCTGGCCTTCCTCCCGATGCGCTCCGGCAGCCTTCTTCGCCGCTTCCGCCTGGCGCTCTTCCGTGGCGATGAGGGCCTGAGCCCGGCTGTTGATGGATGCCTGACGGCTGGCACTGTCCGATAGAACGGCGTTCGCCTGGGCGGTGACCTCGGCGCTCTGCTCGGTCGCCCGGTTGAGCGACTGCACGTAATGGCTGGCCTCCAGCGAGGCCTTGGCCACGGCCAGAATTCTGGCTTGCTGCTCGTCGGCGGACTCGGCAGCGCGCCGGCCGGCCTGGGCTCCGGCATCCGTGGCGCTGGTGAGCGCCTCCTGCACCTTACCCGCCTGCGCGGCCTCGGTCCGAAACGCCCCCATGTTCGCTGCGGCGCTGCTGAACGCCGTGGAGGCGCTGGTGACAGCGCGCCCCACCGTGGCCATCTGCTGCGCCAGCTCGGTCTGCTTGGCGTTGAGCGCCTGCAGCTCCTGCACGATCTGCCGGGTGTCGCCCTGAAGGCTGCCCAGGGCAGTCTCCCAGGCGCGCCCGGTTCGTCCAGCCGACTCCTCGCTGCGCTTGCCGGCGTCCGTAAGCTGATCGAGGTTGTCCTTGGCTTCAACAGCATCGCCGGAGTCGATCTGCAGGCCAAGGGAGGCGATGGTCGTCATACTTTTCTCCGGGCAATAAAAAACCCGCCTAAGCGGGTTTTATGAAGGTTGGGCTAACAGCTGGGATTGAGCACACCAGAAAAGTGAATCAGCGCAGATCTATGGCTTCGCAATAATCCACTCCTCGTTCGCTGGATCCCTAGCGTAGGCCGATCTCTCTCTTTCAGTCAGATCAGCCATAGACCGCATGAAGATCGGGTCTGACATCTTGGAATGCCCAGGGTCCAAGATTGTCAGCAGCAAAAATGGCTGGAGGTAAAAATCACCCATCATGGTGTAAACAAGGATTCGATCAGAGGTAAACCGGTCTTGATCGGCGCCTCTATCAGCTAAACGATCCCATCGCTTTGTCACAAGATCAGTTTCTAAATGCACATGCCAGAGCTTTTGCTCTACCACTGCCTTAGGTTTGATGAATGGAACATCCTTGCCAAAAATTTCACCTAGGTAGGTCTGCCCAGCCTTGAAAAGCTGAAATTCAGTAGCCAGAGCTACCGAAGCTTCCTTGCCAAGGTCGATTTTTAGAGATGTCGATATGACAACCGGCTTCATTGCTTACCGGATTTACGGCCCATGGCAACCAGTCGCGCCTGACCTCGCTCAGCTGCCAAAGCCAAGACGGCGTCGTTCAAAGCAGCTGGACGGTTTCTACGCTCACTACGCGGGCGTGCTTTCATTGATTTTCCACCAGATTCGCGAAACGAAATCTAAGGCCGGAAGGCCTGTTGGATTGCTCACACTTCGAGCATGTGAGGTGTAGAAAACCAATGCGCATGGCGCATGCAAAAACCTCACTCAGGTGAATTAAACCGCATTTCTCATCGGATGTCAGCACGTCTTCGCAGAAAAACGGCGATCCAAATCGCAAACCTCGAGGCCTACAGACGGCATTGGGTCCGCATAACACACCGCAATGCTACCGGACAAATCAACGCTTCATTCCATTATTTCCGACATGACGGCCATGGCTTCAACCTCCATGACGCGGAGATCGGGGAAAATGTTTGTGAGGTCGCGGCGATTGATGCCGAGCATTGAGGCAGTTGCGGGGATGGCGGTGTAGTCCAGGCCGGACGGGCCGCCCGGAGCCACCCGCCACTGCGTGCCAAGAGCATCGAACAGCCGGAAGGCTGGCCATGCATCTGGCCAGACCTCCACCACCTCCTCCTCAATGTCATCAGGCGTCAGGCCCAGCGCCGCCAACTGCTCGACGGAGGGGCCCCGCTCATAGCAGGCCCGGGCCGCCGCCCTCAGTTTCCCAGGCGGGCCGGGCTGTAGGCAGCCTGGTAGGCATCGATGACCGCCTTCGGAGCGCCGGTGCAGGTGCACACCAGGTCTACGATGGCCTCAGTACTGAACTCGTCCTCCAGATCCCAGCCAGTGACGATCTCGCCCAGCTGCTCGGCCTGCAGGGCGATTTCACCGGTGGTGACCTCCTCCCAGTTTGCCCCGTCCTTCTGGGCCTTCGCCGCCCAGGCGTCGCGCGCCTTGTTCCAGCGATCGAACATCGCGGACAGAGCTACGCGGTCCATGTAGCGGAATTGGAACTCCACCGGGGCCGGCTCGGCGCCAATGCGCGGAACCTGCACCACAGCGGCAAACGTGGGGTTCTGCGCGATCTTGATCTTTGCCATGAGTACTCCTTACGCGCCAGCCAGGTAACGAAGCGAGCGAGCCGACAAGCCGACGCTGATGGTTCGGGTCATCACGTTGTTCCGCTCCATGGTTGGGTCGGGCGTGATGCTGACATAGCCCGGGTACAGGATCTGGTCGCCGTTGCGGAGCTTCATGCGGATCACCGTCAGCTCTTTAGAGGCGTCGTAGCCCTCCACGGTTTCGACGTAGGCAGCACTGGGCTGATCCTCAACCGAGATGGTCAGGGACCGAGGGTTGCGGTTCGACGGATACTGCTTGTCGTCGTCATCCTCCAAATACCCGACGGTAGTGTACTGCTGCTCACCACCTGCGGAGTTGAAACCGGTCACCTTGGAAATCTGCACCCAGTCCGATACAGGCAGAACGGAGCCGACGCCTGCGCCAGCGGTGAAAAATTCGGCGTCGCTGGTGTCCAGGCCGGCCAAGGAGAAGCTGTCGGCGGCGACCCCGGAAGCCTTGACGGCTCGGTCGTTGATCAGCGCCCAGCCGGAGTTGACCAGCAGAATGTCGCCGTTCGCGATGCTGTGGCCGACTGCGGTAGCGACCGGCGGCTTTGCGTTGGACAGCGCGGTGAACGGGACGGCGGCGCCGATGACGCGTGCGATTTCCAGCACGGCGCCGTTTGGCAGCGGGAAGCGTGCGGCCATGTTGTGTTTCCTCTTGATAGCCCGCCGGGCGGCGGTTGGTTATGCCCCAGCGGGCGGTTGGTCCGCGACACCGCGGTAAGTGAAGCTGGCCGGAACCGTGTAAGTTGCCGACTCGGGAATGGTTGGGCCCTGGTCAACCGGTTCGGTGACTAGGCCCTCGAAGCCGTTGCGGCTGAGTTCCGAGTCAACCCGGAAGAGACTCGAAAGCTCGCCGACCAAGGCCTCGGCAGTAGCTAGTGGCTGGCCAGCCGGGCAAACGATGCTGACCTGGTACACGCCGGTGTACTCGTAAGCCTCTCCGCCCAGGTAGCGGCAGGTGGTGCCGGCCGGGAGCAGGTAGGCACGCAGGTAGGTCTCGCTGGGCTCGGCCTCGAACTCCTGCTCGAAGTTCGCCACTCGAATCGGGCGCGCCGAGGCCCAGGCCATCAGCTTGATTTCAATAGCCTGGCGGGCTCGTGCATGGCTCATACGCGGTTGTTCCTGATGGCTTCGTCGACGATGCGCTGGAAGTTGGCCAGGGTCACTCGGACCATGCCGTTGGGTGCCTGGGTGGAGTGGCCGTACTCGAGCGGAATGGCATACGCCAGGTTGTTCACGATGTAGGCCGTCTGGCCGATGGTAAGGGCCTGCACCTGGGCTATCAGATCGGCGATCGTCACGCTGCCCGATGGGTCGATGCGATCCAGCTCACCGGTCGCCGGCGAGTCGATGGAGAACTGCCAGTTACCCCGGAACCGCCCGCCGACGTAGCCCTGTCCCGCTACCAGGCCGTTCACAGAGAAGTTCTGCTCCCGCTCGGTCTTTGTCAGGGGCTTGGCGTACTTCACACCCTTGCGCAGCTTACCGGCCTTGGTGAAGTTGCTCTCATTGAGGTTGATCAGGGTGTTGCGGACGGCCACCTTGAAGTCGTAGGCGTCGGCAGCGCGGGTATTGGCCGCCCTGTGAGCCACGTTGGCGGCCCAAATCTCCGGATTGCCTACGGGTGACATGCGGATGACGCTGCTGCCGATCTCGATCACGATCTCGCGGAAGGTGGCGTCCAGCGCTTGCTCGGCCTGCTCGGCGAAGGCCCGGATGCTTTCGGCAAAACCACCCTCAAGCCCGCCGTACCGCTGCGTCATGTGTGCGCCGCGTGGCATGGTCACTTCCTCAGTTGAATGGTCCAGGTGGCCTGGGCAGGATCCTCGGACACGTTGAGTGCTCGATAGCCGCTCACCTGGTCGCCAATCTTGGGCGCCGCAAGGGTTTCGCTGGTCTGGCCGTCCCGCTCTTCGAACAGCTCGTTCTGCAGCACCAGCAGCTTCACGTCTTCGGTCTGGATGCGTGAGCCGTCGATCTCCTTGGCCAGGTAGCTGCCGAACACGCCTCGCCCGGTGTAGTGCACAGTCGACGCCGGCATCGTGCCGCCGATGGCCGGATCGTAGCCGCCCTTTATGGAGCGCGACCCCGCTACCGGTCGAACTGCATCGGCCAGCCCTTCTGGATCGTCGAACGCCTCGGCCAGGTCCGCTTGGATTTCTTCGCGCATGCTCATCGACTAGATCCTCTTGAGCAGCACGGTGCCCGGGCGGCGGGTCCAAGGCGCGATCAAGTCCAGTGCGAAGTTCTCGGCGGTTGAGCGATCGGTTGAGCCGGCGACGTAGGTCTTGCTCGTCGAGGTACCGGCCTGCGCCGAAACAGTCTTGCTCTGCACCTCGCGCTGGGTGTCCTTGTAGAGCTTGCCGGCTGCGGCCAGCTTGGCCACCTGTGCGCCGGCGCTGACGATTGCGTCCGGCACCGGACTGGGTAGTGGACGCTTGATCTTGGCCGTGAGCCAGGCGTTGGCCATGACCACAGCAAGGACCGCATCACCGGCACCTGCCCAGCCCTGGCCGAGCTTTGCATCGACGTCAGCAACGGTGATGAAGTCGGTCATCGCTTACTCCTGCGGGATCAGGACTTGCAGGTCGGGCTTCTTCGCGCTGGCGTCGAACTCGATACCTTTGGCGGTGAGCCATTCCTTCAGCTCGGGGACGTTCATCTTGTGCGGGTCAGTTTCAGGCTGATCCTGGCCGCCTTGGTCGCCAACCTTGATGCCGGCCGCCTCGTAGGCCTCGACGATCTCGGGCGCCTCGCCCTCGACCACAACCTGCGTTGCGCCGTCGATCACTCCGAAGAACTGGTCCAGACGGCGATAGCAGGTGCCGCGCTCGCTGCCCGGGGTGTTGGTGTAGATGACTTTCATGCTGATCTCCTGCGTAGGGCGCCAGGCCGGCGCCCCGCATCATGGGGTCAAGGAGTGGCGGTGCCGCTGATGACTGCGGCGAACGGCACCTGTTTGCGGTCGAAGACGCGCTTCCAGTTGGCCGCCGACGCGTACTGGGCGGCAGTCGGGCTCAGGTTGCGGTTCTCGCTGCCCTGCCAGCTGAAGCCGGCCGGCTGGAGGATGTAGGTCTTGCGCTCCCACAGCACCTCGGCACCGCCGCCGTTGCCGCCATCGGGCTTGCGCTGCATCTCGACCGGCATGTGCGGGTCGCCCTCGCCATAACCGAAGGCGCCCTGGCCGAAGAACAGCGAGAGGAACTGACCTGGCGCGTAGGTCAGGCCATCGTCCATGAACACTGGCTTGCCCAGATAGGTGGCCAGGATGATCTTGCCCTGCGAGTCGCGCAGGTACTCGATCATGTCCTGCTTGACCATCTGGTTCATGACGACCGAGTGCACGCCGATGGCGCCGAACATGTCGGCGGCGTCGCCTGCGGTGAACGCGGCATCCTGGAATGCGTTGGCACTGATCGAGGCGCCCGCATCCTTGACCATGTCGCCGCCGTTCTGGGCGATGTTGGCCGCGATGATGCCGCGGCCGGCGCCCATCAGGTAACGCTGCCACTGGCGCGTCCAGTACGTGCCGAAGCGGTTGCGGATGTGCTGCATCGGCTCGGAGTTGGCCAGCTCGGCGGTCAGGTCGGAGACGCCGTAGCCTTTGTTGAGGTACAGGGTCCGCGCGCGCATGCTGCCCTGCTCGGCCTTGCCGACGGCGCCGAGGTCGTCGGGGTCATCGTTAGAAATGTTCGGCGCCTCATCGGCGTCGAGATCCTGCCAGTAGCTGATTTCGGAGGTGCCCTGGCCGTTCTTGGCGATGTTGTCCAGGGTGGCCGAGCGGGTGATGATGCCGGACTCGTAGACGGCGGTCTTCTCGGGCGAGTTCACCGGCTCCAGAGTGCCGTAGTAGTCGGCAACGAAGATGTCCGACAGTTGGGTAGATGCCATGGGTTAGGTTCCTCGGGTGGCTTGGAGTTTTTTGAATGCGTCGGGGTTGTCACGAGCCATCGCAGCACGCTCGGTCTCGGTGTACTCGCCCCATTTCTTCGTGGCCTTGCCACCGTTGTCGCCGGTCTGTCCGGCACCCTGAGCCCTTGGCCACAGGTGGGTAGCGGTTTCGCGCAGCGATTCCGCCCATTCGAGGGGAGACAGCGGGGTCTTGCCGTCCTTCCCGTACACGACTTCGCCGGCACGGTCAGTGGCAACAGGCTCACCGTCTTCGCTCAGTTTGAAGGTGCCGCGGGCGCGGAGGATGATGTCCTCGGCAGCCTCAGGCAGCGCGCCGGCCTTGATGGCGGCAGCGCGGATGGAGTCAGCCAGCACCTTGTCGCTGTACTTGGCAGCAAAGGCTTCGGCCTTGTCGGCGCGCTCGTTGGCGGCCTTGACCTGCTTGTCCAAGTCGGTGCGCAGGCGCTCGGTGCGGCGGCTGATGACCTCGTCCAGCTTGCCCTCGGCGATCAGCTTGGTCTCTTCGTCCTGCCCGGCCTTGGCCAGCAGACCCTTGACCGCTT
Source organism: Pseudomonas sp. SMSB3 (assembly GCF_052041965.1). Lineage (NCBI taxonomy): Bacteria > Pseudomonadati > Pseudomonadota > Gammaproteobacteria > Pseudomonadales > Pseudomonadaceae > Pseudomonas > Pseudomonas sp. SMSB3. The sequence goes on along the minus strand of NZ_JBKGGV010000004.1, from coordinate 155,331 downwards.
CAATATCCAGACCGTCGAACTGGCCTTTCAGCTTGTCCAGTTCGGTCTTGATGGCCTTATTGGATCCGATCAGCTCGGTGTTTTTGGACTTGAGGCCCGAGACCTCGCCGTCCAGGAATTTCTGCACCTCGCCGCCGAGCGCCGCCTTCAGCGCGGCAGTTTGGGTTTCGTCGAGGGTGAGGCCATGGGCGGCCGGGTCGAAGTCAAAAGGCATGTCGCTATCCCCTGGGGACTGGTGAGCCCGCCTGGCGGGCAGAAAAAAGCCCCGCAGTGCGAGGCCGTAATGCGCGCCACGAAACCGTGGCTACGTGTTTTGTGGCGCAGATCAGCTAATACCGGCCCTCTCGAACGCCAGCGGCTCCAGCTCCTTGAGCTGGTCCAACGTCAGAGGCTTGAAGTTCTTGTCCAGTTGCAGCGAGGCGAACCGCTCAGCAGTGAGCCCGCCATCGCGGAATAGCTTGGCGCGCACCGGCCCCAGCGCCGCGACCTGGAACGCCGGTGGCTGCGTTTTCAGCCACTGGTAGTAGCTGAGGCTGGCGGAGACCTGCGCGCCACCAGAAGCACCCACTGAGGCGCGTGTTGCACCCTTCGCAAATGCCGCGGACAGCTTAGTGATCGGTGTGATAGTCGTGCGGCAGTTGATGTGGAAAGGCGGCACCGGGCCCTTCCCTAACTCAAACTCGCGACCGTCCAGGCTCTTGCACTGCTGGCTGGTCTTTCGGTCGAGGGTAGCCACGATCCGGTAGCCCGGGACGAACTCAGCGTTCGCGGCCAACGTCTCCATTCGCGCTGTTGCGGAGACGTGCTGCACGGCGGTGTACACGACTGCCTTAGCGTTGCGGTTGCTGACCGCCAGCACGCCATCGGTGAAGTTCTGTGCGGCTGTGCCGCGGATGGCCTGGGTTATCTCGGCATTTGTCTGGCCCTGGACTACGCCAAGGCGGATGGCGTTGGTCACGCGGGTGGATTCATTCCTCGTCCAGCCGCTCAGGAAGGGCTTCAGCAGCGTACCGCCTTCGATCCCTGCTACCTGAAGAGGCTGTGTGTTGATCGCGGCCCGGATCAGCGCGTCTGTCGGCATGATGGCGTCGATGAGCAGCGCCTTCGCCAGGCTACGGCTTTCGAAAGCGGACAGGTACTGCGCGATGTCCACCAGGTCGGCCTGCATGCGGTCGCCGAAGGCTTGGTAGATGCCCAGCAGCTTGCCGCCAACTCTCGACAGGAACTCTTCCAAGCGACTTCGGCTGTAGGTGGTCAGCTCGCGGCGTGTGAGTTGGTCCCGCACCTGCGTATCCACCTGGCGCAGGATCGTCTCAAACTTCTTGACCTCACCGGCCTTTAGCCGCTCCAGCAGCACCGCGTGCCGACTGACCTGCTCCAGCAGCATTTCGTCCGCCGTCTGCGTTGGTTTCGTCGCCATCGTCAATGTCCAAGTTGATGCCGGCTGACTCGCGCTCGTCGCTGATCAGCCCGGCCTCTTCGTCGTAGGCCCGCTCGGGCAGCTTGCCAGTGGTGAGGTACTGCCAGTAGGTGTCGGCGCTGATGGTTCCGGCCATGACGCTCTTCTGCAGCTCGGCCAGCACCTGGGCATTGACCTCGGGAATGATGAACTCAGGCTTGACCTTGAACACCACCTCTTCGGGGTTGTAGCCGGTCCACTCCGCCGCGTAGCGTAAGGCCTGTTCAATCGCGCTGGCAGCGGTGATCACTATGCTGTGCAGCGTGGCGTGCTGGTCGTTTTGGCGCGTCTTGCGGGCCTCGCCCGACTCGGTGCCGGACACGTCCATGACCTTGGCGCCAGCCTCGAGGGCTGCGCTCTTTTGATCGGCCATGGCGGTGCGTACCGCCTGCACCCCAGCGCCCTGAAACTCGAGGTAGCCGCAGGTGCCGGTCTTGCCAAGGTCCCAAGCCGCCGACGGCCCTGTCACGCTCAGCTCGACCTCTTCATCCAGGCCGGATACCCAGGGCTGCGGGTGGCTCGTCTGGTGCAGCGCGGTGAAGTAATCAGCACTGAGCTGGTAGGACTTGATCGCGGCCCGTGCCATGGTGAGCAGCGGGATCTCGTCGACGTCAGGCGAGTTGTCGGTCGAACCACAGTAGATGACCGGGATGTACTCGAGTCCGCGCACCAACTGGTTGCCAGAGCCGACCGTCCCGAGCGGCTTCTCGTCCTCAATCAGCTCGCCAGCCTCATTGCGGACTGCCGTGTAGCAGACCTCGCCGTCCATGTAGAACTCGCGGTAGACCGTCTGACAGTCGTGGCTGTAGCGATCTTCGGCCTTTTTGCGGAACTCGCGGAACACGGCCAGCACCAGATCTTGGCGCCCGCCTTGGTCGGCAGTGTCCCAGTTGATGCCATTCCGGGCAGCGTAGGTTGCGAAGTACGGCTGGCCCTTGTCGTCCACGTTGACCACCAGCGGTACTCGGCCGTGTGAGATCGTCTGACGCACGATGCGTAGGAACAGCTGGGTCAGCCCGAAGCCGTCGGCGGTGGCGTTCTCTTCGACGCCCTTGAGGCCGCTGGGCAGCTTCACCTCAGGGATGAGCCGCGACACCAGGCCCATCATCGAGCGCAGCGAGTCGCGCACCCAGTGTTCGTACTGCGCCCGGGCGGTGTAGTTCTGGTAGAGGTACGCATTGGCAGCGCCGTCCAGCTTCTCCGCCTCGACCATTCCGCTCGGCTTGGGCAAGTTGCGTACGTTGGCCTTGATGGCGCATTCGCCCTCTAGGGCATCGTCCATCATCCGCCACTCATCGATGTGGACGTCGTAGTCAGGGTTAGTCGATTGGACAGGCATTACGCCAAACCTCCGATGCGGCGGGTACCAGCCGACTGTGTCTTGATTGGGAAGCGCTTGGCGATGAAGTAGCCAGCGGCGTCGTTCATGTGGTCGTGCCCTTTCTTCGGGTCTTTGTCCGGCTCGCCCTTGTCCGTGTAGGTCTGGCGCTCCAGGCACTGCGTGAGCTGCGGGCACTGGTCAATATTCACCTTGAGGCGACGCTCTCCATATGTGTTCAGGAACATGGAGTTGACCGCGTTAATGCGGTCCTTGACGCCAGGATTCTGCGAGTCGACCACGACGGTGAAGCCGGCCTTCTTTAGCAGGGACAGGTCCGACTCACTGGCGTTCTTGCTGCTGGTGTTCTGTCCGCTGGCGTCTGGATACACGGAGATGCCATGCCCAGGAAATCGCGCCTTGATCTTCTCGATCATCTCCGGCGTGTCACGCACCGAGTGGAATTCGTCCAGCGCCAGCGGCAGGCCGTCACGCACGACGTATACCACCGCAGCCATCTTCATGACGTTGAAGTCCATGCCGATGTGGAGAGCCTCACCTGGCTCGATGCGCGCGCTGGTGCGGCACTCTTTCCGGTCGAAGGTGTAGTAGACGACACCCGCGTAGTTTTCGAATCCGGCTTCGTATTCCTGGCGGAAGGTACGCGGGTCCATCTTGCGGCGGGCCGCATCCAGCTCCTCGGCTGGGACGTTGCCGCCCTGCAGTGAGGTGTACTGCCAGCTCTTGTGGTCGGGCTCGCCGCCAGGCTGTCCGTCGCGGTAGGTGTCGTAGCAGTGGTTGAAGCCCTTCGGTGTGCCGATCCGCAGCGCATGACCGCCCTTCCTCGACTCCCCCGTCTGAGGGATCGTGTACTGGCAGGTCGAGAGCATGGGACGCAGCACTTCTTCCCATGCTGCCCATGGGCAGTCGGCCCACTCGTCCACTAGCACAAAGAACAGACCGGAGCCGCGAAGGTTGTCGTAGTTGTCTAGGCCGACCACACGCATGATGTGGCCCGACTTAAGCGTGATCGCGCACTCGGTCTCGTTTGGGCGTGCCGCGCGCCAGGCCTCAGGAATGGCCTGCTTCAGCCGGCGCCAGAATACCCGCTTGGCTTGTTTGAACGTAGGCGCGCCGTACCAGATCTCGTCCTCAACGCTCACGCCCCACTCCGCAGCCAGCCGGGCCGCGCGGCGCATTTCTGCCTTGCCAAGGAAGGTCTTGCCGAATCGACGCCCGCACACCGCATCACGGAAACGCGCCTCAGGCTGAAAGCCCCACACGTAAATGTTCGCCTGCTTCGGCGTCAGCTTAACCGGCGGGTCATAGGTGCGGGGTAGTCGGGGCATTCTCGTCTGGCTCCAGCGTGTACTCAGCAACGGCGTGCTGCTGGTCCGCCTGGGAGCCCAGGGGCTTATCGGGTTCGATCTTGCGGTTGACGTACATGTCGCCGCACTCTTTGGCGGCCTGCTCGTACAGCTGGGCGGTAAGCGCCAGGTTGCGCATGTTCTCGGCCTTCTCGGCCATACGCCCGAGGCCGCGAAGGCGAAACGCACGGTTGGCGATCGGGATCTCAGCTGTCTCCTCGCGGAAACGCTTGCGGGTGTCGTTGAACAGATCGATCCACTTCTGAGCAAGGCCACGCCCTGCGTACTTGGTCGGGTCATGCCCTTCGCACGTTTGGCGGCTCAGCTCGATGCCGAATTCCTTCTTGACGGCCTCCACCACCTGCGACGGTGTATCGAAGCAGGCCAGAGCCTGAACAATGAAGGCTTTGACCTCGCTTCGTAGTGCTGCCATGTGAATGTCGTCCGTCAGGACCTGTCAGGATTCAGGCCGACTTGAGCAGGCAGGTTCCGCAGGCCCTCGCAATGTTGATCTTGGCCACCTCGGGCGGCCGGCTTGCAGCGTCGATCAGCTGCTGTACGTCGTTGCTCGCACCGTAGCGACGAACCACACCGATGAACTCTTCGATGTCGTGTCCACGCATCTCCAGCTTGGGCAAGCCGTCTTGGGTGAACTTGGGTGCGCCGTACTGATCGGTCGCTTGAGCGATGTGGTAGAGCTGATGCTCGACCAGGGCGCAGAACTCCGCTTCTGTGCACTGGGCGCAGTAGTCGGCTGCCAGGGTGATGAGGAACTGAGGCTCTTCGCCGAACCACTCACGCATCTGCTGCTCTTGCCGGGCCTTCTGCCAGCCGCCTGCGCGGTGCATCACCTGCTCAGCTTGGCCAAGGACTGTTCTGCCCTTCTTCGCGAATGCAGAGGAGGCCCACAGCACACCGATACTCGCATCGATGAGGTGGGTGTGCTCTTCGTTGTGGATGCTGCCGGTGGTGGCAAGGATCTCGGCCTGTATCCACTCCCACACATCAGGGGTTGGCTGCAGGGTTAGCCATAGCGATTCGAGCAGGTCGGCCGGCGGCATTGGTCTGCTCATGGCTCACCTTCCTCTTGAAACGGTGGCCATGGGCCGGTATTTATAACGATCAACTCAACTCAAGGTGAATGGCATGTCTAAAACCCTTCAGGAAGATGCGTTACACGCTGGCGTGGATATGCGAATCCAACCAGGTTCTAAGCGCGCATATGCCGTGGCAGCGGCTCTTGAACTCATTGCTACGCGCGCATCAAGCCCGACTTCGGTGGATCTCGAAGAGGAGCTCAATAACCTTTCAAAGTACGCTGATCAGATCCAGGCTGCCTTGAAAGGCTGATCGATTCGTGCCGCTTTCCCGTGCGGCACACCTATCCTTCCCCACCATCCAGCAGCACGTCGATCAGCTTTTGCTCGGCCAGCCTGAACAGCGCCAGGGCCTGCAGGTCATCCGCTGCCGGGCCGAACCCGAATATCTCGACCTGGCCCTCGGGGCTGCGCATGGCCAAGGTGCCGATGTTGCACGGGGGAAGCTCGCCGCTATCCAGCTGGTCGGCGATCGTGCGCAGCGTCTTGGCTGCATTGCGCCAGTTCTCGCGCTGAAACTCGACGACCTTCATGTGACCACCATCTTGTGCGTCTCGGCGTGCGCGTGACCATGCAGCAGGCCAACCAGCAGACCCTGCGGAAGCCCCGCATCCTTCGCAGCCTCAATGGCTTTCGCCAAGGCAGCGTCAAGATCTGCTACCGCAGCAGCGATGTCCTGGCTCACCGGTAGCGCGTGTCGGATTCGAGTCACGTTGCTCATGGGTACTCCCGCGCCACGAAACGGCGCATATCGATTTTGTGGCGCGTCTCAGGGTGTAAAACGGTTGAGCGCTTCCCCGGCCCTATCTACAGCTTGGTCTGCCTTGTCGGCTGCTTTGGTGGCTGTAGTTGCGGCTTTCGACGCCTTGGCCGCTGCACTACCCGTCTGCCTGGCCAATTCATCCAGGCGCTGATCACGCTGCTGGCTGGCTTCGTCATAGGCGCTGCGGATCTCGGCGACCTGTTCCAGGTAGTTCCGGGCTAACGCCCATTGGGCGAGCTGGTAACCGCCGAACCCGCCACCCACTACAAGCAACAGGGCGATCACCCAAACCTCAATGCGGCGCCACCAGCGGCGGGCGATAAATTCAAGTGCGCATCTGTCCATCACGACATACCTCCGAGCTTGGTGCGCAGGCGGGCGATCTCTTCGCTTTGCAGCGATACGCGCTCAGTGAGCTGGCCGACTTGACTGGTCAGCGCCTCGATCTTCCCTTCCATGCGCCCAACGGTGGCAGCCAGGTCGTTGCGTTCCTTGGCGAACTGGTCAGCCCGGGCTTCGGCGAGCTTGCGTGCCTCGCGCTCGGAGTCGAGCAGTTCGTTCAGGCGGCGCACCGTACCGATGTCGGCATTGTCCATCGCGCGATCGGCCGCATCTTTCGATAAAAACTTGCGCAGCCAAAGGAAGCCGCCCAGCAGGACGGTGCCCGTACCGCCCAGCCAGGTGGCTGTGCCTGGGCCGAGATCGGTCGGGTCCATCAATTTCTCCTGAAAGGAATGAGCTGCGGCGAACGTCGGGGCCGGTAATTCTGTTGTGTCGGACAGCGCGACTTGATGTCACACTTCAAGATCGATTTTTCTGCCCTACCAGGAGCGCCGCAGTGCCCAGGTCAAGAAGTCACTATGAAACAACTCTGCGCCTCTATCAGGCTGAAGCAGAGATGGCCTACATCCTTGATGTTTTTGGAGATCACCTGGCAAAGACCCACCTACTGCCGCCAGACCTGTATGGTATTTCGGCAGTAAATTACTATCTGATGCAGAAGCACAACTGGACTAAATCGCAGCTTGAGCAAATGAGCTCTGAAGAAAAGCGGTTTGCTCTGAGTGCCGAGATGACCGGCTACAGACTCCCGCCTGAAGCTCAATTCGATAGCTGAGACGAGATTGTCTCGCAGGACAGGCGCCGAACCCCAATGAAAGGCAAAAAAAGCCCGCGCTAGGCGGGCAAGGGAGGGTCTGTAAATTAGATCTGGTGGCTGTAGAACAGCGAGTATGACTCGATGCCGTCGTTCGGTTGCTTGATGCCAGCGTTGGAATAGTGGATCGCTCGGATACCGACCTTTTGCGTTTCGCCAATCTTCAGGCCTGCACCAATACGGTCTTCGAAGTTGAAAGCCGAGCCGAACTCCTGGTCACCTGCAGAGGTGCCCGAGAACACTGCGAGCCCAATCCCCGCTTCGATGAAAGGCTTGATGTTACCGCTGCCAAATTCATAAACGAACACAGGGGCGAAGGACAGCGAATGGGCTCCACCAGAAGCGTCTCCAGCTTCCCAATAGGTGTAGCCAGCATCCCAGTACCCGGTTAAGCGGCCGGTGCTGCTCTCAAACCAGCTCTTGTCCCAGTTGAAGCCCACAGCTGCGCGAGCGGTCAAGCCGCCCTGACTAGTTGCACCGATTGCGCCAGATAGATCAGCAGCCTGTGCACTGGTGGCCAATAGGGAGAACACCGCAGCAGCGATGATTTTTTTCATAATCACGGAATCCTGATGGTTTTTCTTAGCAAGCTATCAGAATCATAGTGCTATCAATTCGTTCCGTGCACTCTGAAAAATCAGGCATTCACCAAAGTTTGTGTTCTTCGGGACTCTTGATGGCCTCTCGGGGCAATAAAAAAACCCGGCTCAGTGGCCGGGCTCTATGTGCCATTCCTCAATGTGCGCAGGAATGACAGGATGGACAAATATTGCGACATTGCGACATAAACGTCAAGGATTTTCGAAAATCGCGTTTTCGCTAGAGTCGAGGGCGCGCAGCACCCGTCCGATCTGCTCATTGACATGGTCATACTTGAATGAAGCATCCTCCAAAAACTTGTTCGATTCAGATTCGCTGCCGGCAACGCTAACACTTGTGCAGGTCAGGCTCAGGTCCAGGATCGCTGCGCGCAATGCTTCGTCTTGCACCCTCACTCGAAACAGCGTTACCTGCCTGAAAGCCACTCTTGATTTTTCATCAAGATCATTAGGAAGCTTACCCTTACCCCATTTGCCCGAATCTCTCCAACTGGTGATATCTGCAAGATTCACTAAGCCGGTGCATCGCATTAATTCCAGTAACGCCTCCTGCAGTTCAGGCAATAGCTTTCTCTGGGTTTCAAGCCGATGCATCAACAGCACCTCTTGCCGCTTTTCGAATCTGACGCGATGCTCGATTGAGGCCTTACGGGACTCAGCAAGCCAGTCAAATAGGCCCTTGAGTACAGCGCCGGCTATGAGAGTCACTACGGGAAACCAGATGGATGGAGTCAGCTCTTCCATTAAAAAACCTTTTGGAATGTGAGTTGCCCCCCAAAAATCTGGAAGGCATTTGATCGCCGGCTACGCGGATCAGCCGTCAAGCTGCTTCGGAATTTAGCACGCCTACTGCCTCCAGCATGTGCTGTGCTTCGACCAGCGCTTCGTTGACCAGACCTTCGAGCGAGCCGCGAATGGCCTTGCTCCAGCGCTGGTATGTACGCTCCGTTAACCCTTGATCGTCCCAGGTGGTCATGTCGTAGTTAGAAGCTGCCAGAACGATCATTTCACCCGGCCGCTGCTCGGCAACCGCCTGGGCGTGAGCGTTGGCGCGCCGCACATTGCGCTGGGCGGCCTGGTTGCGCCATTCCAGTTTGCAATGCTTCTTGCAGCCACAGTTGTCTTTGCACTCCACCGGCTTGGCGGGCTTGATTTGGGTGGCAATGCGCTGCACACCTTTGCGCTGCTCCGGTACGGCCCACACCAGTACGGCTTGCTGCGTGAATCGCTTGGGCGCTGGCGTGGGCACCACTGGTACCAATCTGCCGATCGCATCCACCTTGCGCCCCTTGTGCGTGCTGTACTTGGCCAGCAGCGCGTGCCAGTGCCTGGGGCTGAGCTGAGCATGCAGCATCTTGTGCACAATACAATCGGCCAGCAGCGCCGCGTCTTTGCCGGTGATTTCCCCTTTCAGTTTGCTGGTCTGCACCCGGGGCTCAACGCTGCAACCGCCCGCGCTGTTGATCGTCTCGGCCGCCAGGGCGCGCACTACTGCGGATATCACGTTCTGATACTTCATGCTGCGGCCCTCCGGAGGTCCTTGAGTTTCTGGCGATAGGTGGCCTTGATGGCCTGCAGGTCTTCAATGGTGTAGCGGCGCGGCGCCTGGTCAGCCTCCAGAGCTTCGACTGCGGCCAGCCCGATGCGCTGGATCAGCCCCAAGCGGTACTCGGCTACGTTGCCCGAGAGGTAGCGGTTGTCGTGTTTGCTTTGTGCGTGGCAGTTGTTTTCATCGAAGCGGAGGTGTGGGGCAGCACCTGTACTGCGATAGTGCCCCGCATCTACGGCGTTGCCGTTCCAGTCCAGGGGCCGGCCGCTGGAGATGCACGCATACCCCGCCAAACGGTCCCGCTCGCGTATGTAAGCGTTGAACGCCTGCTGGGCCTCCCGCAGGTGCTCCCCCTTCGTCTTCAGCTTTTCCCGGCGTTCCTGAAGGTCCTGACGCTTCTGCTTGGTGATGGCCTTGGCCGCTACCTTCTGCAGCTTCGGGTCTTTGGCCATGGCCAGGGCGCATGCCGGGCTGCATACCTTCTGCGTCGAAAGTATGGGCTTGAAGCGCTGGCCGCAACCTGGCGCCTTGCACTTCTTGGGCTTGATCTCGGCTACGCGCATGGCTCGGCCTCCTTGGCTTTCTGCTGCTCGAGGGCGAAGTCGCCGCGCAGGGGCATGAGATGCCTGGGCTCATGGATACCGAAGTCGAAGCTCACAGTCTCGCCGTCGATTACGGCCGCCAGTCCTTCCCCACTGATTGTCCAGCAGGGAACGTCGTCCTGCCGGTACATGCGCCCGTTCGGCGCCAGATAGATATCGCCAGGCTCAACGTACTCGCGAAGCTCTCCGTGCTTTCCGATGTTCTCGGTCAGCGAGTTGGCTCCCACGATGACCACAAGGTCACCCGGCTTGAATTGATGGCTCATCAGTAACGCCCCTCCCACAGATCCTTCTGGCTCCACCGCACCTGGTGCTCGGCGCCGAACGCCTGAATCCACTCCAGCAGGCTCGCGCACTGCTTCATGCTGAGCTGGCTTGTGCGCTCGTACACGACGTCGAAGCCGTTGCCGTCCACCGCTGGTATCAGCTGGGGCTGTTCGCCGCTCTCGCGCAGCCAGGCGGCTGTCAGGAGGCGCTTCCAGATCAGGACGTCCCATTTCTTGCCGGCGTGCTCGACCTGCTTGGCGATATCGCTCAAGCACGCGTGAAGTTTCTTATTCTGCTCGCCGCTGCGGTCCTGGTCCTTGATGACGATCTTCTTGGGGCGGGTGAAGTCCTGGGCCTGGAGCACACCCATCAGGCGGTTGGCGTCGGCCATGCTGTGCATCACGAAGTCAGTCATAGCTTCCTCCGATCATGGAAGTTCCCGCCGCGGCGCTTGAACGTTGTATTGACCTGGGCGTAAGCGGCATGCCCAGCATCACGCAGGCTCACATCGGGGTTGTCCGCGTAGCCCTTCCAGACGACCTCGTCCCCGGCTTTCCCGGAAAGAACGAGCAGCAGCGCCTGGGGATCGCACTTGACGTCGTCAGCCTGAATCCACTTGGCGACTGTACGCAGGTATTCAGCCAGTTCGTTGCGCTTCGCTTGCTCGGAAGCAACTCGACGGTTATGAGCAGTTCGCGAGGCTGGGAACTGATGGATTTCAGCGGTCATGGCTGCACCTCACACTCAGGCCAGATCAACTGCGCCTCACGCAGCGCGCCGGCTTGATCCAAGCTCTGCTCCATCAGCACCATCTGGAAGGCCTTGGGGCCTACTATTACGGTCCATACGCGCTTCATGGGGTCACCTTCAGGCCTTGGGCCTCAATGCAGCGGCCACAGTCTTCCAATGCCAGCCGGTACAGCCCACCTGAGACATCAATAGGCAATCCAACCACCAGGGCCTCGCGGGAGGCCAGCCAGCCTTTCTGGAACGACTCCCAATCGGCCTGGGCCATCGGATCGATGTAGTTGTTTCCCTTCGGCGGCTGGCGGCGATGGTCGCGGGAGTTGGTGCGCTCGAAGGCATCGCGCATTTCGCGCATTTTGTTGGTGTCCATCAGTGCTGCTCCAGGTTCAGCCCAAAGCCGTCACAGGCTTCGCACTTGTGGTCGTCATAGCCATCGGGAGTCATGCCGCCTACCCGGCCTTCCCCATGGCATTGCTCGCAAATGAGAGCCGTACGGTCCTCAAGCACTCCAATCCAGGATTGAGGGATGAACTTGCCCGCGTACGGATCTGGGTCGGCGTAGAAGGCCTTGAGAGCGTGAGCGATGTTGCGCATCGCGATCACTTGCCTGGTAGTCAGGTAAATCTTCATACCCCCTCCCCAGCCGGCTGCTCGGCGCGCTTGATGTTCAACTGAGCGACTGCGGCGCGTGTCTGCCGCTTGCGCAGATAGGTTTCAACTCGGCGGCGCTGGGCATCCTTGACGCGCTGACGGTCTTTTTTGGCTTGAGCTGCCTGGATGATGCAGCGGACCTCGGCGAGCTTTTGCCGCATCTCGGGACTGGCTTTCTCCCGCACCTGTCCGTTGATCAGCCCAGCAATAGCTAATCCATCCTCGCGGGGCGGCGCGATGCGCAGGTGAGCAAGATGCTTTGCACCAGCTTCTTGGCTGATCAGCTTCGAACGCACGGCGGATTCGATCGCGGTTACGCGACGCGCAGGGTCGTAACCCAGGGAGACTTCCCACTTGGCTGGGGTCGCCTCAGCTCTTGCTGCGATGACCAAGCGCTCATAGGCGCTCATGAAGGCCATACGCGCGCCGACCTTGTCGCCAGCCTCCAGCACGGGACCTGAAGCGGTCATCGCCTGGCGAATCTCGGCGGTCATCACCACGGTCTCGCTTTCGTCGCTGGCCGACAGGGCTATGGCCCAGGCCTCGTCCTTGCCTGGGTGGCCATCAGCGGCCTGGGCGTGCTTGAGGATCGCGGCCACCGTCAGCCGACCACCTTCACGGCGACAGTTGCGGAGCGCACCGCTCAGAATGGGTTCGCTGTACTCGCGTAGGTCCTCGACCATCAGCAGTGCTGCGCCCTGGGTGAGCTGCTGACCCATCACCTCTGCGGTGGCGAACAGGGACAGCAGCAGTTGGTCTTGCTGGTCTTCACTCAGCATGGGTTGCAGCCCTCTTGGCTCGCTGCGCTTGCAGCGCCTGCTCGGCAGCGCTGACGTTGGCTTGGGTTTGCTCGATCTGGCGGGCAGTGGTGCCAGTCATCTGGCGATTGGTGACCCACTGGGTGTGGTATGCCTCGGCGTTCTGGAGCAGGTCACCAAGGCTGTGCAGGCGGTTGACCAGCTTGCTGTCGTTGATCCGGACGAAGTACGCGGCGACGTGATGGGCAACGTCGATACCGAGGCGATCCACCAGCTGGCCGATCTGGCCACCGGCCTTGGCGTTCCACACTGGCCATGCGCCGTGGCGGCTGCGGTAGGCCATGGCGTAGTTGGCCCAGGCCTTGAAGGTTTTGCAGGTTGGATCTTTCGGCCCTGGCATGTCGGCTGGGATTTCGCAGCGCGGCGCATCGGACGAAACCAAGGTCAGCGCGGCAGGTTGCGACGGCAGAGCCGGGGCGTCCTGCACACTGTGACTGGTACCCTGATTGGTATCCTGATTACTGGTATCCTGATTTGTCGGAGATTTTTCCGACCCAGGCGCGGATTTTTTTCCGACCTTGCTCGGAGATTTTTCCGACCCTGCTCGGATTTTTTTCCGAGGTGATGGCTCGGATTTTTTTCCGACCTTCTCTTTGTTGGTCGGATATTTTTCCGACCCGTCCAGTTTCTTGTTCCACTCCTTTCCCTTGGTAGTGAGCTGCACGAGCGTGATGTTGTTGGTGCTCGAAAGGTTGATCAGGCCGGCGCCTGCAATCGCCTTCAGCAGGCGATAAGCGGTATCTGGCTTGTCGGTGAGCAGCGGCAGTTCCTCGACGATCTTTGCCTTACTCAAGGCGTAGAAATCGCCCTTGTCCGTCTTGACCAACTTGGCCCAGCTTGGGCACTCGTAGACGAACGCGAACAGCAACGCCTGCTGGGCATTCAATCCCCAGTCCAGCGCCTTCGCCTGGTTGATCGTGACGGTGAACTGCATGTCAGTCCCACCCCAGCGGGCCCGGCCGCTTCTTCTCAGCCTTCAGCCCGATCCTGGCCATGGTTTCCAATGCGGACAGGTACTCAGCCGTTACGACGACAGCTGTTTGCGGTACAACGCGGAGCCCCAGCATCGCCTGGACCTTGGCCCAGCGCTGGTACTCGCCGTCGTTCCAGCGAGAAACTGTCGACTCACTGCAACCCGTTTCCAGGGCAATACGCTTTTGGCTGACCTGTGCAACCCGCTGCAAGATCAGGGTCTCGATCTCTCGGGCAATGTCGCCTTCGCTTAGGCTTAATTGGCTCTCAGACATGATCAGGCCACCCACTGCAACTCAGGCCAGATCACGTCCCAATCCTCTGGACGCAGGGATTTACGGGTCAGAAGCCCGTTACTCACGCGTTCAAGGGAAGAGGCCAGCATCGCCGACGCCTGCTTGTTGCCATATGCAATTTGCTTCAGGTAGCCACGGCTGGTGCCGGTCTGCTCAACGTCCGCGTCCGAGGCGGTTTTCAGCCACTCCAACAACTTGGTGTGCTTGGTTCGCATCACGAATCTCCTCTGTGATGCGTAGATTATTACCGCTCGGTAACGTTTTATCAATACCGGATGGTCATTTACCGAAAAGTAATGGCCATAGAGAATCGCGCAATGGAATTACGTGAAGTGCGCAGGCATAACCTGCAGAAATTGATGGATCGTGAGTACGGTGCTGGCGTCCGTGGAGCTCAGTCGCGCCTGGCCGTCAAGCTTGGCAAGCCCCAGAACTTCATATCTCGCTGCCTTGCCTCACCAGAAAGCTCTGGCTCCAAGACCATAGGCGAAAGCTTCGCTAGAGAGATTGAGCTGGCGTTCGATCTGCCTCGTTACGGTCTCGATGCGCCCCTGGAGCTGAATTCAGAAACGATCAACATCGAAGGCCTGCCTGCCCCGCTGGCCCAGAAGATCAAAAGCTACCGCAACCTGGTGGACGTGCCTCGCTACGACGTAGAGGGGTCCATGGGCCCAGGCTCGGAGCCGCCTGATATCAACATGGTTGTTGAGCACATGAGCCTGGATGCGAACTGGGTACGGCAGAACCTGACCTACACCAAGCTGGAGAACCTGAAGCTGATTTCGGGCCGTGGCGACAGCATGGCGCCGACGATTCGCAGCGGGGATGCAGTGCTGGTCGATGCTGGCGTTACCACCGTCGAGGACGATGCCATCTACTTCTTCCTTATGCGCGGGAAGCTGCAGATCAAGCGCATCCAGCGAGGGCTGGACGGCCTGACGATCATTTCGGACAACGGCCAGTACCCGCCGATTGAGGTGCCTGGGGACCGCGAAGCCGACATCACGGTACTGGCCCAGATCATTTACTGGTGGACCGGTCGGAGCTTCTAGCCATGACCCTAACCTAGCCCAGCCTTACGTGTGGAATGGACAGCCGATGTAACTGCTTCGCAAGGCGCAAGCGCGCTGCTGAGGTTGGGATGTGGCGCTCTAAGTCGCCACCTTAACTTACTTACATTTCAAGGAGTTAGAAGTGAAAAAGGGTTTGATGATCGCCACCCCAAAACAGCATGCGCTTGACTTGGGTGTAGAAGTGCAGCGCGATGTCAATGGCGTCGAAATGGGTGTTCTAGAAAACGGAATTACCTTTCTGACCCAGCGTGGATTGGCCTTGGTAACTGGCGCACATCGAAGCGCGATCCAAGATATCACCCAAGAATGGGAGGATCACTACGATGATACCGTCCTCACTAAGGACCGGATCTCATTCATCAAAAAATACCTCTTAGATCGCGGATATACGGACCGCAAGCTCTATATTGAGACGGAAAGAGATGGCAGCCCCCACTATGCCTATCCGGACATTGTCTGCATGGCAGTTCTGGAGTACTACGCCTTCGAGACAAGATCGCCGAACCAGGAGGCTACCGACAATTACCGACGGTTCGCCGCTTACGGCCTCCAGCGGTTCATCTACGACTCTCTCCAGTACACTCCCGGAGACAAGTGGCAGTATCACCATGAGCGCGTCTCACTTCTCGCTAACAATGCACCTGATGGCTACTTCATCGTTTTCAACGAGATAACTGGCCTTATTGTTGATCTCATCACCGCAGATTTGACGGTCAATCACAAGACCATCCCTGATATCAGCGTCGGCCAAATGTGGGCTAAGCATTGGAAGGCTCAGGCGCTTGCCAACAGCTTTGGCGAGCGTATCCCGTGCCAACACAACTACCCGCCCCGGTATCCTCAGGCTTTGAGCAACCCTCAAGAAGCTAACGCGTATCCAAACGTCGCGCTGGCGGAGTTCCGGCGTTGGTTCAAGAACGACTACCTGGTGACAAAGTTCCCGGCCTACATTCTGAAGAAGGCGCACCTCCTTCAGGGTGGCCAACAAGAGGCTGCACGCATCGGTAGCATGTATTCACCAACGATGTTGCGCTGACCCGACCCAGTTACAAGCCCGCCTCGGCGGGCTTTTTCCATGTCTGCGTGATGGCTCATAGCCAGAGTGGTAGGATGGTGATTTCTCGGAAATAGCAAAATGCGCAAGCTCCTTCTAGCTAGTTTGTTCACTTCTCTTCTGTGGTCAACCCTGGTCTCCGCTGAGCCGACCTATATCGAAAAAATGACCGGCCTTCCCGCCATCTGCAGCATTGATGCGATTGAGCAAGAGACCAAGGTTTGGGATGCAGAAAGAAGGTTTGGCGAGGGCAGCAAGCGCTGGTCTAAAGCCTTCCATCAACGCTTAGATGCGGTCAGGACCTGTGTAGAGGACGCCAAGCACAAAGGGAAAACCTTGTACAAGGCCGAGACAGATCGTCTGCCTTTACTGAAATCAGAACTGGCCGACATGTATGTTTCATGGCTCGGATATCTGGACCACCTCATTGACGACGACCGAGATAGCTATGAGCGCCAGTATGAGCTTTCTGCAAATCGGCTGAAAGCCCAGATCGATTCGATGTAGCCATGGCCTTGCCCAACGAGCCCGCCTAACGCGGGCTTTTTCTCTGGGCGTCAAGCCTTACCGCCGTAGCGCTCCCATGCCAACATCATTTCTTTGATCGCGCGTTTTTGTGACTCCGGCAGAATAAAGTCGTTGTAATACTGCTTCCCGTCGAACCTGATAGTCACCTTTTTGGCATCTGTAATTTTTCTGAGCATGGCCTTGTTCTCGGCAATGGTGTCCGACCACTCCCAGATTCCGCCGTAGGCGTTATCTCGCTCGAAGTCGAGACTGCCAAGCTGGAAGGTCTGGTCGTCAGCCTTGATTGTCACGCTCTGGACGAATAGCCAACTGTCAGAATGATATTGGAGCTTGAGCCTCAACGGCATAACCCTGGAGTTCTCGCCTTCCAGCCCGAAGTACAGTGACATGTAGGTGTCAAGAGTAGGGATGGACTTATGGGACACCCAGGTTATCCCTTTGATCTCATCGGTATTTTTCTTCAGGTTCTTATCCAGCCTAGCTAGAGCTGCCCTCGCCTCCTCCGCCTTCTTTGCCTCGACTGCCAATCTTTCGGCTTCCGCAGCCTTTTCCTCGCTTTCAATGGCATCAAGCAGAGCTTTTGCCGTGGCCGCTTCTGGTTTTTCTGGGTGGCGTGCAATCAGGTCTTGCAGGCCTGCTTTCGCAGATGCGTTACCTCCGGCAGCTTTGGCGTCCTTCGCTCGCGCCAGCAGCCTTTGAGCCCCATGTTTTTCACCATCCAGTTCCGCCTTGAGCGCGACGACCTCAGACTGCAGCTTGCTTACCTCTCCTTGAAGCTTCTCAGCCCTATCCCTGTCGGCATTCCCGCATCCGGCAAGCGCCAACCCAACAGCCAATGTAACAACCGCCCTCTTCATCGCCAGAAGCTCCTTGTGTAGTTGGGTGACTCTATCAAAACGCCATCACCCACACGACACCTTGCCATGAGCTTGTGCGGGCTTTCTGTGGGCGGGCGAAAATTTATTACCAAAAGGTGTTGACCTGAATTATTACCGTGCGGTAACTTTAATCCATCGAGGCATTACACAGCCCCTCGACAGGCCCTCAAGCCGACCGCTCTTTCACATTGATGGGAACCTCGCGGATCGATCCCGGCAACGGTACAGCGCGAGCAATAAATTCGATCCCCATGCCAGCTCTGGAACTGGTGAACAGACCGCATTGCCTCTACCGGCGACCGGCGATCAGACAGCCCCGAAAGGCTGCCCACGACAGGGACAACCCTGTACGGCTGACGAAGGTGAAACGCCTGAACTGAGAGAAAGACCCGGGCATGCAATGCGCCCCGCCATCCCGGCGGTAATGGGACAGAACGATTCACTGAAGCACCTGGGCGACCGGGTGCTTTGGGAATCCACTGGAGGAACACGACATGCACTTGAAAGACCAGGGCTTCAAGTTCTGCATCAGCCCCGACAAGCAGCGCGGCCGATGGCTGCACCCGACCGAGTACAGGGTTCTGCACCCCGACTGGACCGACGTAACGGAATGGCCTGATGAGCAGTTGCTGGCTTTCCTGATGCCGGCGCTCAAGCAGCAAGAGTTGTTCGCAGCATGACGATTTCACTGGCTGGCCTTGGCGACAGGGCCAGACGGGAAATCAGTGTGGGACGTAACAAATTGGCCCAGCAATTAGATGCTGGGCCAAAATGGTGAGTTAAAGCAATGCAGTGGACAGCATACCCAACGCCCCTAGGACGAAGCCAATGAGCGCTCCCCGCCCTGGTGTCTCATGGAACAGAGACCACACAACTACGGGCTCGAGAAGCAACAAGGAGGTGACTGATACCACGGTGACGATCCAGATATCACCGACTGCAACGTATCCAAGCCAGTATGCCGCCAGTAGACAAATCCCCGCAAAACACATAAGTGCCAAGGGGTAACTGATAGCTCCCCACGAAGCACTTCCTGTCTGAGCAAGTTTAGCGACTACCACCTCACTGTAGATTGCACAGAACTCACCGACCACCATCAATCCTAGAGCAGAAACTCCGAGTAGTTCTTTGGACATATCAAAAACTCCTTCGCATTCAGGGCAATATTTTTCCGCTCCCAGCTAGCAATGCCGCTGACCAAGAGCTCGTTGCATGAATACGAAGCAGCCTTGAATAGGCCTGAATTACCGAAATACTGTCCCATGCTCATGTCCTTTCAAGGAGGTGAGTCCCAGCATCAAACTGAGACACCGCTCAGATAATACGGCCCCTGAACCATTCTGAATACAACACCACGTCAGCCTGACGTTAACTGCCCGATGCCCTGCTCCCCATCGCAGGGTTCATCGGAGTGTGATCTGAATGCGCAGGCTGATGCGACTAACGTCCCGCGTGCTAGTCACGAAACAAATTGGGCGGCCAAATACCGACACCGCCAAAGCCGGAGATCAGCGCCGGCCAGATCACACCCCGATACACCCCGCATCCCCTTCCCTTCACATATGACCGCATTGGCAGGCGCCAGGCCACCTTTCACGGTGGGTTTGGTCGCCCGCGCCTGAGGAGCAACTCAAGCTCAGAGGTTTTTCATGAGCCACCCACTTGTCTTTGGCGTTGGCGTGAACGACGCCGATTACGTGGTATCCCCGTCTCGAAGCGAAAACGGGAAGATCACCTTCAAGTACATATGCCCTATCTACGCCAGGTGGATAGCAATTCTCAGGCGCTGCTACCACGCGCCGAGCAGGCCCAGCAGGCCAAGTTACGAAGGCTGCACTGTTGCCAATGAGTGGCATCGGTTCAGCGCATTCAAGAGTTGGATGGAAGGCCAAGACTGGCAGGGCAAGGACGTAGATAAAGACCTGTTGGTTAAGGGAAACAAGGTTTACGGCCCTGATACCTGCTGCCTGATAAGTCGGTCAATCAATTGCCTGGTGAGGGAAATCGCCAAGAACGCCAAGAGCGAACACGGCCTTCCGCCTGGGGTCGATTTCGATCCGAAGCTCCAGAAATACCGCTCACGGGCTCACTGCGTAATCACCGGGAAAAGAATCCATTTTGGTTATTACGCAACGCCAGACGAGGCGCATTTAGTCTGGCTCAGTTTCAAGCGCGATCAGGCTGAGATCCTTGCCCAAGAACAAGCAGACCAGCGTGTAGCTAACGCTTTGAGGCGGCTCTATGCGAGTGACCAGCCCCTCCCTTCCCCACCCACCGAGTAACCCACCACCTGGAGGCGACCATGGGCGCACTTCGAACAGCACAATGGCAGTACGACAACCAGTTGCCTCCTGAGGTGAGTGAAACGCCCCAGGAGCGCGCAGAGCGCCACTGGGTCGAGGAAGGCATCGACCAGTTGATGCGCGGTGCGGACTACCTGTTTCAGCGCCGTATGCGGCCCCATCAGGGCGTGACGCAAGAACGCTTCGCCGAGGCCGTAGACGAGTTCGCCATGGGCCAGCTCGGCCTGCAGGGGGCGAGCAAGTCGGTACTGGGCAGGCTGGTCCTGGCTGCCCACTTCAAGATCGGCAGCGAGGCCCGCTGCGCGGCAGACGAGCTGCTGGCGGTACCAAACACAGATTCGGTGCTGCGCGAGATTGCGCGCGCCCTGCTCCAGCCGATGGTGAAAGACGGGCTGCTGGCCGAGGCCGAGGAGGCCGAGTGAACGCTCATGAATTGGCTGTAGGCGCCATTGATGGCGCAATCCAAAACATGCTTCTGCCAGGTTCCGGCGCTATTGAAGACGCCAAGGCCGAAACCCTGGTGGTCGCCTACTTCTCCCTCCTCGCCATCGATGACGTGGAGTTCAAACACTACTGCGAGCGCATTCGGCGTATTGCCGTAAGGCGCAAGGAGGCTGCGTGAAAGACCCCAATTGGGCGGAATGCCCTGAAGCGACCCATTTCGACCCGGTGGACCAGAACTTCCTGCGCGAAGTTGGAGAAGCCTTGCTGCTGTTCAACAACAAGCGTGGCTGGATTGTTCCCACCTACACCGCCTACGGCCTGCGTATCGAGGAGTGCCAGCGACCTTTGCTCAAACGCCCGGCGTGGAATGGCGAGGGCCTGCCGGTCGTTGGCGAAACAATCGAACGCCTCGACATTAACGCCAACTGGGTTGATGCGGTTGTCATGTATGTAGGCACCGATCGCGTGGCGCTCCGCGATCCTTCCGGCCAAGAGTTCGTGCCTAAGCTCCATGAGCTTACCGAGAGCTCTGACTTCAAGCGGTTCCGCCCAGTCCGGACCGCAGAACAGATCGACGCCGAACAGAGAGCCGCTGAAAACAGGAAGCGCCAGATAGACGACATGTACCAGGGCCTATCGCACAGCAACGCCAGCGAGACACGGAGAATCTGTGCCGAGCTCTTCGACAAGGGATATCGCAAGCAGGAGGCATTATGACCACGCCAATCGTTATGACGCTCATCGACGAGCAGATCGCCGAACTGCCCGAGTCGATGGCCCTGCCAGATGGCCGGGTGCTGATGGTCTTCAAGGGGCCGACTTTCGCCGCAGCGATGCACGAAGCCGAGCTGGCCAGCATCGAGAACCCGCAGGCCTGGAGCTGCCGTGCCTGCTGGTGCGGGGTGTGGACGGTCGGGTATGAGGTGCGGGCATGAGCCAACGCTACTTCCACAGTAATCTTGACCTGATTAAGTTCAAGGAGCGGCTGCGTCATTATCTGGGCGGTGGGTTCCGAAGCCCAATGCACAAAGAGTGCATTCTTGCCTCCATGCGCTCAATCGCGAAGAACCCGCAGTGCCACTGGTACGGCGTATCGAAGCTTCAGCCAGTTCAAAACTTCAAGCGCATCCCTAAGCCAAACCTTCCAGGGTGACGCCATGACTAACTATCAACGCGCCCGTCGCCTGATCATCTGGCGCGGCTCCTTCTCTGCCCTATTCGCCTGCACCGCCTTCATGCTGGCCAGCGCGCTGGCTGGCCACATCACGAAATAGGAACCCAACATGCCAATCGATCCTCGGGCAAACGCCCCCGAGCGCATTGCTGCGCCTGCTCCGCTGCCTCACGTCAGCCGCAGGGCACTCAAACGCGTCAAGAACCCTCTCCCCGCCCCGTGCGAATGCCGCTACTGCGGCGACCAAGTGGAGCTGGTGTGTAACTCGGAAATCTACAACGGTCGCAGCTATGGCGACTGGCCCTACGCCTACCTCTGCTCCGGGTGCTACGCCTATGTCGGCCTCCACCCTGACACGGACATTCCGCTCGGCACCTTGGCCGACAGCGCGCTTCGCGCCGTCCGCAACCGTTGCAAGGCTGTCTTCCACAAGCACATCGCCGACATCGGGATGGGCCGCACTCAGGCCTACCGCTGGCTCGCTGAGCAGATGCAGATCGACGTTGGCGTTTGCCACTTCGGCTGGTTCGAGCAGGCGGACTGCGAGCGTGCCGAAGCGCTGGTGAAGTCAGCAGTTCCTCAAACAGCAATGGCACTGGCCTTCGCCAGAGCTCGATAACCCTACACATCAGCGCCCACCGCATGGATGGCGCGGGAGATTCGTATGTCCTGGATTGTGCTGATTGACCTTCGCGAGAACAACGGCCACTTCATCAACATCGTTGATGAGCACGACAACATCGCCCAATTCCCAACTCGCGAAGATGCCATTGCGGCAGCGCGCCGCAATGAACTGAGCGAGTTCTATCCCGCCTACGCAATCAGCGTGGACGAGGAAGAGATCGAGTACATCTGAATCACACGCACCCGAGCCCGGCGGGCCCTTAGGGGATAACCGGACCTACCCGGAGCGTAAGCGGCGAGAGCGCGCAACCATCAACCGCAGCCAGGGCCTGGAGCGTACCTCCGTGCCTGGGTGACCTGGCATTTTTCCAACCCTCAACCGGAGGCGATCATGAGCAACGCCGTTGCCACAATCTCCCAGGACATTTACGGCACCCGCGACTCCTTCGCTTCGGTGCTGACCGACCGCTCGCTCAACTTCGAGCGCGAGGCCGAGTTCGCGATCCAGACCCTCACCGCCAACGACTACTCCATGAAGCTGGCCGTGCAGAACCGGCAGTCGGTGGTCAACGCGGTGACCAACATCGCCGCCATCGGCATCAGTCTCAACCCGGCAAAGAAGCAGGCATACCTGGTGCCGAGAGACGGCAAGATCTGCCTCGACATCAGCTACATCGGCCTGATGGATCTGGCCATGAACACCGGCGCCATCCGCTGGGCCCAGTCGGAACTGGTCTACACAAGCGACAACTTCGCGCTCAACGGCTTCGACAAGCCACCGACTCACTCCTACAACCCGTTCTCCAAGGATCGCGGCGAGGTGATCGGCGTCTACGTGGTGGTCAAGACCGCCGATGGCGACTACCTGACCGAGACCATGAGTGTGGACGAGGTCAATGCGATCCGTGACCGCTCCAGCGCCTGGAAGGCCTGGATCTCAAAGCAGAAGTCCTGCCCATGGGTTACCGACTGGGGCGAGATGGCCAAGAAAACCTGCGTCAAGCGGGCCTACAAGTACTGGCCGAAGACCGAGCGCCTGGAAGAAGCCATCCACTACCTCAACACCGAGGGCAACGAAGGCCTTCAGCAAAGCAACGGCAAGCCCCAGGCCGATGCCGATCTTGCGCGACGCTGGATCGACCAGGCCGTATCGTGCCAGTCGGTCGACGCGCTGCAGCAGATCTGGCAGGCCGGCCTGGCAGACATCAAAGCTGCCAAGGACATGGCCGCGTACAGCCAGTTCAAGACGCAGGTGGAGAAACGCCGCGCCGAACTGCTTGAACTCGAACCCGCAACTTTGGAGGGTGAAGCACAATGATCCTCATCGAATGCGAACAAGGCAGCGCCGAGTGGCACCGGGCGCGTGCCGGCTGCATTACTGCCAGCATGTTTGGCGTGGCCAGGTCGCGCACTGGCGGCTTGGACGAAAAGCAGCAGGCGTACGTGACAGCCATGCTGTCTGGCTCAACCGAGGCCGAGGCCCGAGCGGCTGCAGGCTACAAGACAGCACCGCGCGCCGAGTCGATACAGCGCGCCCTGGAGGGCAAGCCAGTCGGGCAGCCAACCGAAGCTGCCCTGAATTACGCCTTCAACCTGGCCGTGGAGCGAATCGCCGGCGAGGCACTGGATAACGGTTTCGAGACATGGCAGATGAAGCGCGGCCACGAGCTGGAGCCCATGGCCCGGATGGAGCACGAGATGCAGACAGGCCTGATCGTGCAGCGGGCCGGCTTCGTCACCACCGACGACGGCGCGTTCGGCGCCAGTGCTGACGGCCTGATCGGCGAGGACGGTGGCAGCGAATACAAGTGCTTCATAGCTCCCGACAAGCTCCGCGCCTTCCACATCGACAACGACGCCAGTGGGATCATGGACCAGGTACAGGGCTGCATGTGGATCACGGGCCGCAAGTTCTGGCACGTCGGCATGTACTGCCCCGCCCTGGAAGCAGTTGGCCGCCAGCTCTGGTGGGCGGAATTTAAGCGCGACGATGACTACATCGAACAACTCGAAGCCGATCTCTGGCAGTTCAAGCTGCTGGTGGACGACTTCGAGGCCAAGCTGAGGAGCAAGGCAGCATGAACCCATCGATCGACCTGGAGGCCGCAAAAGCGGCCTTCCTTTCCTCTGGAGGCAGCATCATCGTGCTCGACGGTTTCCAGTACGTGCCGCACCGGCCACACCGCGACATCGAGAAGAAGCGCGCCGTCGAGCCGAAGCCATTGAGCATGAAAGCGCAGAAGCGCCAGGAGCAGCTTGCAGAGCTGCGCAAGCTGGCCAAGACCATGACCTACGCCGAAGCCATGGCGCACACTGGCCTGTCGCAGACCACGCTGTATCGGGCTTCCATGGAAGGACAATTCTTCTTCCGGCCTGACCCCCGGCGCGGCGCCGGCTTGAAGGAAAGGGCCTATGCAGACCCTCAAGCGGACAAAGCCCTGGCCCAGCAGATCATCGAGCTGCGGGATGCCGGATTGAACCGCTCCCAGGCCAAGACCAAGTTGGGTATTTCCGACCGCAAGTTCTGCCGCGTCATCCATATGTTCGGCGTCGATTACCCCAAGGCTGAGGGCAAACGATGCGACGGCCCAATCTGAAAGCCCAGGTCCGCCAGCGCCGGCGGCAAGAACAGTTCCACCTGCCGCCAAGCGGCCTCACGGAGCATAGACATGCAGAAAGCACCTTCTGGAGTGGTAACCCTGCCGGCCTGGCTGAATCGGCCGGTGAAGAAGCTGTACAACACCCGCAGCGGCGGGCAGTACCGGCCTGATGACGTGGCCCTGGCCTTCGCGCTGAGCCTGCGCATGCATGACAGCGCCGACCACCTGCGCAGGCTGGCCCGGCGCCTGGTCGATAAGGTCTGCCTGGAGCACCAGCCAAACATGAAGCGCCTGGCCCGCGAGCCTGACGACGCCAAGGTGTTCGACGCAGCGCTCAAGATCATCAATCGGGTGTGCGACCTGCTGGAGTACGCACCGGGCACCCGATTTGTGCGCAATGGAGGCGATGATGGCTCTGACGCAGCAGCAGCGTGACGAGAAACGCCGCGCCAAGGCCGAGCGCCTACAGGAAGAAGACCTGCGCATGAAGACGCGCGCCGGCACCCGCCAGGCCCTGGCCGAGATCATGCAGTGGGCCGAGGTCGAGGAAAACGGCGAGGCCATGACGCTCATGATCCACCGCATCCATGAATTAGGGCCTGAAGCGGCCCGCCACTTCCTCAGTGCCCCGCGCCACGAAATAGTCATATCCGATTTTGTGGCGCGCCGACTCGATCAGTTCAGGATCGGCCGGCAGATGCGCGAGCCAATCCTGGCGATCGGCGATGACCCGGATGACGCCGGAATCTATGTGATCGAGCACATCAAAGCTTCGTGAAGGATTTCGTCGTGCCGAACGGCGGATAGATCGACATGCTTTCCTTCACTTCGTATTGGGCGACCAGATTACCCTGCGCATCAAGCTCATCGTAATAGTCGAAATCGGTATCCCGGCCTTTACGCTGCTCGCTTTTCGACCTGGTGTAAACGAGCTGATGATCATCAGGAATGCCAATCAGCTTGCGGTGTTCTTCGCTCATTTCACGCTCCTTGCCCGGCCCCATGCCGGTCACCCGTAATACCCCATCCCAAACCAAATTGCCACAATGCCGCATCCGGCCACGGAGGGCGGCGCACGCATGGAGCAAGCCATGACCTACACGCTCCACCTTGGCGACTGCATCCAGGCGATGCGGGCCATGCCTGATAACTCGGTCGACAGCGTCGTAACGGATCCGCCCTACGGGATCCGCTTCATGGGCAAGAGCTGGGACGGTGCCGACATCGAGGCCCGAGCCAGCTACCGCGCCAGCATGCCGTCGCACGCTGCTGCCTGCGGCCCGAACGGCGGGCACCGCTCCGTAGCGGCCGAGGCCGGCAAGTACGACTTGACGCCAGCCGGCATGCTCGCCTTCCAGGCCTTCACGCTCGAATGGGCCACCGAGTGCCTGCGCGTGCTCAAGCCTGGCGGCCACCTGCTGTCGTTCGCCGCAGCTCGCACCTACCATCACATGGCAGTCGGCATCGAGATGGCTGGCTTCGAGATCCGCGACCAGATCATGTGGGTGTTCGGCAGCGGCTTCCCGAAGTCGCACAACCTCAAGGGCGAGCGCGAGGGCTGGGGCACCGCGCTGAAGCCTGCGCACGAGCCGATCTGCATGGCGCGCAAGCCATTCGCCTGTACCGTGGCGGCCAACGTCGCATTGCACGGCACCGGGGCGCTGAACATCGACGCCTGCCGGGTCACTCCAACGGGTGAGCGCCTGGGCGGTGGCGACGAGAGCGGAAAGGCGTCCAAGCCCGAGGGCTGGGCCAGGCCGTGGATGGATGATCCCGACCACGTCGCGAAACACAACGCGAAGGTGACGGCGAATGTGGACAAAGCCACCCATCTCGGCCGCTGGCCCGCCAACCTGATCCACGACGGCAGCCCAGCCGTGAGGCTGGCTTTTCCTGACGCTGTCGGTCAGCAGGGTGACTTGAAAGAGACAGGTCGCGCCCGCCCTTCCTCAGGGCGATTTGGCGACATGGCTGCTCCGCATGCGCACGCTGCCAGGATCGAAACTGATAAGAGCGCCGCTCGCTTCTTCTACTGCGCCAAAACCAGCCGCATGGACCGCAATGAGGGGCTGGGCACTGGAGAACAGAAGGCCGTCAACACCAACGCCACCATGCGCAAGATCGAGGATGCCGACTGGCCCGCCCGCAACGGTAACCACCACCCAACGGTCAAGCCGACCGACCTGATGGCCTACCTGCTGCGCTTGGTAACCCCGCCGGGCGGCACGGCGCTCGATCCATTTATGGGCAGCGGCAGCACTGGCAAAGCGGCCATGCGCGAGGGCTTCCAGTTCATCGGCTGCGAACTTGATCCGGAGTACTTGGCGATCGCCAAGACGCGCATCGAGCATGAGCAGACCAAGGTTGCCGCGGCACGCGAGAGCGTTGCAGCCACCGAATCGCAGCTGAGCCTCTTCGGTAGCTGACCGCCCCACCACTTCCCACTCAGTCACGCCACCCCGGCGAGGTATCCCCATGCCCACAGAAAACCGATCCAGCAACACAGAGATGGTCAGCGTGCCGCCATACATTGGCCTGGAGCCGCTGGTTGGACGTTACTACCCCGCCCAATGCCGCCGCTGCGGTTGGGTAGGCAGCTCCGAAGAGTTGACCGAGGAAGATGCGCAGTGCACACGCGACGTTGGTGACCGCCTGTGCCTGGGCGACTGCGACGAACTTGAACGCCATGATCTGCTGAACATCATACAAGCCATGTCAGCCCGGCAGCCCCACCCCGAGCCTATAGCGTGGATGGTTGGTACTGCCTTCTGGTGGACCAAAGAAGAGGCAGAGCGCGACGCGGCGGATACTGGGCTGCCGATTGTTGGGCTGGGGCCTATGGCTGGGGTCGCGCCAGCCGAACAGCACCAGGGCGAGCCGGTGGCGCTGCCTGCGCGTTTGCCTGAGCATCGTATCGACTCTCACGGCTGGAACGCCTGCCTCGACGAGATCGCCAAGCTGGGCCCGCTCTACACCCGAGCCGATCCTGGCGAGATTGAGCGGCTGGCTATCCTGCTTCGACAAACGCAGGTCAAGCATGCCCAGGAGCGCGACGCCCTGCGCGCCCAGCTGGCGGAGTGTGAAGCCATGGCCGCGATGATTGCCGAGCGCGAATGGGCCGAACACGCTGGAACCGGCCCGGTGTCCAGCAAGGTCGAAGCCGCATTTACCCAGTTGCACAACGATCTGCATCAGGCCTTCGAGAAGATAACCGAGCGGGATGCGCTGCTCGATCGCGTCGTAGGTCACGCCAATTTCTGGCATGACCACCCATACGCCGAAGTCGTTGAAGCTATTGCCAAGGATTACAAGGCCCTATCCACCAACGCAAATTCGGAGGTGAAATCGTGACCGATTCAATCGTTTCAACCCTTCGCGCCATGGCCCGCAACTACGCTGGTGGGCACAGCTGGGATCACTTGGACGGCGAAGCGGTATCGCAGGCGGCGGATGAAATTGAGCGGCTGCGCGTCGTCATTGAGCAGCAGAAAAGCCTGATCGAATCGTTGCGCGCGGAGCTGGTCGAGTCGTACAGCACCGACGCCAGCGCAGAGCCGAGCGCGCCGGTTGAGCACGACCATGACGCACTTGTGGCGGCAGCTTGTGTGCTGCGCAGCCAAGGTCTTAGGAATTTGTCTGAAGCTGTGGAGGCAGCCCGCGCCGCCCTGGAGCGGAAGCTGCAGGTGAAGTCGTGAAGACACACTTCGCGCCATTCACCGACCTGGATGACCTCGAGCAAGCGCCCTGCGGTACCTGGCTAGGGGAATCCTCCGAGCTGTCTGGCGACTGGGCCAAGGTCGATTGCCAAAGGTGCCATAAGCTCAAGAGCAGCATCACCAAGGCCTTAGCGGCCGAGGAACACACCATCGTCGAGCAGATGGGCGACATGGCGGCATTCATGCGCGCACAAGCGTAACCGCCCAAGAGCACATCTGTACTCCACCCCGCTGTAACGCCTCTCCCCTCTATTCACTGCCGCGATATGGCGGCCAAGGAACCCGCATGCCTGCAAAACAGTATCCGCTGGAGGTGCAAAGCGTCGGCAGCGACACCTACATCGCAATGAGTAAGGGCCACCACGACGTCGATGTGTTCATGGCTGAAGCTGTGAAGGAACACCCGGGCTGGTTCTTGGGCGGACCGCAGCACAAATGGTGCAAGACGGTGCCGGATCGCTCGGGCGAGTTCGCGCACCGATACGTGTTCGTGGAGGAAGGCACGCCAGGCTCATGGCCGGCGACTTACTGCTGGGAGTTCGGTGAGGACTACAAACGCTACAACGCCGAGGTGCACCCATGATCGGCTGGCTAATTGAAGTTCTCACATACGGTGCCATCGGCGCGCTCATCGGCGCTTCGTGGATGAGCCAGCACAAGGGCGAGCAGGCGGCGCCGTGCGTTACCCATCACGAGCGCCAGCTATCCCCGCACGAAACCCAACCCGAACCTACACCCGCTATGGCGCCTGGGCGCTGGATTGATGAGAGGTATGAGCTGTGAAAGCACTATCAATTAAGCAGCCATGGGCCTGGCTGATCATTCACGGCGGCAAGGACGTCGAAAATCGAACTTGGCACACGAAAATGCGCGGGCGGTTTCTGGTGCATGCGTCCAAAGGCATGACCCGTGCCGAATACAACGAGGCGACGTGGGTTTTCGGCCCGCTTGGCGTCGAAGTTCCGCGCTTTGAAGACCTGGAGCGCGGCGGAATCATAGGCTCAGTCGAGCTGGTCGACTCTGTCGATTGCAGCAACTCGCCTTGGTACTCGGGAGATAAGGCGTTCGTGCTGCGCGATCCTAAGCCTATCCCTTTCATCCCCTTCAAGGGGCAGCTTCAGTTTTTTGAAGTGCCCGAAGGCTTGCTGCCATGACCAAACTGATCAAAGTGAAGACGGGCGACCTGGCCGGCGAGGCGCTGGGATGGGCCGTCGGCAAGGCAGAAGGCCTGGACCTGTTCCTAGCGCCGCCGGAGTACGGTAACCCGTGGCGGGTGTTCGCTCGCTACCAGGCCAGCGAGACCGAGCACACCAAGCGCTACAACCCATGGAAAGACTGGGCGCTGGGTGGGCTGTTGATCGACAAGCACCACGTGCAAACGAGCTTCAACGGCAGCGGCTTCAGCCGGAGCCCAACCGGAGAGTACTGGTGCGCTTATGTGTGCAGGCCGAGTGGTCAGCAGGAGTTCCCGAGTGGTGGTGGACCTAACGCGCTGACTGCCGTCTGCCGGGCAATAGCACAGGCCAAGCTCGGCGATACCGTCCAGGTGCCGAAGGAGCTGGTCCAATGATCCCGCGCAAAGGCTACCTGCGACGAAAGCTCGAGGCGACTCTCCTACGCTTTGCCGCCAGCATCCTGATGCACCGCCATTGCGCCAGGTCGCTAGTTGTCAGTCGACGCGACAACAACGACATGTGGTACATGGCCGAAAAGCTCGAGTCCATCGCCGATCGCATCTCCAGCGGCTACCCGAACGCTTAACCCCTCCCCTCACTACTCAAGCCCGCCGACATGCGCGGGCGAGGATGTCTCATGGCCATTTTCATCTGCTCATGCACGAAGCTCAGCAAATGCCAGTCGCTTGGCGATCAAGTGCGCGTGGTTGCCATGCGCCGCGGCAATGGCTGGCAAACGATCCGCGACGACCTGGCGCGCCTGGCTGAAGAGTGGTTTGGCCGCGAGCCGGCCAGGACCAGAAGCGAGATGCGCGCCGTATGCGAAGAAGTCTTCCGCACCAACTGACCAACCTGCCGCCACCGGCGGCGTGGAGACCACCATGGCGAATGCCACAGCAGCAAAGCCATCCAGCATTCAGCCGCGGTTTATCCGGTTCGGCGATGCGCCTGGCTATCTCGGCATGTGCCGGGACGAATTCAACAAAACGGTGCGCCCGAACGTGCGCGAGTTTCCCATTGGCAAACAGGGCGTGGCCTTTGACCGCCAGGAGCTCGACGAGTGGGCAGATGCTTACATCGAAGCCAAGGCAATTGAAAAAGCCACCGGACAGGACAACAATCGGCCCCGCAGCGAGCGCCGAGGAGATGATACATGGCGCGAAAAACGATCACCGGCCTCTACGAGAAGGGCGGTGTCTGGCAAATCGACAAAGTCTACAAAGGGGAGCGAATTCGAGAAAGTACTGGAACTGGTGACCGGGAAGAGGCAGAGCAGTACCTGATCCATAAGCTCGAGCAGCTGCGTCAAAGGAAGGTATATGGCGTTCGGCAGGTCCACACCTGGGAGGAGGCAGCGATGCGCTACCTCCTTGAGGTCAAGGATCAGCCCTCCATTCACCTGACTGCCTTGTGCATGAAGCAACTTCACCCGTACCTAGGCCACCTGCCGCTGACCCACATTGATGACCAGGCACTGGCGCCGTTTATCAGGGATCGGCAGACAGAAAAGGTTCTGCCGGATGGGACCATTGAAAAGGCCGTGAGTAATCGGACGATCAACATCGCCATTGAGCGCGCGGTCCGGGTTTTGACGCTCTGCGCCAGGAAGTGGCGAGACGAGGATCGCCGGCCATGGCTGGACAGTGTGCCCATGTTGAGGAAGCTCGAAGAGAAAAAGTCGAGCCGTAAGCCCTACCCAATGTCATGGGAAGAGCAGTCGATCCTCTTCAACGAGTTACCGGGCCACCTGCAAACGATGGCCCTGTTCAAGGTAAACACGGGCTGCCGGGAGCAAGAGGTGTGCAAGCTGAGGTGGGATTGGGAGATATCGGTGCCGGAACTGGGAACCAGTGTTTTCCTGATCCCTGCTGACTTCGGCGGGAGACACGCCCGATCGGGCGTAAAGAATGGCGACGAGCGCCTGGTGGTGCTGAACAGCGTGGCCAAGTCGATCATTGAAAGGCAGCGCGGGATCAGCAAGGAATGGGTATTCCCATACAACGGCACAGCGATGCACCGAATGAACGATTCGGCATGGAAGAAGGCACGGGTGAGAGCGGCGAAACTCTGGCAGGAGGAAAACCTTCGCCCCGCTCACCCTGGATATGCCTCGATCAGGATTCACGACTTGAAACACACCTTCGGTCGACGACTGCGGGCAGCAGGCGTTACTGAAGAGGATCGGAAGTCACTGCTCGGGCACAAGAACGGCAGCATCACCAGCCACTACTCCGGCGCTGAGCTGGGGAAGCTGATTGAGGCTGTGAACATGGTATCAACAACTGACTCTCGCGGGCCGGTGTTGACGATCTTGAAGAGGAAAATCGGATGAAGTCCCGAAAAACTCCCCACATGCAAAAACAACAAAGCCACCCGGAGGTGGCTAAGTCGTTGAAATATATGGTCGGGACGGAGTGATTCGAACACTCGACCCCTTGCACCCCATGCAAGTGCGCTACCGGGCTGCGCTACGCCCCGACTGGGCTTGAAGCATGTTCTCGATGTTGCCAAGAACGTTGAAGAATGTACCCTAAGCTCATGATTAATGGAAGCTTTTTTCTCAAAAAATTTTCCACTCATCAGAAACCGCCAAGCTACTTCTTCAAAACCACCAATACATCTTCCAATTCGACGATCATCTGCCGAATCAGCTGTTTGTACTGGCTCGACTCATCCTTCACCTCATCACTGGAAAGCCGCAAGCGCGCCCCGCCGATGGTGAAGCCCTGATCATACAGCAAGGCCCGGATCTGGCGGATCATCAGCACGTCTTGGCGCTGATAGTACCGCCGGTTGCCCCGCCGCTTCACCGGATTGAGTTGCGCAAACTCCTGCTCCCAATACCGCAGCACGTGTGGCTTTACGGCACACAACTCGCTGACTTCACCGATGGTGAAGTAGCGTTTGCCCGGTATGGGGGGCAGTTCGTCGTTATGGCTTGGTTCCAGCATAGGCCTCAACCCGGGCCTTCAACTTCTGCCCTGGACGAAAGGTGACGACGCGCCGTGCGGTGATCGGGATCTCTTCCCCAGTCTTGGGGTTGCGGCCCGGCCGCTGACGTTTGTCGCGAAGGTCAAAATTGCCGAAACCGGACAATTTGACCTGCTCGTTCTCTTCAAGTGCGTGCCGAATTTCTTCAAAAAACAGCTCGACCAACTCCTTGGCCTCACGCTTGTTAAGCCCCAGCTCCTCGTACAGCCTCTCGGCCATCTCAGCTTTCGTCAGAGCACCCATGCCGTTATTTCCTTAACGTGGTGTTCAACCTTTGTTCGAGCGAGGTGAGGATGTTGTGCAGGGTAGTGTTCACCTCATCGTCGTTAAGAGTGCGCGATGGATGCTGCCAGGTCAAGCCGACGGCCAGGCTTTTTCTATCAGGATCAATACCTTTACCCTGGTAGACATCAAACAGCCTGAGGTCTGTGAGCCATTCGCCTGCATTGTCACGAATTACGTCAAGCACTGCTTGAGACGCTACATCACGTCCTGCGATCAAAGCCAGGTCACGACGGGTTTCTGGGAACTTGGACAATTCGCCGAATTTAGGCAGGCGGCCTTCGACCACATCTTCCAACACCAGCTCGAAGACGAACACCGGGCGGTCCAGGTCCAGGGCTTTGGCAAGCTCCGGGTGCAGGGCGCCGAGATAGCCGACATCCTTGCCGTCACGCTGGATCAGAGCAGTCTGGCCAGGGTGCAGGGCCGGATGCTTGCCGGCGACGAAGGTGAAATCGCTCAGCGCACCGCTGTAACCCAACAGGGCTTCGACATCGGACTTGACGTCGAAGAAGTCGAGGCTGTCACGGCCGTTGGCCCAGCCCTCAGGCAGGCGGCTGCCGGTCACCACGCCGGCGATCATTGGCTGCTGCTGCAGATCGCCGAGCTGGCCGACAAAACGCAGACCACTTTCGAACAGGCGCACGCGGTCTTGTTGGCGGTTGAGGTTGTGCTGCAGCGCCTTGACCAGGCCGGGCCACAACGAGGCGCGCATGGCGGCCATGTCATTGGAGATCGGGTTGGCCAGCAACAGCGGCTCGACGCCTGGGCTGAACAGCTCGAACAGCTTGGGATCGATGAAGCTGTAGGTAATGGCTTCCTGATAGCCACGGGCTACCAGCAGGCGACGCAGGTTTGGCAGCTCACCACGGGTTTCCGGACGCGCTTGCGGCGCCAGGCGCGCTTGCGGGTAACGCACGGGCAGGTTGTTGTAACCGTACAGACGAGCCAACTCTTCGATCAGGTCGACTTCCAGGCTGATGTCGAAGCGGTGGCTTGGCACGTTGACGGTCCACTGCCCTTCCCCAGCCGCTCGAGTCGTCAGGCCCAGGTTGTTGAGCAGTTGCTCGACCTGCGCCGGGTCCGTTTGCATGCCCAGCATCTGGCTGATGCGCTCAGCGCGCAAGGTTACCGGGGCGATGTTCGGCAGGTGCTGCTCGCTGACGGCTTCAACCACCGGGCCGGCTTCGCCGCCGACGATATCAAGCAGCAGCTGAGTCGCGCGCTCGATGGCTTCGCGGGCCAGTTGCGAGTCGACACCTCGCTCGTAGCGGTGCGAGGCATCGGTGTGCAGGCCGTAGGAGCGCGCTTTACCGGCGACGGAAATCGGCTCGAAGAAGGCGCTTTCCAGGAACAGGTCGCGGGTCTTCTCAGTGTTCACACCGCTGTGCTCGCCGCCCATGACGCCGGCAATCGCCAGTGCCCGGGTGTGGTCGGCGATGACCAGGGTATCGGCACGCAGGGCCACTTCCTGGCCGTCGAGCAACACCAGCTTTTCGCCCTCCTCGGCCATGCGCACACGAATCCCGCCGTTGATTTCAGCGAGGTCGAAAGCGTGCATCGGCTGACCGAGCTCAAGCATCACGTAGTTGGTGACATCGACGGCCGCATCGATGCTGCGCACGTCGCTGCGACGCAGGCGCTCGACCATCCATAGCGGCGTCGGCTTGCTCAAATCGACGTTACGGATCACGCGGCCCAGGTAACGTGGGCAGGCCGCTGGCGCGCTCACCTCGACCGGGCGCACTTCGTCATGCGCAGGCGCAACGGCTGGCACCAGCGGGCGGGTGACCGGTACGTCATACAGCGCGCTGACGTCACGGGCAAGGCCGGCGATGGACAGGCAGTCACCGCGGTTCGGCGTCAGGCCGATCTCGATGCTGGCGTCGTCCAGGCTCAGGTACTGGCGGATATCCTCGCCAACCGGAGCGTCGATTGCCAGTTCCAGCAGGCCGTCGTTCTCTTCGCTGATCTGCAATTCGGCTGCCGAGCAGAGCATGCCGAACGACTCGACACCGCGCAGCTTGGCCTTCTTGATCTTGAAGTCGCCAGGCAGTTCGGCGCCGATCATGGCGAACGGAATCTTGATGCCAGGGCGGGCGTTAGGCGCGCCGCACACGACCTGGAAGGTTTCCTGACCGTTGCTGACCTGGCAGACGCGCAGCTTGTCGGCGTCTGGGTGTTGTTCGGTGGCGAGGATCTCGCCCACTACGATGCCGCTGAACTGGCCGGCAGCGGGGGTGACGCTGTCGACTTCAAGGCCGGCCATGGACAGGCGGGCGACCAGTTCGTCACGGGAGACTTGCGGGTTTACCCAACCGCGCAGCCACTGTTCACTGAATTTCATGCTGTTCTCCTAGAAAGTGCGTCGATTGGGCCTAGCGAAATTGCGCCAGGAACCGCAGGTCGTTATCGAAGAACAGACGCAAATCGTTGACGCCATAGCGCAGCATGGCCAGGCGCTCGGCGCCCATGCCGAAGGCAAAGCCTTGGAACTCATCAGGGTCGATGCCAGACATGCGCAGCACGTTGGGGTGGACCATGCCGCAACCCATGACTTCCAGCCAGCCGGTCTGCTTGCACACACGGCAACCTTTGCCGGAACACATCACGCACTGGATATCGACTTCCGCCGAGGGCTCGGTGAACGGGAAGAACGACGGGCGGAAGCGCACGGCCAGTTCTTTTTCGAAGAACACCCGCAGGAATTCTTCGATGGTGCCCTTGAGGTCGGCGAAGTTGATGCCACGGTCGATCAACAGGCCTTCGACCTGGTGGAACATCGGCGAGTGGGTGATATCCGAGTCGCAGCGGTACACGCGGCCAGGGCAGACAATGCGAATCGGCGGCTGGCTGGACTCCATGGTCCGCACCTGCACCGGCGAGGTGTGGGTGCGCAGCAGCATGTTGGCATTGAAGTAGAAGGTGTCGTGCATCGCCCGGGCCGGGTGGTGACCAGGGATGTTGAGCGCTTCGAAGTTGTGATAGTCGTCTTCGACCTCTGGGCCTTCGGCGATGCCGTAGCCGATGTGGGTGAAGAACTGTTCGATGCGCTCGAGGGTACGGGTGATCGGGTGCAGCCCGCCGGTGGTCTGGCCACGGCCTGGCAGGGTCACGTCGATGCATTCGGCGGCCAGGCGAGCGCTGAGCTCGGCCTCTTCAAAGGCGGCCTTGCGTGCGTTGAGCACGACGGTCACGCGCTCTTTGGCATCGTTGATCAGCGCGCCGACCTGCGGGCGCTGTTCGGCTGGCAAGTTGCCCAGGGTCTTCATCACCTGGGTCAGTTCGCCCTTCTTGCCGAGGTACTGAACCCGGATCTGTTCCAGGGTAGTGATGTCTTCAGCGCGCTCGACAGCCTCCAGGGCTTGCGAGACCAGCGCATCCAGGTTTTCCATGTACAGACTCCAGATACGAAAATAGGGGAAGAGCTTTGAAGGCTCTTCCCCTATCGATGACGTTCAATGCCCGGCGGCGCATGCACCGCCGGGTGATTGTCGCGGGTACTTAAGCCAGAACGGCTTTAGCTTTCTCGACAATCGCAGCAAACGCCGCTTTTTCGTTCACTGCCAGATCGGCCAGAACCTTACGGTCGATTTCGATCGACGCCTTTTTCAGGCCAGCAATCAGACGGCTGTACGACAGACCGTTGGTGCGGGCACCGGCGTTGATACGAGCGATCCACAGTGCGCGGAACTGACGCTTCTTCTGACGACGGTCACGGTAGGCATATTGACCAGCCTTGATGACAGCCTGCTTGGCAACGCGGAATACGCGCGAGCGTGCACCGTAGTAGCCTTTAGCCAGTTTCAGAATTTTCTTGTGACGCTTACGAGCGATGACGCCACGCTTAACACGAGCCATGAGTAACTTCCTCTATCTAAACCAGAATTAACGTACGCGCAGCATGCGCTCGACTTTTGCTACGTCGGACGGGTGCAGCAAGCTGGCACCGCGCAGTTGACGCTTACGCTTGGTCGACATTTTGGTCAGGATGTGGCTCTTGAAAGCGTGCTTGTGCTTGAAGCCGGAAGCGGTCTTCAGGAAGCGCTTCGCAGCACCGCTCTTGGTTTTCATTTTTGGCATGTTGGAACTCCGCATTCGATAAAATTACACAATAATCATCAGGCCTGCCGTGCCCGGGAGATTACTTCTTCTTTTTGGGGGCGATGACCATCATAAGCTGGCGTCCTTCCATCTTAGGATGCTGTTCCACGGTGCCGTATTCCACGAGGTCAGCTTCGACCCGCTTCAACAGCTCCATGCCCAGCTCCTGGTGGGCCATCTCACGACCACGGAATCTCAGAGAGATCTTGGCCTTGTCCCCATCGGCAAGGAAACGTACCAGGTTGCGTAGTTTTACCTGGTAATCCCCTTCTTCCGTCCCTGGACGAAACTTGATTTCTTTAATCTGGATCTGCTTCTGGTTTTTCTTGGCTTCGTTGGCCTGCTTCTTCTTCTCGAAGAGGTGCTTGCCGTAGTCCATCACCTTGCAGACAGGCGGTACCGCGTCTGCAGAGATTTCCACCAGATCCAGCTTCGCTTCTTCAGCGATACGAAGCGCTTCATCAATCGAGACGATGCCAACCTGCTCGCCGTCTGCGCCAATTAACCGAACCTCGCGGGCCGAGATATTCTCGTTGATCGGGGCCTTCGGTACAGCACGCTTATCATTTCTCATTTCACGCTTAATAGTCATTACTCCGATTCTTGGCGACCACGCCGGGAAACCGCTTGTGTCAGCAGCTCGGTGAACTGGGCGACGGGCATGGAGCCCAGGTCAGCGCCTTCACGAGTACGCACAGCGACGGTTTGCGTTTCGACTTCGCGGTCCCCTATAACCAAAAGGTACGGGACCTTGAGCAAAGTATGCTCGCGGATTTTAAAGCCGATCTTCTCATTTCTCAAGTCCGACTTGGCACGGAAACCGCTACCGTTCAGTGCATTTTCCACCTGGAGGGCGAAATCGGCCTGTTTGTCGGTGATGTTCATGATCACCGCCTGGGTCGGCGCCAGCCATGCGGGGAACACACCGGCGTAGTGCTCGATCAGCATGCCGATGAAGCGCTCGAACGAGCCGAGGATGGCGCGGTGCAGCATGACCGGGCGCACGCGGCTGTTGTCCTCGGCAATGTAGCTGGCGTCCAGGCGCTCAGGCAGGTTCGGGTCGTACTGCAAAGTGCCGCACTGCCAGTTACGGCCCAGGCAATCGCGCAGGGTGAACTCGATCTTCGGTCCGTAGAACGCGCCCTCGCCCGGTTGGTATTCCCACTCCAGGCCCGATTCGTTCAAGGCATCGGCCAGCGCACCTTCGGCACGGTCCCACAGCTCCTCGGAGCCGACACGCTTGGCCGGACGGGTGGAGAGCTTCATGGCGATGTCGCTGAAGCCGAAGTCCTTGTAGACGTCCAGGGTCAGCTTGATGAAGTCGGCCGCCTCTTTCTTGACCTGCTCCTCGGTGCAGAAGATGTGGGCATCGTCCTGCACGAAGCCGCGCACGCGCATGATGCCGTGCAGGGCGCCAGACGGCTCATTGCGGTGGCAGGCACCGAATTCGGCCAGGCGCAGCGGCAGGTCGCGATAACTCTTCAGACCCTGGTTGAACACCTGCACGTGGCACGGGCAGTTCATCGGCTTGACCGCGTAATCACGGCTTTCCGACGACGTGGTGAACATGTTTTCGGCATAGTTCGACCAGTGGCCGGAACGCTCCCAGAGAATGCGGTCGACCACTTGCGGGGTCTTGATTTCCTGGTAACCGTTGGCGCGCTGGATCTGGCGCATGTACTGCTCGAGCACCTGGTACACGGTCCAGCCGTTGGCATGCCAGAACACCATGCCGGGCGCCTCTTCCTGCAGGTGGAACAGGTCAAGCTGCTTGCCGATCTTGCGGTGATCGCGTTTTTCGGCTTCTTCGATGCGCTGGATGTAAGCCGCCAGCTGCTTCTTGTCGGCCCAGGCGGTGCCATAGACGCGTTGCAGCTGTTCGTTCTTGGCATCGCCGCGCCAGTAGGCGCCGGACAGCTTGGTCAGCTTGAACGCCTTGAGGAAGCGGGTGTTCGGCACGTGCGGGCCGCGGCACATGTCGACATATTCTTCGTGATAATACAGGCCCATGGCCTGTTCATCGGGCATGTCTTCGACCAGGCGCAGCTTGTAGTCTTCGCCACGGGCCTTGAACACGTCGATGACCTCTGCACGCGGGGTCATCTTCTTGACCACGTCGTAGTCTTTCTCGATCAGCGCCATCATGCGCTTTTCGATGGCAGCCATGTCTTCAGGCGTGAAGGGCCGCTCGTAGGCGATGTCGTAATAGAAACCTTCATCGATCACCGGACCGATGACCATCTTGGCGGTTGGGTACAACTGTTTCACCGCGTGGCCGACCAGGTGGGCACACGAGTGACGGATGATCTCCAGTCCCTCTTCATCTTTAGGGGTGATGATCTGCAGGGTGGCGTCGTTGTGGATCAGGTCGCAGGCATCGACCAGCTTGCCGTCGACCTTGCCGGCCACGGTCGCCTTGGCAAGGCCGGCACCAATAGATGCGGCGACGTCGGCAACGGATACGGCATGATCGAACGAACGTTGACTGCCATCGGGAAGAGTAATAACGGGCATGGCGCCTCCTCTCCTAGTGGTGACCCCTACCAAAGGTCACGTGGGTTGGGATGAGCCAGTACAAGATCCGACCTGCCTTCCCGCCGGGAAGCCTGCCTCACAGTGGCAGAAGCCTTTCGGCTTGCCAGGACGAACCAGAGTGACTGGAAAATGAGAAATAGCTGCAAGCTGCCAGAGGCGAGCTGCAAGCCGACCATGCTAGCACGCGGGTTGCAGGGCCGGCAGAAATATTTGGAAATTACATCGCCTGGATGAACTAACCCAGGAAAAGTCCTATCAGACCTTGGGAAGCAACCTACTCTTGATGAGACCTTAACCCAAGGAGTAACTGGTTATGCGAGTACCGTCTCTTCTGGCCCTGGCGGCCACTGGCGCCCTGCTGCTACCGATGGCTGCCACTGCCGGCAACTTCCCCGCCGGGAAGGAGGCCGCATACATGAACCAATGCACCCAGGTGGCAACCGACAAGGGCCTGGATGCCGCGACCGCCAAGAAGCACTGTGACTGTGGTGCCCAGGCGATCAAGCAGAATTTCACCGACAAGGAGATTCAGGACCTGGATAGCAAGGATGGCGTGGACACCAAGCTGATGCAGAAAGCCCAGTCGGTCGTACAAGCTGCCTGCAAGCCGAAATGAGCCTGGCGCGGGTGTGACCGACGCACTATTTGCCTCGGATCAATATCCTGCGAAGGTAAACAGCGCTAGATGCGCAGAATTAGACTATGATGTTCCCGTGCTCCGTAGCCTCGGCCGCATTGCACCACTGAAAAAACTAAATGTTCTGGAGATTCACCTCATGTCCAATCGCCAACAAGGCACCGTCAAATGGTTCAATGATGAGAAAGGCTACGGCTTCATCACCCCAGCAGGCGGCGGCGACGACCTGTTCGTACACTTCAAAGCCATCGAATCTGACGGCTTCAAGAGCCTGAAAGAAGGCCAGACTGTTTCCTTCGTCGCCGAGCGCGGCCAGAAGGGCATGCAGGCTGCTCAGGTTCGTC
The DNA here is from genome assembly GCF_052041965.1 of Pseudomonas sp. SMSB3. Classification (NCBI taxonomy): domain Bacteria; kingdom Pseudomonadati; phylum Pseudomonadota; class Gammaproteobacteria; order Pseudomonadales; family Pseudomonadaceae; genus Pseudomonas; species Pseudomonas sp. SMSB3. The sequence goes on along the minus strand of NZ_JBKGGV010000004.1, from coordinate 115,208 downwards.
CGGAGTAATTCGGGCAGCTGTAAAAAAACCCGCCACGTGTGGCGGGTTTTTTTATGGCCTTCTGGCTGGCATCGCCCACCAGGAGCGATGGGCAGACCTCTCAGCCGCAGTTGACGCGGGTTACCACACCCTGCTCGTCAACATTCAGGTTCAAGCGCTCGGAGCGGTACTCCAACGTCACCACATCGCGCGGCTTGAGAATGCGCGCCATTTGCGAGCCGCTGGCCTTGCGTGCTTGCTCGAGCAGGTCGGCACTGCCTTGTTTGCCGATGGCAAAATCAGCACCACTGGCCTGGCAGCGACCATCGTTGCTGGCTGTGCCATCGACCGCCTGGCCACCGCCGGAGCTGCCGCCGGTGCTGCAACCAGCCAACACAGCAGCAACCGCCAAGGTCGCCAGCAACGCACGGGTACGGAACATGAATCCTCCTAAAATCGATCTGGGAACTGCCTGATCCGACAGTTCCACCAAGAGTTTGTTGCAAAACCGTGCAAGTCTGCCCGAACTGCGCCCGCTTCGGCCAACGGCAATCGTGACCGAATTTTACCGCTCAGCCGACGAGTCGCTTGGTTCGAGCCGCAAAGTCATGATTTACTTTAGGAAGTGAAGGCACAGTGCCTTCTTCGAACGCCAGGATCCGGTGTTCGCCCCTCCGCCCCGGGCCCCAGCGAGACCTCTTCATGAGCACCCACAGCATCGACGCCAACATCAAGGTCAAATGGGCCGAGGGCCAGAGCGCCTACAGCCCCGGCACCCCCGAGGAGCTGCTGCTGATTGCCATCGATCTGCTGGTGCGCGACCGCGGCAGTGACGCGGCGCGCAGCTTCATCGACCAGGTCTTCGAGCGCTACGCGCCGCATGGGGCTATGGCAATCGAGCCAGGCGCTCGCTGAGCAAATCGAAGAATCCTTGAGCGTTGCCGGCGTTGATCCACAGCACGTTGGCAGGCTGCTTGAGGACCCCATACCAGTCAGCGACGGTCTGACCGAAGCCTGGCCCCTCGCGGCTGTCGACGCTCATGTGAATGCGTCTGCCGCTGAACAGCTCAGGCTTGAGCAGATAGGCGATGACACTGGCATCGTGCACCGGACCGCCGGGCATGCCGTACAGGTCCATGTCGTGCTTTATGTAGGCCTCGAGGATATCGACCACCTGCTTGCTGGTCTTGTTGTTCACCGCGGCCAGCTGTTTCAACCGCGCATCGCTGGTCAGCACTTTGTGCGTGACGTCCAGCGGTAGATAGGTCAGCTGCACACCGCTGGCCAGCACCACTTCAGCTGCGTGCGGGTCGGCATAGAGGTTGAATTCGGCAGCCGGCGTGATGTTGCCCCCGTTGAAGTGCGCGCCGCCCATTACCACCACTTCCTTGATGCCCTTGGCGATCTCTGGCTGCTGAATCAGCGCCAGGGCAAGATTGGTCTGTGGCCCGAGCATGGCCAGGGTAATGCTGTGCGGCTGCGCTTGACCCAGGGTATCGATCAGGTATTGCACGGCGTTGCCGTCTGCCAGTGCTTGTTTCGGCTCGTGCACCTGTACCCCGGTAAGGCCCTCTTCGCCATGGACTTCTGCGGCGTAGATCGGCGTGCGCACCAGTGGCCGGCCTGCTCCGGCATACACGGGAATGTCTTCGCGCCCCGCCCACTCACGGGCCAAGCGCGCATTGCGCGAGGTTTTTTCCAGGCGCACGTTGCCGGCCACGGTGGTGATTGCGCGGATATTGAGTTCCTCGCGCGAGGCCATCGCCAGGAACAGCGCCACCACATCATCGGCACCGGGGTCGGTGTCTATGATCAGCTCGCGCGGGGCGGCCTGCAGGCTGGTGGCGGCAGCAGCGGCCATGAGGGTCAATCCTTGTAGCAGTGGTTTGAGCATGGGGCACTCCTGTTGCCGAAAGAAAACATGCGGCGTTAAAAGGTCACGCCGGAGACCAGGGCGATGTTGCTGTAGGGCTGACACTCGCCGGTACGCACGATGGCCCGGGCATTGCGGGTCAGCTGCTTGAAGGCTTCGTGATCGAGCCATTCGCGCTTGCCGAGCTTGCCTTTCAGACGCTCGATCTCGACCAGCGCCGGCGGCACCACCGCTTGCATCTGTTCAGCCAGAACGTGCCGCTCCACCTGCAGCTCGCTCAATACCGCGCGCAATACGCTGGTGAAATCCGGGATGCCCGGGCACAACGCCAGGTCAATCAGTTCGACCCCAGGCGGTACCGGCAACCCGGCATCACCGATCACCAAGATGTCACCGTGCCCCATCCCGGCGATGGTGCGCGACAGGGCGATGTTCAGCAACGCGGTCTTTTTCATGGGATGAGCTCCGCCAGGTACGGAATCGACGGCTGCGCCCCGGCGCGGGTGACCGACAAGGCTGCCGCACGCTGACCGAAGGCGATGGCCTGGTCCTGCGTCTGGCCCTGCACCAGCGCTGCGGCAAAACCGCCAATGAAGGTGTCACCGGCCGCCGTGGTATCCAGCGGTCGCACGTGCGGCGCCGGAAAATGCCGACTGCCGGCACGCTCGACCAGCAATGCGCCCTGCGCGCCCAAGGTGACGATGACCTTGCCAGCGCCCATGTGCAACAGGCGCTCACCGGCGCGGCGGGCGCTGTCCAGGTCGGTGACCGGTTCACCGGTCAACGCCCCGGCCTCGCTTTCGTTCGGCGTTAGATAATCGATGTTGGCGAACCAATCCGGCGGCAGCGGCCCTGTAGCCGGGGCGGGATTGAGGATGACCTGCTTGCCGAGCTCGCGACCTCGGGCAAGCGTCCAGGCTACCGTCTCGGCAGGCACTTCCAGCTGGCAGATGATGACCTCGGCCGCCTGCAGCAGGGCATCGAAACGCTGTACCGAGGCAGGCGTCAGCAGGCCATTGCCGCCGGGTATGATGACGATACAGTTCTGGCTGGCAGCATCGACCGTGATCAGCGCCACGCCGCTGGAACTGCCTGGACAGACGCTCACCGCCTGGCACTCGACCCCTTCAGCCTGCAACGCCTGGCGCAACTGCTGGCCATAGGCGTCATCGCCAACATTGCCCACCATGGCAACGCTTGCGCCCAGGCGGGCCACGGCTACCGCCTGGTTGGCGCCCTTGCCGCCAGGCACGGTGAAAAACTGCTCCCCGGCAAGGGTTTCGCCCGGCCTTGGCAGCCGCTGAGCGCGGGCCACCAGGTCCATATTCAGGCTCCCGACCACCACGACCTTGGCACTCATTGCAATTCCTTAGCGGTAATCATTGAACAAATCCGGGCGCGGCCCGGTGGATTCGCGCGGCACGATGCGCGGCTCGACAATGCGCTGCTCGGCAGCGCCAGCACGTGGCACGGCGATGCGCGACAGCAACAAGGCGGCGGCGCTTTCACCCAACTCGCGGATCGATTGACCCACGGTGGTCAACGGTGGGTACACATAACGGCTCAGCTCGATGTCGTCGAAGCCAATCACCGACAGCTCACCGGGCACGTCAATATTGCGCTCGGCTGCCGCACGCAACACGCCGAAACCGATCATGTCATTGCCGGCGAAGATGGCCGTCGGGCGTTCGCCATCGAGCAAGCGCCCGGCTGCGGCATGGCCACCGGGGCTGGTGAAGTCGCAGTGCAGCTCGCGCTCGGCGGCGACCGATACCTGTGCTTCAGCCATCGCCCGGCGAAAACCGCGCAGGCGCAGCTGACTGACACCGGTTTCGGCGGGGCCGCCGATGTAGGCGATATCACGGTGACCCAGATCCAGCAGATGTCGGGTTGCCAGGTAGCCGCCTTGTTCGTGGTCGATGCGCACCAGATCGGCATCGACGTCCTCGAGTTCGCGGTCGACGATGACCATGGGCGTGCGCACACCGGCCAGGCTCTGCAACAGGTCGGCGTCCTCGCCCACCGATGCCACCACCAGGCCGTCGATGCGTTTTTCCAGCAACACCCGCAAGTAGCTGCGCTGTTTCTGCGGGTTGTCATCGGAGTTGCACAGGATCACGCAGTAGCCGTTGCGTTCGCAGGCATCCTCGATGCCGCGCGCCAATTCGGCGAAATAGGGGTTGACGCTACTGGGCACGAGCAGGCCGATGGTCGCCGTGCTGCGCGCCTTGAGTGAGCGCGCCACGGCGCTGGGCACGTAGTCGAGCTCGAGGATCGCGGCCTCTACCTTGAGCCGGACCTGCTCGCTGACCGGACGCGTCTTGTTCAGCACATGCGACACCGTGGTGTAGGAAATGCCCGCCAGGGCAGCGACATCTTTGATGGTGGCCATGTTGTCAGTTCCGCCGGCCTGCACGCCGGCTACGGTAGGTGTCGAGCACCACGGCGATGACGATCACCGCCCCGGTGATGATGCGCTTGGTGGGCTCGGAAGCACCGATCTGCGCAAGCCCTGCGGCGAGCACCGAGATGATCAGCACACCAAAGAACGTGCTGATCACCGAGCCGCGCCCGCCCATCAGGCTGGTGCCGCCAATCACCACAGCAGCGATCACCTGCAGCTCCAGGCCCGAACCTGCGTTGGGGTCGGCGGCCTCCAGGCGCGAAATCTGAAACAGCGCGGCCAGGCCCGCGAGCAGGCCCATCAGGGCAAACACCAAGACCTTGTAAGGCCGCGGGTCGATACCCGCCAGACGCACAGCCTCTTCATTGGTGCCAATACCGATCAGGTAGCGGCCGAACACCGTCCGGGTGAGCACCAGCTGCGCCAGTACGATGACCAGCAAGGCAATCACGAAGGCCGGCGAAATGCCGAAGGCGAACGGCTCGGAAAACCAGGCGAAGGCATCGCCGATGTAAGCGGTGCGCGAATCGGTGAACTGATAGGCCAGGCCTCGGGCCATCTCCAGCACACCGAGCGACACGATGAAGGACGGGATGCGCCAGGCAACGGTGACGGCACCGGTGATGCTGCCGGCCAGGGCCGCGATGGCCATACCCAGCAAGGCCGCCGGCAGCACGCTCCAGCCCCAGCCCAGCATCGCCACGCTGACGGTCGAGGCTGCGAGGGCCAGCACCGAGCCGACCGACAGGTCGATGCCACCGATGATCAGCACGAAGGTCATGCCCACGGCCAGCACCATCAGATCAGGGATCTGGTTGGCCAAGGTGCTGAAGGTGGCGTACGACCAGAAGTGGCTGCTCAAGAACGAGAACAGCACGATCATCGCCAGCAAGGCGCCGGCCAAGCCCAGGTAGGTGCCCAGGCCGAAATAGGTGCCGCTGCGACGCGCCGGGGCGCCGGTTGTATCGAGTGGTGTGGTTTTCATGCATCCATCCTGGGCGCTGCGTCATGCAGCAAGGCATCACGTTTCTGGTAACCGGCGAAGGCAGCAGCGAGCAGTTGATCCTGGCTCCAGTGCTCACGGTCGAACGTATCGATCAGACGACCGGCCGAGAGCACGGCGATGCGGTCGCAGATCAGCATCAACTCGCGCAGGTCGCTGGACACCACCACCAAGGCCTTGCCCTGGCGTGCGAGCTCGGCCAGCAAGCCATAGATATCGAACTTGGCACCGACGTCGATGCCGCGGGTCGGTTCATCGAACAGCAGCACCTGGCAATCACGCTCCAGCCAGCGGCCGATCACCACTTTCTGCTGGTTGCCGCCAGACAGCTCTGCCACCGTCTGCGCCGCATTGGCACTGCGGATGCGCATGGCGCTGATCTGGCGCTCGGCCAAGGCCTGTTCGGCCGCGCCATCGAGCACCCCGGCACGGGACACGGCCGGCAGGTTGCCCAGCGCGATGTTGGCACTGATCGACTGGGTCAGCAGCAGGCCTTCGCCCTTGCGGTCCTCGGTGATCAAGGCAATGCCCGCTTTTACCGCTGCCTTCGGTGAGTCGATGTTGACCGCCTGGAGTGGCTGGCCAATCTGGATACTGCCACTGTCGGCGCGGTCGGCGCCGTAGATCAGGCGCAGCAGCTCGGTGCGTCCGGCACCGATCAGCCCGGAGATGCCGAAGATCTCCCCTGCCCTGACCTGCAGCGATACATCCCGCACCTTGTCGCCGCGGCACAGGTTGTCGACCTTGAGCAACGCCGCGCCGAGGCGGCGCCGGCCCAGATCGATGTGCTCGCCCAGCTCGCGGCCGACCATCAGATTGACCAGTTCGGCGCTGCTGTAGCGCTGAATCGGCTCGTCGCACACCAGCGTGCCGTCGCGCAGCACGACGATGCGCTGTGCCACGCGCTGCAATTCCTCGAGGCGGTGGGAGATGTACACGATCGCCACGCCGCGCTGACGCAAGCGCTCGATCTGGGTGAACAGCAATTCGACTTCGCGGGCCGTGAGCATGGCCGTGGGCTCATCGAGGATCAGCACGCGGCAATCGCCGATCAGGTTGCGCGCAATCTCGACCATTTGCTGATGACCGATGCCCAGCTCGCCCACTGGCGTGTCAGGGTCGATGGCATCGAGCCCGACCTGGGCCATGGCGGCAGTGGCCAGCTGGCGCAGGCGCTTGTGGCTGATCCAGCCGAAACGGCTGGGCAGGTTGTCGAGGAACAGGTTTTCCGCCACCGTCAAGGTTGGCAGCAGGTTGAGTTCCTGCATCACCATGCGCACGCCCAGGCGCTCGGCCTCGCTGCGGCTGGCCGGCGCATAGGCTTGACCGCGATAATGCATCTGCCCGGTGCTGGGGCTTTCCAACCCGCAGATGAGCTTGGACAAGGTACTTTTGCCCGCGCCGTTCTCACCGGTCAGCGCCAGCACTTCACCGGCGTGCAGGCTCAGGCTGACCTCGGCCAGCACCGGCTGGGCGTAGCGTTTGCCCAGCGCGCTGGCGGCGAGCACCACTTCGTTGGCCGCTTCAGGCATGGCCGTCACTCCCGAGGATCAGGGCTGGGTGATGAGTTCGACCGGCGTCTGAATGACGTTGTCGGCGTCGACGTTCGGTTTCTCGCCCTTGAGGATCTGCAGCGCCGCCTGAATGCCATACACCGCCTGCTGGCTAGCGGCCTGGTCGAGGGTGGCGAGCACGCGACCGTCCTTGAGCATGGGCTTGATGGCATTGATGTTGTCGTAGCCAACCACCTGCACCTGGCCGGTCTTGCCCGCCGCGCGCACTGCCGAAACGGCGCCGAGTGCCATGCTGTCGTTGCCGGCCAGCAGTGCCTTGAGGTCTGGGTACTCGTTGAGCATCGAGGCAGCCACCGCGTTACCCTTGTCGATCTCCCAGTTGCCGGACTGTACCGAGACGATCTTCATGTCGGCACTGGTCATGGCGTCCTTGAAACCGGCGGTACGCTGCTGAGCGTTGGTGGTGGTTGGCACGCCTTCGATGATGCCGACCTGATCACCGGCCTTGAGCTTCTGCTGGGCCAGGTATTCGCCGACCATGCGTGCGCCCTTGCGATTATCCGGGCCGACGAAGGGAACGCTGATGCCTTTGCTCTTGAGCAGCTCGGGGTCCAGGCGGTTGTCGATGTTGATCACGATCACGCCTTTGTCCATGGCCTTTTTCACCGCCGAAACCAGTGCCTTGGAGTCAGCTGGCGCGATCACCAGCGCCTTGGCGCCGGAATTGACCATTTGCTCGACGATGCGAATCTGCTCACCTGTGTCGGTTTCGTTCTTGATGCCGTTGGCCACCAGCTCGAAATCAGCAGGATGGGCTTTCTGATAGTCCTTGGCACCGTCTTCCATGGTGCGGAAAAACTCATTGGCGAGTGACTTCATGACCAAGGCGACTTTGGGTTGCTCTTCAGCGTGGGCAGCCGCCAGCGGCACAGCCAGGGACAGCGAGGAGACGACGGCGAGGGCCAAGAGACGACCGGGGAATGGCAGCTTCATGAAATATGACTCCGAATCTTGTTTTTTTATCGGATCGCAAACGTTTGCGCTGGCTAACTATGGGAACAAGATCCCTCTTTGTCAAATGCGTTTTGCCAGGGCCTGCGAGGCGGACGTCTTGATTGATTATCCGGAAATTCTCCGAAAAACCGAACAATTTTTCCTATGCTTGTTCGGGGTTCCGGATGCAGAGCGTGCCCAGCGCCCCAGATTGCGCACGCTTCCGGGGTTGGTACGAAACCTGCCTCGCTTGTGCCTGCAACACAGCTCAATTGGACGAGAGAGAACAATAATCATGAATGCTGCACTGAAAACCTTCGCACCCAGCGCCTTGGCGCTGCTGCTGATCCTGCCGACCACTGCCTCGGCCAAGGAAGCCGAAACCCAACAGAAACTTGCCAACGTGGTGATTCTGGCCACCGGCGGCACGATTGCCGGGGCCGGCGCCAGCGCTGCCAACAGCGCCACTTACCAGGCCGCCAAGGTGGGCGTCGACAAGCTGATCGCCGGCGTACCGGAGCTGGCGGACGTCGCCAATGTACGCGGCGAGCAAGTCATGCAGATCGCCTCCGAAAGCATCAGCAACGATGACCTGCTGAAACTGGCCAAACGCGTGGCCGAGCTCGCTGACAGCGCCGACGTCGATGGCATCGTCATCACCCACGGTACCGACACCCTGGAAGAAACCGCCTACTTCCTCAACCTGGTGGAGAAGACCGATAAGCCTATCGTGGTGGTCGGCTCCATGCGCCCAGGCACCGCAATGTCCGCCGACGGTATGCTCAACCTGTACAACGCCGTGGCCGTGGCGGGCGACAAGCAATCGCGCGGCAAGGGCGTGTTGGTGACCATGAATGACGAGATTCAATCGGGTCGCGACGTGAGCAAGTCGGTCAATATCAAGACCGAAGCTTTCAAGAGCGCCTGGGGCCCAATGGGCATGGTGGTCGAAGGCAAATCGTACTGGTTCCGCCTGCCGGCCAAGCGCCACACCAGCAACTCGGAGTTCGACATCAAGCAAATCAGCAGCCTGCCCCAGGTCGATATCGCCTATGGCTACGGCAACGTGACCGACACCGCCTACAAGGCGCTGGCGCAAAATGGCGCCAAGGCTTTGATCCACGCTGGCACCGGCAACGGCTCGGTGTCCTCGCGCGTGGTCCCCGCCCTGCAGGAGCTGCGCAAGAACGGTGTGCAGATCATTCGCTCGTCCCACGTCAACCAGGGTGGCTTCGTGCTGCGCAATGCCGAGCAGCCGGACGACAAGAACGACTGGATCGTGGCGCATGACTTGAACCCGCAGAAGGCGCGGATTCTGGCGATGGTGGCATTGACCAAGACCCAAGACAGCAAGGAGCTGCAGCGGATTTTCTGGGAATACTGATCCATCCCGAGAAATCAAAATGGGGCGCAGCAGCGCCCCATTTTTCATCACCATGCGCTACGCGTTACAGCTCCATGACCATCTCGTGCCAGGCCATGCCGCCATGTTCCGAAGGCGATGGCTGAACGTACCGATAGCCCATCTTGCGGTACAGCTGCACATGCTGTTCTTTGCACATCAAATGAATGGTCTGCTTGCCGTACCCTTTCATCTGCGCAATGAACGCTGTCATCAGCTGGCCGGCATAACCTCTGCCCTGGTGAGCGGGGTCGACCACGACCGACATGATGACCACATTGGGCGCGTCTGGGTCGTGCCCGACAAGCTCCTTGAACGCCTCGTCCGACATCACTACCTGATGGGCGCAGCCGCTGTTGATGAAGCCGACGATGCCCTGCTGTTCTTCCAGCAATAGAAACCCTTGGGGGTATTGGCTGATCCGCGTGCGGATCTTGTCGAGGGTTGCCGCCTCGTCGCCTTCATAGGCGCTGATCTCGATGTCGAAGCAGCGTTCAGCGTCTTGCAGGCGGGGTTGGCGGAAAGTAAGGGCGCTCATCAACAGACTCCGTAGAAAGAACAGCGAAGCGTCAGTGTACCAGTTGCGAAAACACCTGCCGTGAAATACTGTACGCACGTACAGCACAACAAGGAATCGCCACCCGTGGCCACTACCGCATCCGCAGCTGCCAGCAGTTACCAGCAAATGGGCCTGCGCATTCAGAAGATCATCAACAACCCCCTGGCCCAGCGCAGCCGTGCCGCATTGATCTTCCGCCTGGAACACGAATCGCCAGACGACTGGGAAACACTGCTCGAGGAAATCGCCGAAAACGATAACGTTACCCTCGCCCACCGCGATGACGGCGGCGTTCAGCTGTTCTGGACAGTCCCCAAGGACGACTGAAGCTCAGGCCAGCGCCTGCAGGTAAGCGCTGGCTTCACGGTAACGGGCCAGGCGCGCCAGGTCGGCCGGGCCAGGTATGGCGATGCGCGTGAGGTCACTGTTGTCGGCCAGGTCGGCCAGTTTGACCGTGCGCGCCAAGGGGTCGCTACCCAGGCGCACGACGAAGTCCTGGTAGCTTTCGCCGCTGTGACGGCTCAGGGCCAGCAAGGCGGCAAGGATTTTCAGAGGAAAGCCCTCACGGGCCAAGTCCGAAAGGGTCATCGAAGTGTCTTCAAGGACATCGTGCAGCACGGCAACGATACGCTGCTCCGGCGTGCTCACCCGCATCATGACCCGCAGCGGATGCAGAATGTAGGCCGCTCCGCCTTTGTCACATTGGCCTTCGTGCGCCTTGGCGGCTACGGCAATGGCCCGTTCCAGCGTAGACATGAGGCCCTCCCCGTTTGGCTTGCTCAAGGCAAGCATAGCCGGGGAAGCCTACAGATAACAGTTAACGCTGCGCGCCGTGCTGGATGACCACAGAATCGGTACCCAGTTTGGCCATGACTTCGGCCTGGCGCGCCTGTGCCTCAGCCTTGCTGGGGAATGGGCCGAGCAACACCACTGGCTTGCCCTCACGGTATTCCACCGAAGAGGCAATGCCCTTCTCGATCAAGCGTGCAGTCATGTCGCTCAGCGCGCCCATGTTGGCGCCCTGGATCACCTCGACATCCCACCCTTCAGGGGCCGGCTGATCGGCCAGTGCGTCGGCGCGCCGTTGCAGCTCTGCGCCGCCGCAGTATTCGCGGATACGCAGTTCGTTGCTGCCGTCGGCGACGATGATCTGGTATTGGCCGTCGCCAGTCTTGACTGCGACGTAGCTGCGATAAGCCAGGTACTGGCCGGCGTCATCCTTGCTACGCACCTGGCCGCAAATGGTGCCTTTCGTGTCGATGCGCACGTTGCCGAACTTGGCGGTGCCAGGATTGGGCAGGTGCTCTGCGACCTGCTTGTGCACGCCTTCGACCTCGTTTTCGCAGCCGACCAGGGCCATCACTGCCAACACCACCACCAGTTTGCGCACGCGCGTACCTCCAGATTCGAAGGGGCGGATTCTATCACGGCCACAGCAGTCACCGCCCGCGACCAAAGGTTACACGCTGCTTCGTGAGCAAGCGGAAAGCAAAAAGGGCGACCCTTGCGGATCGCCCTTTCTGATGCCCGTAAAACGGGGCTTTGTTTGGTAGGCACAATTGGACTCGAACCAACGACCCCCACCATGTCAAGGTGGTGCTCTAACCAACTGAGCTATGTGCCTGTCGTGTGGTGCGCATATTAGTGATCGGACGCACACCTGTAAAGCATTTTTTTCAAAAAAATCAAAACTTTCAACACGTTGCCTAGGGCGCGCGTTTCCGCCGCCGCGGCAACCATGCAAAAAGGGCGACCCTTTCGGATCGCCCTTTCTGATGCCCGTGAAACGGGACTTTGTTTGGTAGGCACAATTGGACTCGAACCAACGACCCCCACCATGTCAAGGTGGTGCTCTAACCAACTGAGCTATGTGCCTGTCGTGTTGGTGCGCATTCTACGCATTCCATAACTGCTGTCAATACTTTTTTTTACGCTAAGCCACTGAATCTTAAACTGTTTATAGATAGCTAGCGGCGCCCAGGGGGTAACGGATTTTTAACAGACGACTAGCGGGTGTTTATTATTATTGATAGCATCGGTACATTCGTTAAAAATATAAAACACGAGGTTCCTGCAGCATGGCTAACACCCCCTACCCCCAGTCCTACTACGCCGCCTCGGCCAACCCGGTGCCGCCACGTCCGGCGCTGCAGGGTGAGGTGGAAACCGACATCTGTATCATTGGCGCCGGCTACACCGGCCTTTCCAGCGCGCTGTTCCTGCTCGAAAACGGCTTCAAGGTGAGCATCGTCGAAGCTGCCAAAGTCGGCTTCGGCGCTTCGGGCCGCAACGGCGGCCAGATCGTCAACAGCTACAGCCGCGATATCGACGTGATCGAGCGTACCGTCGGCCCCAAGCAGGCTCAGCTGCTGGGCCAGATGGCCTTCGAAGGTGGGCGCATCATCCGCGAGCGCGTGGCCAAGTACAACATCCAGTGTGACCTCAAGGACGGCGGGGTCTTCGCCGCGCTGACCGCCAAGCAGATGGGCCACCTGGAATCGCAGAAGCGCCTGTGGGAACGCTTCGGCCATAACCAACTGGAGCTGATGGACCAGAAACGCATCCGTGAAGTGGTGGCGTGCGAGAGCTATATCGGCGGCATGCTGGACATGAGCGGTGGCCACATCCACCCGCTGAACCTGGCCTTGGGTGAAGCGGCAGCGGTCGAGTCGCTGGGTGGCATCATCTATGAGCAGACGCCGGCGGTGCGCATCGAGCGTGGTGCCAACCCGGTGGTGCACACCCCGCAAGGTAAAGTTCGTGCCAAGTACATCATCGTCGCCGGCAATGCCTACCTGGGCAACCTGGTGCCTGAGCTGGCGGCCAAATCGATGCCATGCGGCACCCAGGTGATCACCACCGAGCCGCTGGGCGAAGAGCTGGCGCGCACCCTGCTGCCGCAGGACTACTGCGTGGAAGACTGCAACTACCTGCTCGACTACTACCGCCTGACCGGCGACAAGCGCCTGATCTTCGGCGGTGGCGTGGTATACGGTGCACGCGATCCGGCCAATATCGAAGCGATCATCCGGCCAAAGATGCTCAAGGCGTTCCCGCAGCTGAAGAACGTCAAGATCGACTACGCCTGGACCGGCAACTTCCTGCTGACCCTGTCGAGGCTGCCGCAGGTCGGTCGCATCGGCGACAACATCTATTACTCCCAGGGCTGCTCGGGCCATGGCGTCACGTACACGCACCTGGCAGGCAAGGTGCTTGCAGAGGCCTTGCGTGGCCAGGCCGAGCGTTTCGACGCCTTTGCCGGCTTGCCGCACTACCCGTTCCCAGGTGGGCAGATGCTCCGCGTGCCGTTCAGCGCCATCGGCGCCTGGTACTACAGCCTGCGCGATCGCTTGGGCTTCTGAGCCCAAGCGTGAACTGGCGCTTCGCTCGATGGGCGAAGCGCCAGGTGTCAGCGCGCGTTTTCGAGGCTGGCCACCGCCTGCTTCGCGGCCCCTTCCTGGCCGGCCCTAGCCAAAGCGTCGGCAGCTTGCAGCCAGCGCTGGCGATCCACCTGGGCCGGCAACTGCCGCGGTGGTTGCACCAGCACCGCCCAACTCCCTTCCTTCGCCCAGTTCTGGGCAAAGTCGTCAAACCCCATGAGCTGGCGACGCTGCATGCCTGAGCGCAGCAGCACGCGCTTCTTGTAGGTGTCGTAGCCGATCAACACCGCGTACCGCGGCTCGCTCCACCACGCCGAGCCTTCCTGATAACGCAGCAGCACCGGATTACCGGCCGCCACTTGCACGAGCAAGGCATCGAGCTGCTTGTCCAGCGGGTACACCAGTTTGCCGTATGCGCGTGCGACCTGCGGGATGCCGGTGGCCAGTGCGTCGGCACCTTCAGGTAGGTTGAGCGGCTTGTCCAGCAACCCAGGGGTGATAGGCGCGCCTTGTTGCGAAAGCAAGGCTGCAAGCGCCATCGCGCCGCTGTGGTTGGCGTTGCCGCGATAAAACGGCACGCTGCTGATCTCGACCCGTTGCGGCAGGCCTTTGAGCCCTGTCGGGGGCGTGCCCGCACAGCCTGCCAGGGCGCCAGCCAGCAGGCCAGTGAGCAACAGATGACGCGAGACGCGGGCCAAGCGTTTGCAGAAATGATGCTCCATGAACACTCGCTTGTTCAGAGGTCGGGCAGACAGCGCCTGACATTGGCTACCGATCATAGTGGGACCACCGCACCGGGTACAGTCTGACAAGCGGCAGGCATCGCTCCGACGTTCCATCGACTAAAAGCCGATGGAACGTCCCAGACGGGCAGCTAGACTAATGAAGTGTCTGGAGGGCAAACCACAAGTTGGCCCAAGAGAAGGAGGCACACATGAGCCTGACCATGGCAATTCTGATGTTGGTGAGCATGTGGCTTAGCGTCGCAGCCGCCATGCTCTGGGGTGTACTGCGGATCGTGCGGCGTCACTCGCAGCATGCCGACCTGCCGCCCGAACCGGTGGTGAAGGCGCAGCCCAAGCTCAAACCGCGGCCACAGGCCGTGATGCACTGATGTTCCTGCTATCGCTTTAGTCAATGCAACGGGGCGCTGGGCGCCCCCGCATTACGCCATCAGCCCTGCGCAGCATCACGCTTCAGACGCGCCCGTCGCGCCAGGATGTTGAGCACCTCGATAGCCGTCGAGAACGCCATCGCTGCATAGACATAACCCTTCGGCACATGGGCGCCGAACCCTTCGGCGATCAGTGTCATGCCGATCATGATCAGGAAGCCCAGGGCCAGCATCACCACGGTCGGGTTGTCGTTGATGAAGTTGGCCAGTGGGTCTGCTGCCACCATCATTACGATCACCGCCGCCACTACCGCGATGATCATAATCGGCAGGTGCTCGGTCATACCCACGGCGGTGATGATGCTATCGACCGAGAAGACGATGTCCAGCAGCAGGATCTGGAAAATTGCAGCGGCAAAGCCCAATGTGACCGTTGACGACACCTTAGCCTCCTCCTTGGCGCCATGCGGGTCGACGTTCTCGTGAATTTCCCGGGTGGCTTTCCACAACAGGAACAGGCCACCGGCGATCAGAATCACGTCTTTCCAGGAAAACGCATTTCCGAATACCTCGAACACCGGGTCGGTCAGCTGGACGATCCAGGCCACCGTGCTGAGCAGTGCCAGGCGCATCACCAACGCCATGCTGATGCCGATTCGCCGTGCCTTGGAGCGATATTCCACGGGCAGCTTGTTGGTCAGGATCGAAATGAAGATCAGGTTATCGATGCCCAGCACCACTTCCATGGCGACCAGCGTGGCCAGGGCGACCCAGGCAGTTGGGCTAGCGGCGAGTTCCAGCAAGTATTCCATTGTTCTAATCCTGCAGCGGTGATGAGGTTAAATTTCTTCGGTCGTTGCGGTTGCATCAGCGGCCTTGGGCTTGCGCGCCTCGCCCCCGATCGCTTCATTCAACGCCTGCTGAGCGGCCTTGTTGGTGTCGTCGATGGCCTGCTTGGCCGACTGCGCCGCCTGGTCAAGCATCTGCTGGGCAGATTTTTCGGCCTGGTCGCAACCGGCCAGTGCCAGCAACGCCAGGGTCAGGACCAGCGGTGTACCGATGGCTTTGAAGTGCAGCATAGTGTCCTCGCTCGAATATTTCCGCCGGCGCTCGGCGCCTGATGGGTAAGCAGTCTAGCCAGCGGCATACTTCAGGAAAATTCGTATTTTCAGCGTGTATACTTCGGTTTTTACGAATCGGGGAATTTTGTGCTCAACTACCGTCAGCTGCACTATTTCTGGGTTGTCGCCAAGACCGGCAGCATTACCCGCGCCAGCGAGCAGTTGAACCTTACGGCGCAGACCATCAGCGGGCAGATCGGTTTGTTCGAGCAGACCTACGGGCTGGAATTGTTTCAGCGCGTGGGCCGGCAGTTGGAGCTGACCGAAACGGGTCGCCAGACGCTGGTCCATGCCGAGCAGATGTTTCAGATCGGCAATGAGCTCGAGGCGATGCTCAGGGCTGGCCCACAAGAGCAGATTCTGTTTCGCGTCGGAGTGGCCGACGTGGTCCCCAAGTCGATTGTCTATCGCTTGCTGGCCCCGACCATGGCGCTTGACGAAGTGCTGCGCATCAACTGCCGCGAAGACAAACTGGAGCGACTGCTGGCAGACCTGGCGATCCAGCGCCTGGACCTGGTGATCTCCGACAGCCCGATGCCCGGCCATCTGGACATCAAGGGGTATAGCCAAAAGCTGGGGGAATGCGGATTGAGCTTTTTCGCCACACCGGCCCTGGCCAAACAGCATGGCGGCGTCTTTCCTGCCTGCCTGCAAGACGCGCCGCTGCTGATTCCCGGCCCGGAAACCGTGGTCGGTAGCCGCCTGCTGCGCTGGCTGGGCGAGCAGCAGGTGCAGGCTCGGATCGTCGGCGAGTTCGACGACAGCGCACTGATGCAGGCCTTCGGTCAGTCGGGCAGCGGCATTTTCGTCGCCCCCAGCGTGATCGCCGATGAGGTGTGCCGACAGTATGGCGTGCAGTTGATCGGCCAGACCGAGGCGGTGCTGGAGTCATTCTACGCCATCTCGGTGGAACGCAAGGTCAAGCACCCTGGGATCGTGGCCATCACCGAAGGCGCGCGCCGCGAGCTGTTTCACTGGTGACAAGGCTGACTTTGCGCCGCTGGGGTCTATGGTAAAGTTGCGCCCTTTTTGCTGACTGCCGAGATCACGCCGCACATGACACCTGTTTTCCGTCTCCTCAAGCGCACCAGCCTGGTGACTCAGATCGTCATCGGCCTGGTTGCCGGTATTGCCCTGGCACTGCTGGCACCCGCCCTCGCCCGCGACCTGGCCTTTCTCGGAAAGGTATTCGTCAGTGCCTTGAAGGCAGTGGCGCCGGTGCTGGTGTTCATTCTGGTCATGGCCTCGATCGCCAATCATCGCCATGGCCAGGAAACCCACATCCGCCCCATTCTCTGGCTGTATCTGCTGGGTACTTTCGCCGCCGCCGTCGTGGCCGTGGTCGCCAGCATGCTGTTTCCATCGCACCTGGTGCTCAACGCCAGCGAGGCAACCCTCAGCGCGCCGGGCGGCATCGGCGAAGTGATGCAGAACCTGTTGCTGAGTGCGGTCGACAACCCGGTCAACGCCTTGCTCAATGCCAACTTCATCGGCGTACTGACCTGGGCCATCGGCCTGGGCATTGCTCTGCGACATGCCGGCGAGACGACCCGCACGGTGGTCGATGACCTGTCCAACGGAGTGACCCTGATCGTGCGCGTGGTCATCCGCTTCGCGCCATTGGGTATCTTTGGCCTGGTCAGTTCGACCTTGGCGCAATCGGGCTTTGCTGCCCTGCTCGGCTACCTGCACCTGTTGGGTGTGCTGATCGGCTGCATGCTGTTCGTGGCGCTGGTGATGAACCCATTGATCGTGTTCTGGAAAATCCGCCGCAACCCCTACCCACTGACCCTGATGTGCCTGCGCGAAAGCGGCATCACGGCGTTTTTCACCCGTAGCTCGGCGGCGAACATTCCGGTGAACCTGGCGTTGTCGGCACGCCTGGGGCTGCATGAAGACACCTATTCGGTGTCGATACCGTTGGGAGCCACCATCAACATGGCGGGCGCGGCGATCACCATCACCGTGCTGACCCTGGCCGCGGTGCACACGCTGGGCATCGCCGTCGACCTGCCGACCGCGGTGTTGCTGAGCGTGGTCGCAGCGATCTGCGCGTGCGGTGCTTCGGGCGTGGCCGGCGGCTCGCTACTGCTGATCCCGCTGGCCTGCAGCCTGTTTGGCGTTCCTAGCGAAATCGCCATGCAGGTGGTCGCCGTAGGCTTCATCATCGGCGTGCTCCAGGACTCGGCAGAAACGGCGCTCAACTCCTCGACCGATGTGCTGTTCACCGCAGCGGCGTGCGAGGGACAGGCGCGGCGCAGCGCGTGATCGCCGTCGGGGCTGCATGGCGGCCCCGTAGCCGGTTGGCGGACGGATTGCTTAAGCTCGAGGCTTTACCTACGCTAGTGGCCTTCCCACCCGTATGAGACAGGGCCATGTCAGAGCATCCCACTACCGGCGAAGGCCGCTTGAGCAGCATCGAGATCCGCATCCTCGGCGCGCTGATCGAAAAGCAGGCCACCAGCCCGGAAAGCTACCCGCTGACCCTCAATGCCTTGGTGCTGGCGTGCAACCAGAAAACCAGTCGCGAGCCAGTGATGAATCTCAGCCAGGGGCAGGTCGGCCAGGCCCTGCGCGCGCTCGAAGGGCAAGCCATGACACGCTTGCAAATGGGCAGCCGCGCCGACCGCTGGGAACACCGCGTGGACAAAGCCCTCGAACTGGTACCGGCGCAAGTGGTGCTGATGGGGTTGATGTTCCTGCGCGGGCCGCAGACCCTTGGCGAGCTGCTGGCGCGCAGCAATCGCCTGCATGAATTCGATGACACCGAGCAGATCCAGCATCAGCTCGAACGCCTGGTTTCCCGCGGCCTGGCGCTGCATCTGCCGCGCCAGTCAGGCCAGCGCGAGGACCGCTACACCCATGCCTTGGGTGAGCCGGCGGAGATCGAGTCGATCCTGGCTGCGCGGCAACAGGAAGGCGGCGCGCGCAGCACGACTGGCGGCATCGCCGATGAGCGCATCGAGGCGCTGGAAGCGCGGGTCGCCGCGCTGGAAGCGCGTCTGGCCGAGCTCGAAGGCTAAGCCGCTAGCGCTCCAGCTCTGGGAAGTGTCGGCAGCTTTTACGTTCTGCCAGTTCTTGGTCGGTAGGACGCTGATCGACGAACACGGTACGGCCGTCGGCGTAGATTTCCAGATAGCCCCAGTGCAGATCTTGTTCGTGCTGACCGGGCTTGGGCGGAACTAGCCACCAGGGCTCGCGGCTGATGAGGGTCATAAGAACGTCCTGAAGGTGTCTGCCGTTAAGCATAGACACCTTCAGTTGGCCCACTCGTGCTGTTGTCTTGCTCGATTTTACAAGTCGTCAGCAGACCTACGCCGGCGCTGACGTGCGGATCAGGTGGTCGAACGCTGCCAGCGACGCTTTGGCACCCTCGCCGACCGCGATGACGATCTGCTTGTAAGGGACCGTAGTCACGTCACCTGCGGCGAACACGCCTGGCACGTTGGTCTGACCCTTGGCGTCGACGATGATCTCGCCGCGCGGCGACAGCTCGACGGTACCCTTGAGCCAATCGGTATTGGGCAACAGACCGATCTGCACGAAGATGCCTTCCAGCTCCAGGTCATGCAGCGCCTCGCTGGTGCGATCCTGGTAACGCAAGCCTGTGACCTTCTCACCGTTACCGACCACCTCGGTGGTCAATGCGCTGGTAATCACCTTGACGTTCGGCAAGCTGTGCAGCTTGCGCTGCAAGACCGCGTCGGCACGCAACTGGCTATCGAACTCGATGAGCGTCACCTGGGCGACGATACCAGCCAGGTCGATCGCCGCTTCAACGCCAGAGTTGCCCCCGCCGATCACCGCCACGCGCTTGCCCTTGAACAGCGGACCATCGCAGTGCGGGCAGTAGGCCACGCCCCGTGCGCGGTATTCCTGCTCGCCCGGCACGTTCATTTCCCGCCAGCGCGCACCGGTCGCCAGAATCACCGTCTTGGCCTTGAGCGAAGCGCCGCCGGCCAGGCGGACTTCGTGCAAGCCGCCATCGGTGGCCGGGATCAAGGCTTCACCGCGCTGCAGGTTCATGATGTCGACGTCGTACTGCTTGACGTGTTCTTCCAACGCCGTGGCCAACTTCGGCCCTTCGGTTTCCTGCAACGAGATGAAGTTTTCGATGGCCAAGGTGTCGAGGACCTGGCCACCGAAGCGTTCAGCGGCGACGCCGGTACGAATGCCTTTGCGCGCTGCATAGATCGCTGCAGCTGCGCCAGCCGGGCCACCGCCGACGACCAGCACATCGAACGCCGCTTTGGCGTTGATTTTCTCGGCCTGGCGACTGCCCGCGTTAGTGTCGATCTTGCCGAGGATTTCTTCCAGGCCCATGCGGCCCTGGCCGAAGACTTCACCGTTGAGGTAGATGCTCGGCACCGCCATCACCTTGCGCGACTCGACCTCCTCCTGGAACAAGGCGCCGTCGATCGCCACGTGGCGCACGTTGGGGTTGAGCACCGCCATCAGGTTCAGCGCCTGAACAACGTCAGGGCAGTTCTGGCAAGACAGCGAGAAATAGGTCTCGAAGATGAACTCACCCTCCAGCGCCTGGATCTGCTCGATGACCTCGGCGCTGGCCTTGGAAGGATGGCCACCGACTTGCAGCAGGGCCAGCACCAGGGAGGTGAATTCATGGCCCATGGGGATGCCAGCGAAGCGCAGGCTGATATCGGCCCCAGGGCGGTTCAGCGAAAACGATGGGCGACGCGCATCGCTGCCATCGGCGCTGAGGGTAATAAGGTTCGACAGGCTGGCGATTTCTACCAGCAAGTCATGCAATTCGCGGGACTTCGCGCCGTCGTCGAGGGAAGCAACGATCTCGATCGGCTGGGTGACCCGCTCCAGGTAGGTTTTCAGTTGCGATTTAAGCGTGGCGTCCAACATACGGGCGATTCCTTTTCAAAACTCGGATACAAAAACGCCCAGGCGATAGCGCCCGGGCGTTTTACGGGGCGGTGAGAACTTCAGCTGTGGCGGCTGCTTACCGCCCGGAAGATCGGCATGACCTTAGATCTTGCCAACCAGGTCCAGCGATGGTGCCAGAGTGGCTTCGCCTTCTTTCCACTTGGCCGGGCAGACTTCGCCTGGGTGGGCGGCAACGTACTGGGCGGCTTTGACCTTGCGCAGCAGCTCGGTCGCGTCGCGGCCAACACCACCGTCGTTCAGTTCGACGATCTTGATCTGGCCTTCCGGGTTGATCACGAAGGTACCGCGATCGGCCAGGCCGGCTTCTTCGATCAGCACGTCGAAGTTGCGCGAGATGATGTGAGTCGGGTCACCGATCAGCGGGTACTGGATCTTGCCAATGGTGTCCGAGGTGTCGTGCCAGGCCTTGTGGGTGAAGTGGGTGTCGGTCGAGACGCCATAGATCTCAACGCCCAGCTTCTGGAATTCGGCGTAGTTGTCGGCAAGGTCACCCAGTTCGGTTGGGCAAACGAAGGTGAAGTCGGCCGGGTAGAAGAACACGACGGACCACTTGCCTTTCAGGTCGGCTTCGCTGACCTGGACGAACTCGCCCTTGTGGTAGGCGGTGGCGTTGAACGGTTTGACCTGACTGTTGATGATCGGCATGAGAGACGCTCCTTCATGGGGTTGGAATCAGTTGATGGAGTGAATCCTACCGACTGTTCCTGCCAAAGGCTCATTGGCAAAGCTCATGCTTGTGATTGGTTTTGGCTATAACCGCAGATCATTAATAGAAGGGAATCGGCTGAGCAACCGATTGCGCCTGATAGCGCAACCCGTTGCTTTGAACAGTGAACGCGCCGATCAGCGAGTAGCAGTGCGCAGGGTGACGAACTCTTCAGCAGCCGTTGGATGCACGCCGATGGTTTCATCGAATTGTTGCTTGGTGGCGCCAGCCTTGAGGGCGATGCCCAAGCCTTGAATGATCTCGCCAGCATCCGGGCCAACCATGTGGCAGCCCAGTACTTTGTCGGTTTCGGCGTCGACCACCAGTTTCATCAGGGTTTTCTCCTGAATCTCGGTCAGCGTCAGCTTCATGGCGCGGAAGCGGCTTTCGAAGATCGTGACCTTGTGACCGGCGTCGAGCGCCTGCTCTTCGGTCAGACCGACGGTGCCGATCGGCGGCTGGCTGAATACCGCAGTCGGGATGTTCTGGTAATCCACCGGGCGGTACTGCTCCGGCTTGAACAGCCGCCGCGCCACGGCCATGCCTTCGGCCAGCGCTACGGGGGTCAGTTGCACGCGGCCGATCACGTCGCCGATGGCCAGGATCGACGGCGCCGTGGTCTGGTACTGCTCATCGACGCGAATGAAGCCACGCTCATCCAGCTCGACGCCGGTGTTTTCCAGCCCCAGGTTGTCCAGCATGGGGCGGCGGCCGGTGGCGTAGAACACGCAGTCGGCGACCAGTTCGCGGCCGTCCTTGAGGGTGGCCTTGAGGGTGCCGTCTTCGAGCTTGTCGATGCGTTGGATATCGGCGTTGAACTGCAGGTTCATGCCCCGCTTTTCCAGTTCTTCCTTAAGGTGCGTGCGCACCGAACCATCGAAACCGCGCAGGAACAGATCACCGCGATAGAGCAGCGTGGTGTCACTGCCCAGCCCCTGGAAGATCCCAGCGAACTCGACGGCGATGTAGCCGCCGCCTACCACCAGCACACGGCGTGGTAGCTCCTTGAGGTAAAACGCTTCGTTGGACGTGATCGCCAGCTCCTTGCCTGGGATGTCCGGCACCTGCGGCCAGCCACCGGTGGCAATGAGGATGCGCTCGACGCTGTACTGCTCGCCATTCACCTCGACCTGATGGGGGCCGGTGATCCGCGCATGGCCTTGTAGCAAGGTGACGCCGCTGCCGGTCAACAGGTTGCGGTAGATACCGTTGAGCCGGTCGATCTCACGGTTCTTGTTGGCGATCAGCGTGCCCCAGTCGAAATGGCCTTCTTCCAGGGTCCAGCCATACCCAGCAGCCTGCTCCAGCTCGTCGGCGACATGGGCGCCGTAGACCAACAGTTTTTTCGGTACGCATCCGACGTTGACGCAGGTCCCCCCCAGATAACGGCTCTCGGCCACCGCCACTTTTGCACCGAAACCTGCAGCGAAGCGCGCCGCACGCACACCGCCGGAACCGGCGCCAATCACGAACAGATCAAAATCGTAGGCCATGTATTCACTCTCCTAGGCAGGCGCCCAGCATACCGCCGTTGGCCGCCGCGAACAAAAAAGCCACCCCGAAGGGTGGCTCCTTGAACCCGCGCTGGCGTATCAGTACGCCTTGCCGGATTTGTAGAAGTTTTCGAAGCAGAAGTTGGTCGCCTCGATGTAGCCTTCCGCGCCACCGCAGTCGAAACGCTTGCCCTGGAACTTGTAGGCGATCACGTTACCTTCGGCAGCCTGCTTCATCAGGGCGTCGGTGATCTGGATTTCGCCACCTTTGCCAGGCTCGGTCTGTTCGATTTTCTCGAAAATGTCCGGGGTCAGGATGTAGCGACCGATGATTGCCAGGTTGGACGGCGCATCTTCAGGCTTGGGCTTCTCGACCATCGAGTCGACGCGGAAGATCCCAGGCTTGATTTCTTCGCCGGCGATGACGCCGTACTTGTTGGTTTCCTGCGGATCGACTTCCTGGATGGCCACGATCGAGCAGCGGTACTTCTTGTACAGTGCCACCATCTGCGCAAGGACACCTTCGCCATCGAGGTTGACGCACAGGTCGTCTGCCAGCACCACGGCGAACGGCTCGTCACCGATCAGCGGGCGGCCGGTCAGGATCGCGTGGCCCAGACCTTTCATTTCGGTCTGGCGCGTGTAGGAAAACGAGCATTCATCGAGCAGACGACGAATACCGACCAGGTATTTTTCCTTGTCGGTACCCTTGATCTGGGTTTCCAGCTCGTAGCTGATATCGAAATGGTCTTCCAGGGCGCGCTTGCCACGACCGGTGACGATGGAGACTTCGTTCAGACCGGCAGCCAATGCTTCTTCAACGCCATACTGGATCAGTGGCTTGTTGACCACCGGCAGCATTTCCTTGGGCATGGCTTTGGTAGCAGGCAGGAAACGAGTGCCGTAGCCAGCTGCCGGGAACAAGCATTTCTTGATCATAAACATCCTTAAACGAAGGCTAGGCCTGGGGAATTCGGCGCAGTCTAATCAGGCGGGATTAACCTTACAATGCCCTGCCTGAGTCGAACGCTGCCATCATAGAGACACCTCAGTGTAGATAGTTCCAAAAAGTTCGTGAAGATGCCGCTATCCGGCCTCAGGCGGCCAACGCCGGCAGGGCCGGCGGGCGCCCTGCTCACTGGCCACTGCCCTGCCCGAGCAGCACGCCATCGACCTTTTGCCCATACAGGTTGACGCCGTCGTTGGCGTGGAACTTCAACCGCGTCTTTTCCACCGAGCCTTCGACCAGGCGCGGGTCCTGCGGGCGTTCATGCCGGTTGATCCAGGCGGCAACGTCCCAGGCCTGCTGGTCGCTCAAACTGCCCGGCTTGCCCAAGGGCATGTTGTACTTGATGAAGGACGCGGCGGTGTTGATCCGGTGCATGCCAGCACCCCAGTTGTAGGAATCCTTGCCCCACAGCGGCGGCATCACGTATTCGCCTGCGACTTTCTGGCCCTGACCTTGGTCGCCGTGGCAGATCGCGCATTGCTCGGCGTACACCTGCTGGCCACGCTTGAAGTCATAACCGCCCTTGGGCTGCGTCACCTCGGGGTAGCCACGGCCGGGCAGCTCGACGCCAGTCGGGGCCTGGGTCGACAACCAGTACGAGTAAACGGCAAGCGCGGTCATCTGCGGGCTGTCGGCGGCCGGCGGCTTGCCGTTCATGCTGAACTGGAAACAGCCTTGGATACGTTCGGCGTAGGTGTTGACCTTGTTGTTTTTCTTGCGATAGGCCGGGTACATGGGATACGCACCCCAGAGCGGCGCCGAGTGGGCCATACGACCCTGGTCAAGGTGGCAGTTGCTGCAGTTCATGCCGTTGCCAACGGCGTCGGGCATCAGCCGACGGGTATCGACGAACAGCGCGTGGCCTTCTCGGACCATGGCGCCGAAGGCATTATCCGGCAGGCTCTGCTCCTGGGGAGGGGTGAATTGCGCCGCCGCATGGGCTGCGGGGACATTGAGCTGCGACTGATCTTCCATGGCGATGGGCGCAGGGCTCGCCAGTGCATTGCCCACGACCAACAGCCACAGCGAAGGAAATACGGTTTTCATGGCTTGACCTCCGAACGGGTGAGCTGCGCGAAGTACTCGGAAAGCGCCGTGACTTCGGCGTCGGTCATGGCCTTGGCCACGCCCGCCATCAGCTGGTTGGGGTCGTTCTTGCGGCTGCCGTTGCGCCACCCGTCGAGCTGGGCCTTCAGGTACGCCGCGGGCTGCCCGGACAAGGGCGGGAAGTGCTCGCCGATACCGCTGCCTCCAGGGCCATGGCACTGCACGCACCCTGGGATCTGCCGAGTCCAGTCGCCATACAGGGCCAAGCGCTCGGTGGGGTTGGCTGCGATCTGCTGGCGCCGCAGCGCGGGCGCTGGGTCAGCCGGCAGCTCGGCCAGGTATTGACTGACGGCGGCGATTTCCTCTTCGCTCAGGGCACTGGCCAGTGGCGCCATGACCGCCTGCTGGCGACTGCCGCTGCGCCAGTCGTGCAATTGCTTGCCCAGGTAGCCGGCAGGCAGCCCCGCCAGGCGGGGAAACCCAGCAGCGGCAATGCCCTTGCCATCTGCACCGTGGCAGCCGATGCAGGCCATGGCGGCAGGGTTGGCACCTCCCTGGGTAAATATTTTCTGGCCATCAGCGGCTTGCGCCGCCGGCCAGGCCAGGATCAGCAAGCTGCCGATCAAGACGCGTCTCAATGGGGCCATCACGAATCTCCATTTCTTTTGTTATAAGCTTAGGCTTAAAACACATAAGCAAATGGATACTAGCCCCGCCAGTGAAGTCGCAACAACGCCCCACCCGGCCAGCGGATGGCAAATGGCCTGCTAAGCGCGCTTGGCTTGCTTCAGATCAACTTCCGGAGATGCATTTGGTCGCCGAGGTGCGTACATCACCCAAGCGCAATGGGAAGTTGTTGAGGCGCTCATGCAATTTGATACTGCTGCCACTGCCCCGCTTGTCGATGTCCACCAACGCCGCTGGCCCGGCGCCAGAGGTGAGTTTTTGCGGCACGATCAGGCGCAGTCCATCGCCGCGGGCCTCTTCGACCAGCGGATCGCGCGTGTCGGCCAGGTGCGCCTTCATGCAGTCGGCGTATTCACGCGGAGTCTTGCCCGAAATCACGTCCAGGGTCTCGTGAGACTGCTCAAGCTCAGCGACGCTGACGCAGCCGCCGAGCGTCAGCGCTAACGCTGCCACCATCCACTTCATTAATCGCACCTCGCATGACAAGAATGTGTAGGACAATTCGCAGGCCATTTTGCTCCCGGCTTTGGCAGTTTTCTCGGCCTGCGCCGATCTGGCGCGAGAGCCAGGCCCGACAACATGCTATCGTTCACCTTTGCAGAACCAGACTTTGCGGAGCACCCCATGAAATTCGTACACCAGCGCGAGCACCTCAACGAGGACGATATCGTCGTTATCGAGTGTTCCCAGCGCTGCAACATCCGCCTGATGAACGACGCCAATTTCCGCAGCTTCAAAAACGGCGGCCGGCACACCTACCATGGCGGTCACTTCGAGCGTTTCCCGGCGCGAATCACCGTGCCTAGCACCGGTTTCTGGAATATCACCATCGATACCGTGAGCACCCGCCCGATTTCGGTGACACGCAAACCCACCCTGACCCACAAGATCAAGATCATCCGTCGCTCGTCGTCGAAACTCGGATAAGGCCCGCCATGACCCAGAACATCAAATACGTCATCAAGTACAAACTCGACGGCCAGCGGCGCTGGGACTTCGCAGTGATGGACGACGCGTCCGATGAACAGGCCCTCGAAGCGCTGCGCAAGATTCATGGCGATGATGCCGAGAAGATCAGCGACATCCAGGTCAGCAAGGCGCTGTAGACCCGACACTCAAAGGAGCAACCCGTGAGCGACTGGCCCGACCGACGAATTCTCGATCTACTGGGCATCGCCTTGCCCATCCTCCAAGCGCCCATGGCCGGGGCCAGCGGCTCGCCATTGGCGATTGCCGTGGCCAGCGCCGGGGGGCTCGGCGCCCTGCCCTGCGCCATGCTTACCAGCGAACAGGTGCGCAGCGAGATCGAGGCGTTTCGCACGGTCTGTCCGGGCAAGCCGCTGAACCTGAATTTTTTTTGCCACCAGACGCCAACACCCGATCCTGAGCGTGAGAAGCGTTGGAAACAGGCGCTCGAGCCCTATTACGCCGAGGTCGGCGCCGACGTTGCCGCCCCCACCCCGGTGTCCAATCGCGCCCCGTTCGACGAACAGAGCTGCCGGCTGATCGAAGAACTGCGCCCTGAAGTGGTGAGCTTTCACTTCGGATTACCGCAGGCCTCGCTGCTGCAGCGGGTCAAGGCCGCGGGGGCCAAGGTGCTGAGCAGTGCCACCACGGTAGAGGAAGCGCAGTGGCTGCAAGCCAACGGCTGCGATGCGATCATCGCCATGGGCTATGAAGCGGGCGGGCACCGCGGCATGTTCCTGAGCGACGACATCAACACGCAGATCGGCACCTTCGCCCTGGTCCCACAAGTGGCCGACGCGGTGCGTCTGCCGGTGATCGCAGCCGGTGGCATCGCCGATCACCGGGGTCTGTTGGCCGCCTTGGCGCTCGGTGCCAGTGCGGTGCAGATTGGCACCGCCTACCTGTTCACTGAGCAGGTAAAGGTCTCCCCTGCCCACCGCCAGGCGCTGGCCTGCGCTGCAGCCAGCGATACGGCGTTGACCAACCTGTTCACCGGTCGTCCTGCGCGCGGTATCAACAACCGCATCATGCGCGAGCTCGGACCGATGAGCGCGCTGGCGCCTGACTTCCCGCTGGCCGGTGGCGCATTGATGCCGCTGCGGGCGATCACCGATCCCCAAGGCAACAGCGATTTCAGCAACCTGTGGGCCGGGCAAGCCTTGCGCTTGGGCAAGCGGCTAGCTGCCGACCAGCTTACGCGTGACATCGCCGAGACAGCGCTGGCAACGATCCGTGGTTAAAAAATCCATGAGCGCGCTTCCCGCTCACTGGCCTATCGCTATATAGTTTGGGTTATAGCGATAACGCCCTCAGGAGCTGCATTCATGCGTATCCGTTCGCCGCAATTGGCCGTCACGGCCCTGGCCAGCCTGTTCACCCTCAACATCGCCTGGGCCGACGAGGTTCAAGTCGCTGTGGCTGCCAACTTCACGGCACCGATCCAGGCCATTGCCCAGGATTTCGAGAAAGACACCGGCCACAAGCTGATCGCCGCTTATGGCGCCACCGGGCAGTTCTATGCGCAGATCAAGAACGGCGCCCCGTTTGAAGTGTTCCTCGCCGCCGACGACAGCACCCCGGCCAAACTCGAACAGGAGCACGCCATCGTTCCAGGGTCGCGCTTCACCTATGCAATCGGCACCTTGGCGCTGTGGTCGGCCAAGCCGGGCTACGTTGACGACCACGGCGAGGTACTCAAGCGCAACGCCTACCAGCACCTGGCGATCGCCAACCCGAAGACCGCGCCGTACGGCCTGGCCGCAACCCAGGTGCTCGACAAGCTGCACCTGACCGAGGCCACGCGGGGCAAAATCGTCGAAGGACAGAACATCACCCAGGCTTACCAGTTCGTTTCCACCGGCAATGCCGAGGTGGGTTTCGTCGCCCTGTCGCAGATCTACAAGGACGGCAAAGTCGCAAGCGGCTCGGCATGGATCGTCCCATCGACACTGCATGAGCCGATCCGCCAGGACGCGGTGATCCTCGAAAAAGGCAAGGACAATCCGGCTGCCAAAGCCTTGGTCGAGTACCTGAAAGGGCCGAAGGCCGCTGCGCTGATCAAGTCCTATGGCTATGAAATCTGATGCCGCTGGACGCCAGTGATTTCGGCGCTATCTGGCTGACCATCAAACTGGCCAGCCTGACCACGCTGATCCTGCTGATCATCGGCACTCCCATCGCCTGGTGGCTGGCACGCACGCGGTCGTGGCTGCGCGGCCCGGTCGGCGCGGTGGTGGCGCTGCCGCTGGTGTTGCCGCCGACGGTGATCGGTTTCTACCTGCTGATCGCCCTCGGCCCGCATGGCTGGCTAGGCCAGGCCACCCAAGCCTTGGGCCTGGGTACGGTGGTGTTCAGCTTCACAGGCCTGGTGATCGGCTCGACGGTCTATTCCATGCCGTTCGTGGTGCAGCCGCTGCAAAACGCCTTCAGCGCCATTGGCCCCAGACCGTTGGAAGTCGCGGCTACTCTGCGTGCCGGCCCATGGGACAGCTTCGTGCATGTGGTGCTGCCGCTCGCCCGGCCGGGCTTCGTCACTGCCAGCATTCTCGGTTTCGCTCACACCGTCGGGGAATTCGGAGTGGTGCTGATGATCGGCGGCAACATTCCGGACAAGACCCGCGTGGTGTCGGTGCAGATCTTCGATCACGTCGAGGGCATGGCCTACGCGCAAGCCCATTGGCTGGCGGGGGCGATGCTGGTGTTCTCGTTCCTCGTGCTACTTCTGCTGTATGCCGGACGCCGCGGCAAGACCGCCTGGAGCTGACATGAACGGATCGATCACGGCGCGCATCCGTTTGGCGCGCGACGACTTCACCCTGGACGTCGACCTGCAGCTGCCGGGGCGCGGCATCACTGCCTTGTTCGGCCATTCCGGCTCGGGCAAGACCTCCTGCCTGCGGTGTCTGGCCGGGCTCGAGCGTGCCGCCAGCGCCTACATCGAAGTCAATGGCGAAGTCTGGCAAGACAGCGGCCGCAGCTTTTTCCTGCCACCGCACTTGCGCCCACTGGGCTATGTGTTCCAGGAGGCCAGCCTGTTCGCCCACCTGTCGGTGCGCGGCAATCTGGAATTTGGCTGGCGGCGCATTGCCCCTGCCGAGCGCAAGGTGAGCGTGGAGCAAGCCTCGCGGCTACTGGGCATTGGCCACTTGCTCGAGCGCACCCCGGCTACCCTGTCCGGCGGTGAGGCGCAGCGGGTCGGGATCGCCCGCGCACTGCTCAGCAGCCCGCGATTATTGTTGATGGACGAACCCCTTGCAGCGCTGGACGGGCCGCGCAAACGCGAAATCCTGCCCTATCTGGAACGTCTGCATGACGAGCTGGACATACCTGTGGTGTACGTCAGCCATGCTCAGGATGAGGTGGCCAGGCTCGCCGATCACCTGGTGCTGCTCGAGCAAGGCCGTGCCACTGCCAGCGGCCCGATCGGCGAAACCCTGGCGCGGCTTGATCTGTCGCTGGCCCAGGGCGAGGATGCCGGGGTGGTGATCGAGGGCCAGGTGGTGGGCCATGACCCGCGCTATGATCTGCTCGACTTGCGCCTGCCCGGCAGCGCGGC
The DNA here is from genome assembly GCF_052041965.1 of Pseudomonas sp. SMSB3. Classification (NCBI taxonomy): domain Bacteria; kingdom Pseudomonadati; phylum Pseudomonadota; class Gammaproteobacteria; order Pseudomonadales; family Pseudomonadaceae; genus Pseudomonas; species Pseudomonas sp. SMSB3. The sequence goes on along the minus strand of NZ_JBKGGV010000004.1, from coordinate 85,485 downwards.
CCCTCTGCTGCGCATCGCCCACCCAGCGCACCGTCCGGGCAGCACGCTGCGGGTCAAGGTCCAGGCGCGCGATGTCAGCCTGACGCTCGACGCTGACAGCACCTCGAGCATCCTCAATCGCTTGGCGGTGCGTGTGCTGCAGATCCAAGCGGCCGAGAACCCGGCGCATGTCCTGGTGAGCCTGGACGCCAACGGCACGGCGCTGCTGGCGCGCATTACCCGTTATTCTGCCGATCAGCTGGATGTGCACCCAGGCCAAGCCTTGATTGCGCAGATCAAGTCGGTGGCGTTGCTGGGCTGAGCATCTTCGCATCATTCGTTGTCCATTGCTCAGTGACCTGATCGAGGCCCCCTGACGATGCTCGACTGCCCCCTTCCTGCGAGCCTGCACTATGTTGACGACAGCCAACCGGGGCTGACCCGGCGCCGCTGGCGTGACCGTTTCATCTACCTCGATGCCGAGGGCCAACGGGTCAAGGACAAAGACACCCTGGCGCGTATCGCGGCGTTGGTGATTCCTCCGGCGTACACCGATGTATGGATCTGCGCCGACCCGCAGGGCCACTTGCAAGCCACTGGCCGCGACGCCCGCGGTCGCAAGCAGTACCGCTACCATGCGCAATGGCGCGAATCGCGCGATCAGCATAAATACGGGCGCATGCTCGCCTTCGCCAAGGCCCTGCCCAAGCTGCGCGCGCAGTTGGAGCTGCACCTGGCGCGCCCAGGGCTTGAGCGCGAAAAAGTCATGGCCCTGGTGGTCAGCTTGCTCGACCACACGCTGATCCGCATCGGCAATCAGCGCTACATGCGCGACAACAAATCCTACGGCCTGACCACCCTGCGCAACCGTCACGTGGAAGTGAAAGGCAGCACCATCCGCTTTCAATTTCGCGGCAAGCGTGGGGTCGAGCACAATGTCACCTTGCGTGACCGGCGCCTGGCCAACCTGCTCAAGCGCTGCATGGAACTGCCGGGGCAGGCGCTGTTTCAGTACCTGGACGAAGACGGCCAGCGCCACAGCATCGGCTCCAGCGATATCAACCAGTTCCTGCAACAGCTCACTGGCGCCGATTTCACCGCCAAAGACTACCGTACCTGGGCCGGCAGCAGCCTGGCGCTGAGCCTGCTCAAGCCGCTGGCCTGGGAACCGGAAACCGAAGCCAAGCGCCAGGTGTCGGCCATCGTCAAACAGGTTGCCGCGCGCCTGGGCAACACGCCGGCAGTGTGCCGGCGCTGCTACATTCACCCGGCGGTGCTCGAACATTACGCCCTTGGGCGACTGGCCGAGCTGCCCGGCGGGCGGGTACGCAAAGGGCTGGACGCCGAAGAGGTCGCGCTGTTGCTGTTTTTGCAGGCGTTGGAAGCGGTTGAACATGATTGAGCCAGGCTATCCAAGCGATCATGCAGAGAAATTTCCCATAAATCGCGAAGCCCCCTATTCTTGGCATCGAGCACCTTCGCCGATACGTTACGCCGCGATTGAACCGACGCCTGCAACTAAAGACACGCAACAGATTTTGTCTTTTGGGGAATTACTGTTCTTCGAAAGCGTCTTTAATGAGAAGGAAGCGGGACAGGCTCCCACCATCGCGCCCTGAGGCTCGATGGATTTCTATATCCCCAAGGAGAATTACATGCTGATACTCACCCGTAAGGTTGGCGAAAGCATCGTCATCAACGACGACATCAAAGTCACCATTCTGGGCGTCAAAGGGATGCAGGTGAGGATTGGCATCGATGCACCGAAAGATGTTCAGGTGCACCGTGAAGAAATCTTCAAGCGTATCCAGGCAGGTAGCCCTGCCCCGGAAAAGCACGACGATCAACACTGAGCCTTCTAACGCTTCGAGCCGCACGGATGCGGTTATCGATGCGCGGCGTGTTGCGCTTGGCCATCGCACCCCAGCTGACCAGCACCAAGGTGGGCAGGCAAGTACAGGCGCATGACAGTGCCTTGGCCCACGCTGCTGTCGACCGTGATAGCGCCATGACTTTGCTTGGCGAAGCCGTAGGCCTGACTCAAGCCCAGACCGGTACCCTTGCCAAAGGGCTTGGTGGTGAAGAACGGCTCGAAGATCCTCGGTAGCCACTCAGGGTCGATGCCCGCGCCGTTGTCTGCCACTTCAAAACACACGAAGCTGCCGCACAAATCCTCCACTTCCCCGCCAAGTTCTGCCCTTTCAACATGCAGACGGATGTTGCCACGCTCACCGATGGCGTCACGGGCATTGAACAGCAGGTTGAGTAGAACCATCTGCAGCTGCCCGGCGTCGACCTCGATCAACGGCAAGCCCGGCTGCAGGTGCTGTTCGAGCTCGATCTCCCTGGGCAGCGCATGCTCCATCAGGCTGTGCGTGGACGCCAGCAGCTGAGCAGGGTCGATCAGCGCGACTTGCAGTTGCCGGTGGCGGGCGAAGCTCAACAGCTGCTGAGTGAGCTCCGTGCCACGCTGCCCGGCTTCGAGAATGTGCTCGATCATGCGCGCCACCCGTGCCGGATCAGGGTTGGCCTGCGCCAGGCGCGCCGAGTTGATGATGATGGTGAGCAGATTATTGAAGTCATGCGCCAACCCGCCAGTCAGTTGACCCAGCGCTTCGAGCTTCTGCGCCTGGAACAACTGGGCGCGCACCGCATCGAGCTGCTGCGCCGACTCGCGCCGGTCGGTAATGTCGCGGGTGACCTTGGCCAAACCGATAATCTGGCCATGCTCGTCCCGGATCACATCCAGCGCTGCCAGGGCCCAGAACTGCGTACCATCCTGGCGCACGCGCCAGCCCTCGTCCTGGGCTACGCCCTCCTCCAGCGCTTGTTTGAGCAGCCGCGCCGGACGCCCATCGGCGGCGTCCTGAGGGGTGAAGAACAACGAGAAATGCTTGCCGATGATGTCTTCGGCCCGGTAGCCCTTTATGCGCTGCGCGCCCGCGTTCCAGGACACCACATGGCCACGAGGGTCGAGCATATAGATGGCGTAGTCCACTACCGATTGCACCAGCTGCTCGTAGCGGCTGGCAGGCATGACAGGTTGAACGATGCAGTCGGCTGAAACCATGCAAACTCCACAGGCACAGCGGGAGGGGCCTGAATAGCTTAGCCGAGAGTACCGCGCTTCGACACGTAGCGCTGCAACAGATTATCTGTCCTCGGCTTCAACCAGCACCGGGCCAACGCGTCGTGGCAGCGCGACCCTCAGCAGCCAACCCCCTACAGCCAGAATCAAGAGGCCACCGACCAACGCGGTGACGCGCTGCGAAGGCGGATGAGCCGCATCAAAAGCCAGCAACAGCAGGTAACCAGCAAGCCCAAGCAGGCACAGATAAAGAAAAGCACCCAGCAGCAGCACCTTGGCAAACAGCAGGCGCCAGAGGAGATGAGAACGAGCGGCAAGACGTTGCGAATCGGATGAGGAAGCTTCGGACATCGTGTCGCGCTCAGTGAAACCAGGGAATGGGTATCAGCGGCAACGAGACATCAAGGTACGGTGCCCACATCACAGACCTTACTCGCGCATGAGCATAGGCAATATAGATGGGCGGGTTAGAACATACAGCTATAGCGAGTCTGTGACCGGTTGCGGGTCACGGCAGTCGACCGAGCGTGGCGGCACCGGAGTGCCACCACTGCGGGCGATATTAGCGGCTCAGCCAGGATTCGACTTCATCGGCACCGTATTCGGCTTTCCACTCTTTCAGCAGTTTGTGGTTGCCGCCTTTGGTCTCGATGATCTCGCCATTGTGCGGGTTCTTGTATTGTTTGACTTGACGAGCGCGACGCGGCGCTTTTTCTGCGCTGGCCGGTGCAGCGGCACGGCGATTGGACTGCGGGTCGAGAATATTGATGATATCGCGCAGGCTGTAGCCATAGGTACTCAGAAGATCACGAAGTTTGGTTTCGAATTCGATCTCTTTCTGCAGCTCGGAAGAACCCTTCATGGCTTCCAGTTCGGCCAGTTGTGCGGCCAGTTTCTGTTCGAGCTGACGAAATTCTGCCAGACGGGACATAATAAATCCTCAAAGTTTAGGGAAACAGGCTGATCATCCTAAAGCATCGCGCCACGAATGTCTTTAAATAAGAGCAAACGGCCAGAATAAAGGTTCGATGCAATTAGTCACACTTACATCTGCACCCCAACACTACCACTCCAGCCGCTCGGAGAACGCTGTTCGATAGCGCGTGGCAATTTGCTCGGGCACCTGTTGTATGTAACTTTTTGCGTGCGCCCGGTCGCCTCCCGTGAGGGTTTTCAAATAGCTGATCGCCTGCGCGGCGGTAGGTACACGGTTCTCGACGTTCAGGTAACGAGGTGGCAGTGCAGTCCATATCAAAGCGTCAAAGCCGCGCTCAAGCGCCCAACGGTTCAATTCATCGATACCGTCATCATCATGAACCAGCAACGTGCCGATACCGTCCTGGCGCCCTTGGGCAATTGCCTCTCGAACATGCAGCTCGGCACAAGCCTGCTGTAACGACTGTGCTGCAAGTCGGGCCCATAACATCGGCACGGGTAGCGCACTTAAACAAATAGCGGTCGCCAGTTCCTTGCCGTCGGCAACCCGCGAAAATTCAATGGGCACCACAGGGCCATCGGCATGCCACTCACCGGCGATGCTTAATTCGCCTGGCTTCCAGATAAGCGATCCCCACCCCAGACAGCCGATATGCATAAGCGCCTCCTGCAATCCTATCAGCCAAATTCAACAGACCCTTGTTGCTGAAGACCTTCAAATAACGGCGCAGTGCCATCAAGCACCGTTCTATTTCAATAGACGTGATTTGCAACGACGCATCCTGCTGCGGCGCGCTCAGTGCACCTCGAACCAAGAGCAAGAATCGACGTCGAATAGTAGCGCTGCGCGCGGCCCTTTTCCGAACGCCTAAATCGTTGATTTCTTCACGCTTTTAGGGTCTAATCAGCGGCTTCCCATCGTGCCCCGGTGGTGAAATTGGTAGACACATCGCACTTAAAATGCGCCGCTTAACGGCGTCCCGGTTCGAGTCCGGGCCGGGGCACCACCGCTTTCTCGACCTGCCAACAGCAGCGTAATCGCTGCCCAGCGAACGGCCTGCAATCCTACCTACAGCTGCTACAGTGGAAGTTATTCTCGTCCACCGGTACGCCGCCATGCGTTATTCGTTGCTCGATGGTCAACGCGATCTCTTTCTATTACTCGCCCGCTTGTTATTGATGGTGCTGTTCGTGCTGTCAGGCTGGGCCAAGCTGACAAGTTTCGAGGCAACGGTTGGCTACATGACCTCACTGGGTGCGCCAGCGCCAATGCTCGCGGCAGCGATCGCCGTGCTCATGGAATTCATCGTCGGCATCTTGCTGGTTCTGGGGTTCTACACGCGCCCCTTGGCGCTGATATTTGCCTTGTTCGTGCTGGGCACTGCGCTGCTTGGCCACCAATACTGGAATATGGTGGACCCAGAGCGGGCAGCCAACATGACGCAGTTCCTGAAGAACCTGAGCATCTGTGGCGGCCTGCTCGCCCTGGCGGTCAGCGGCCCAGGGCGGTTCTCGCTGGACCGGCGCTGATCAATCGTTCGGATCGTCATGCCAGGCTGGGTGATCGCTTTCTTCGTCGTCGAAGTCATCCAGCGACGCCTCTTCGTCCTCGACATCGTCAAGCGCACCCTGGGCATCGGGTTCGAGATCTATGCCGTCATGGAGGAATTCGTGATCGAGCAGGTGATCGTGTTCAGGTTCGTGCAGGTCATCGTCGTCGCGCATGGTGGCTCCTGGAAATCGGCAACGCTTGTATAGGCCGATCGACCTGGCGAGTCAATGCAGACAATCCCCGCTATCGCGCTTCACAGCGTACCTACATGCTTTTCACGTTTTGCTGACACTGGCCCGGGCACTCTTGCAGCGCTCCATACGTTCTTTGAACCCGCCACTTGCTGGCGGGTTTTCTTTTTTCTGCAAGCCCAGTGGCGCTTGCCGCTGGGCCTGGCTGGGCAGCCGTTACTCGACCGGCACCAGACGCTCACGCTGCGCGATCGATAAGTCATCGATCAATCCGACATTCAAGGTGCCCTCACCCGTTTGCGCCAAGGGCTGCCCCATGTCTGCCGATGCAACGTCCGGCAGCTTGTACATGGCACCGGTCAATGGATCGACGATAAGCATGCCAACCAGCCCGCCGATCAGAATGTTGCCCCAGTACCAACCGCTCAGGCTCGAATCCAGTTCGATGGTCTTGTCCGGGTAGCCTTCTTTCTTGAAGCGCAGCATGTAGGTCTGGCCGGTGAAATAACCTTTCCCTGATTTCAGCGTCACCGTGCTCGGCGTATTGCCGCTGTGCACGATCGTGCCGTTCTTGTCGGTAATTTCAAAGCTTGCGCCGGACGGAGCGCTGGATACTGCCACCGGATAGCGCGACTCGCCCACGATACTCGCGCAGCCGTTAATACCGACGACTGCGGCCATCATTGCCGCTCCCATTACCTTGCGAAATTTCATTTTACAGCTCCATTAGCGCCGTCATTGGCAGGGTCGCGCATCGACCGGGCGCGACTCTATACAAAGTGATATCACTTTGTCACTAATTTGCCACTACTTGAATTTTTCCCCGAGCGAACTACTGTACATCCATACAGTTTTGGCGCACTTTGTGCGCAGTGTGCTTCGACGCATCCGCCTGGCCATTTGCCGCAGTGCCCAGACGGATGCAGAGGAATGCATCACGGTTGGAAGGCAATCGTGCCAGGCCAATGATTTTATCGTCAGGAGTTTCTATGACCGTAAACATCAGTAATCTAACGATCACTACCCCCGTCCCAGTCTCGTCCGTGAACCCGGTTGCGCTAGAGCTCAACGGCGCCGAAGCCATCGTCCAGTTCCCCAGCGTGGTGAAGGTGCTAAGCGACGGCGCGGTGCAGTTCTCGGCCCCTACCAAAGGCGCATCGAGCAAAAGCACGCACCGCACTCGCTGCGAGTGGTCGGAAAGCCGTAACTGGACATTGGCGAGCGCTGCCGATCACTGGAATCGGCAAACCATGACATTGAGCAAAGTGAATTCAGCACAAAAGGTCGTTATCAGCCAGATGCATGTCCGGGGTGATGACAACCCTCCGGTGAAGGTGTTTTGGAACAAAGGCAAGATCACCCTGGGTTTCCGCCAGACTTATAACCAGGCCAACCCCATCAATAGCACGCTGTTGCAAGATGTGCCGCTGGGGTCCGCGTTCGAGGTGATCATCCACGTGACCGCTGCGGGCATGGTGAAGGTGACTGCCAGGTGCAATGGAGTGTCCAAGTCCTCCACTGGCCTGCAGCTGGATGATACGTGGGACAGCCATCTGTTCGAGTTTCACGGCGGCGTCTACAATCAGGTCGACTACACCGATGCGACACCGGCCGAGGATGGCTCGGTGTGCATCATCAGCGAATTGTCGCTCAGCCATGGCTGAGCCCCGCACGCACTGAAGAGCACCCCGCGAGTGGCACCGCGCGGGGTGCTTTCGATGGGGCCGATCAGGAACGTTGGCAAGGGGAAGATGTCTAGTGCTAGCGAAATGACATCAATGTCGTCCCGCTCAACATTCCATGCTGCGCCTTCATCGAGGTAACCCCCAACATGTTCAACACGTCCCTCAAGGCTCGCATCGCCGAGCTTGAACGCGAACTCGCGTGCGCGGAGCAACGCCTCGATCAAATCGCCCAGGCTGGACTTCATGTAAAGCTCAATGCCCACTATGTGGTCACCGAGTGCAACGATGCGTTCGCCGCAGCTTTAGGCTTGAGCGCCGCCCAAGTGCAAGGCAAAGCCTTGTCGCAATTGGTACCGGAGTATGTTTCAAAGTTGCCGTGCTACCGCAACTTCATGAGGGAAATACCTGCCGGGCGCCCCGTCAGCGATGAGTATCGCTATTTACGTAACGGCAAGCCGTTGGCATGGCTGCGTTTAACCTGGCATCCGCTGTGCGACGCTCAAGGAAAGTTGCTGGAAGTCATAGGGTATGGCCAGGACGCCACTCAACACATTGCCGCCGCACGGGAAAACCAGGCATTGCTCGATGCGCTGTTGCGCTCCACCGCGGTCATTCAATTTGATTTGAAAGGCACGGTGCTCGGCGTCAACCAGCAGTTTCTCGATGCCATGGGCTACCGCGAAGATCAGGTGGTGGGTAAAAGCCACCGCATGTTCTGCGATACCGATTTCAGTGCAAGCCCGGCTTACGAAGAGTTCTGGAAGACCCTCAACACTGGTCGCTATGTCAGTGGCCGCTTCCGTCGTCTGGACAGCCGCGGCGATGAAGTGTGGCTCGAGGCCAGCTACAACCCGGTCAACGATGCTGAGGGACGTCTGGTACGGGTGGTCAAGTTTGCGGCCGTGGTGACCGATCAGGTCAGACGCGAGCAAGAAGTCAGAAGCGCCGCGCAGATGGCGCTGGAAGTTTCTCGGCACACCGACCTCAGCGCCAGCAATGGCGTTTCAGTGGTAGGCCAGGCCGTACAGACCATGCAGGCGGTCAGCGAGCAGATGCAATCGGCAGCCTCCACCATCCAGGCGCTAGACAAGCAGTCGGTGCTGATCAGCTCGATTGTGCAGACCATTGGCGGCATTGCTTCGCAAACCAATCTGCTCGCACTGAACGCTGCCATCGAGGCGGCCCGGGCCGGCGAACAAGGAAGAGGCTTTGCCGTAGTGGCCGATGAGGTACGGCAACTGGCGGCGCGGACCAGCACCGCTACCGATGAAATTGTCGCCGTCGTGGCGCGCAATCAGATGCTCGCCTCTCAAGCGGTGACCGAGATCGAGAATAGCCGCACCAGCGCCGGGCAAGGGTTGAGCTTGGCGTCCCAGGCAGGCGATGCCATTAGCGGCATTCGAGCAGGCGCCCAACAAGTGGTCGATGCCGTGGGCCGGGTAAGCCAGGACCTTGGTTGATCGACCGACCTGAACGCAGCGCCGGAGATCCACCGGCGCCGTCTTCAAGCAGCGCAGCACGGATTACGATTCGCCAGAAAGCTCCACCACCAGCCTGGCCGCCTGGGCGTCATCTTCTCTATAGTGCAGGCCACCCTCTTCGTCTTCGACTTCAAACAGCACAGACAACCCTTCACGCCGCAACGCTTCGGGGATCTCATCCCCTTGTAATGTCCTGAGTGTCACAGTCATGGCATAAGTCCTCTCTGTTTTTCGAGAGACTCTGCCTTGCCAATGCGGGTTCATTACTTCGTTAAGCTGGCTAAATTTTCAGCCCACAAAGAAAAACCCCGCAGACGTTAATCTGCGGGGCTTTCGAATGGTGGAGGCCGAGGTCGGAATCGAACCGGCGTAGACGGATTTGCAATCCGGAGCATAACCACTTTGCTACTCGGCCTCAAAGTTCGGAGGTAACGGCTTACGCTTCGCTATCTCCTTGAAACACCGCTGCTTTTTCAAAGCTTGCTGCGTTTCGATGGGCGCCATTATGTCTGCATTCGAATCACCTTGCAACCCCCTGAACAGAAAAAAATTTCAGCGGGTTCAAGGTGTTAGCGCAGACGGTTGAGTTTACTCCACAGCCCCACCACCGCGTTCTCGACGCTGCCGCTCGCCGCCATGCCGATGCGCTCCTGCAAGCTCTTGCGCTCGGCGTAATGCAGGTGGAACACGTTGGCAGTACGGGCACGGCCGCTGAGGTATTCGTCGCTGGTCTGCAGTTCGTCGACGAGCTGGCGATTGAGTGCGGCGACGCCCAGCCAGACCTCGCCGGTGGCCACTTCATCGATGTGCAGCTGCGGACGATAGCGGGCGACGAAGTCCTTGAACAGCTGGTGCGTGATGTCCAGGTCCTGCTGAAACTTTTCACGGCCCTTCTCGGTGTTTTCGCCCAGCACGGTCAGTGTCCGCTTGTACTCTCCGGCAGTCAGGACTTCGACATCGATGTCGTGCTTCTTCAGAAGACGATTGATATTGGGCAATTGCGCGACCACCCCGATCGAGCCGATCACGGCGAACGGTGCGCTGATGATCTTCTCGCCGATGCACGCCATCATGTAACCGCCGCTGGCGGCGACCTTGTCGATGCACACCGTCAGCGGAATGCCAGCTTGTCGGACACGGGCCAACTGCGAGGCTGCCAGGCCATAACTGTGCACCAGCCCACCGCCGCTCTCCAGGCGCAGTACCACCTCATCACGCGGGGTCGCCAAGGTCAGCAATGCGGTGATTTCGTTGCGCAGGCTCTCGGTCGCGGAGGCCTTGATGTCGCCGTCGAAGTCGAGCACGAACACCCGGCCAGGCTCCTGAGCCTTGCCTTTTTTCTGCTTCTTTTCACCTTTGGCCTGTTGCTTGCGCAGGGCCTTGAGCTGCGCTTTGTCGAGCAAGCCGCTCTCCAGGCGCTCGCGCAGCTCTTTATAGAACTCATTGAGACGGGTGACCTGCAATTGCCCACCGGCCTTGCGCCGGCCCTTGCCGCGCAACCCGGCGAGGGCTGACAACACCACGAGAATGGCGATGACCAGGGTGGCGGTTTTGGCGAGAAAGCTTGCGTACTCGGCAAGAAACTCCACGTTGACTCCTTATGAACCTGCGCCAACCTGGCGCGAAACTGAAGCAAGCATACCGTTGCGCCCCTGCCCTCGCCAGCGCAGGTAAACGCTGGCAACACAGTTCAAACAACCTTTTCAAACGCTTGTATGTTTTTTCGTTGACAGCCTGGGTGGCGCATCCTAACCTCGCAGCAACACCCAATGCCGGATACCTCTGTGGGCAACCTCTACCTCATTCGCCATGGCCAAGCGTCCTTCGGTGCCGAGAACTACGATGTCCTCTCGCCCATCGGCGTTCGCCAGAGCCAAGCATTGGGTGCACACCTGGCCCAGCTTGACCTGCGCCTGGACCGCTGCGTCGCCGGTGATCTGCGCCGCCAGCAAGACACCGCGCAGCATGCGCTGCAAGCCATGCACGCGGCAGGGGTGGCGGTGCCGGCCATTGAGACCGATGCAGCGTTCAATGAGTTCGACGCCGACGGCGTCATTCGCGCGCTGCTGCCGGGGCTGCTGGCCGAGGAACCCAATGCGCGGGAAATCCTGCGCAATGGCGCGCACAATCGTAGCGAATTTCAACGGTTGTTCGCCGTGATGGTGCAGCGCTGGCACGCCGGCGATCATGCCGATGACGGCCTGGAAACCTGGCAAGCGTTCACCGCCCGTGTCCAAACCGGCCTCCAGCGGCTGCTCGACGCCGCCAGCAGTGGCGGAAATATCGCCGTGTTCACCTCCGGCGGCACCATTGCCGCCCTGCTCCACCTGGTTACCCGAATCACGCCAGCACAGGCATTTGCGCTGAACTGGCAGATCATCAACACGTCGTTCAGCCAGCTCAAGTTTCGCGGCCGCGACGTGGCCCTGGCTTCCTTCAACTGCCAAGCCCATGTGCAGCTGTTGAAGGCGCCGGAGCTCATCACCTTTCGCTGAGCCCGGCCTGTTTTGTCCCTGCGGGGATATCACCATCACTCAATAAGGAATGCACCATGACCTCCGTAGCCGATGCCGTGAAAAAGATGCAAGAGAAGTTCAACCCGTCCGCTGCTGAAGGCCTGGACCTGGTGTTCGGCTTCAACATCACCGACGAAGACAAGCACTATGCGCTGATCGTCAAAGATGGCACCTGCGACCTGCAAGAGGGCGAAAACCCCGATGCCAACTGCACCCTGGTCATGGACAGCGAAACCCTCAAGGGTATCGTCAGCGGTGAAACCGACGGCATGCAGGCGTTCATGAGCGGCAAGCTGCGCGTGGAAGGCGACATGATGCTGTCGATGAAGCTCAGCGAGTTGTTCCCGGCCTGAGGCAGGCCCAGCCCCCGAGTGCGAACCGAAGCCTGAGCGGCTTCGGTTTTTTTTTGCGCGCCATTCGGGCCAGTGATCGGCCTGCAACACCAAGGTCTATGGGGTACTTGGCACGCTTGTCCCACCGGCTGCAGCCCATTAGATTAACCAATAGTCCTTGCAAGAGATAATAAGGAAAACGCATGACGCTCACCGACCAGTCCACCCAGGTACGCCCCGGCGAAGAACTCGACGCGGCCGTCATCGACCCTTACCTCAAAAGCCGGATCCCGGGCCTTACCGGCAGTCCGTCGATCACCCAGTTTCCGGGCGGGGCGTCGAATCTGACCTACCTGGTGAGCTACCCTGAGCAAGACTTCGTCCTGCGCCGCCCGCCCTTTGGCCACAAGGCCAAGTCGGCCCACGACATGGGCCGGGAATTTCGCATACTCAATCAGCTCAACAACGGCTTCCCCTATTGCCCCAAGGCTTATGTGCACTGCACCGACACGTCGCTGATCGGGGGCGAGTTCTATGTCATGGAGCGGGTCAACGGTGTGATTCTGCGCTCGGACATCCCTGCAGAGCTGGGGCTGGATGCGCAGCGCACCGAAGCGTTGTGCAAAAGCTTCATCGACCGATTGGTCGAGCTGCATCAGGTGGACTATAACGCCTGCGGCCTCGCGGACCTGGGCAAGCCTGAAGGCTACGTGCAGCGCCAGATCGAAGGCTGGACCAGCCGCTACCAGAAGGCCCTGACGCCGGATGCCCCGCTTTGGCAACAGGTCATTGCCTGGCTCAACCGGAAGATGCCGGCCGACCATCCGCGCCCGGCCATCGTGCACAACGACTATCGCTTCGACAACGTGATTCTCGATGCCGATAACCCCATGCGCATCATCGGCGTGCTGGACTGGGAGATGGCTACCCTTGGGGATCCACTGATGGACCTGGGCAATAGCCTCGCCTACTGGATCGAAGCCGCTGATCCAGCGCCCGTGCAACTGATGCGCCGCCAGCCGAGCAATGCGCCAGGCATGCTCAGCCGCCGCCAGTTCGCCGATTACTACGCCGAGCGTGCCGGCATCAACATCGACAACTTCGATTACTACTACTGCTATGGCCTGTTCCGCCTGGCCGGCATCGTGCAACAGATCTACTACCGCTACTACCACGGCCAAACCCAGGACAAGCGCTTCGCCCAGTTCATCCAGATGAACCGGTTGCTCGAGCAGATGAGCCTGCAGGTCATCGACACGTCCACGCTTTGATGCCAGACCAAAAGGAAACCCGCATGTCCAAGACCCAACTGTTCGACCTCGAGGGCAAGATCGCCTTCGTCTCCGGCGCCAGCCGTGGCATCGGCGAGGCCATCGCGCACCTGCTGGCCCAACAGGGCGCTCATGTGATCGTCTCCAGCCGCAAGCTCGAGAGCTGCCAACACGTCGCCGAGGCGATCGTCGCAGCCGGCGGCAAGGCCACCCCGGTGGCCTGCCACATCGGTGAACTGGAGCAGATCCAGCAGGTGTTTGCCGGTATCCGCGAGCAGTTCGGCCGCCTGGACATCCTGGTCAACAATGCCGCCACCAACCCTCAGTTCTGCAACGTGCTGGACACCGACCCCGGGGCTTTCCAGAAGACCGTCGACGTGAACATTCGCGGCTACTTCTTCATGTCTGTGGAAGCCGGCAAGCTGATGCGCGAAAACGGCGCAGGCAGCATCATCAACGTCGCCTCGATCAACGGTGTCACCCCTGGTCTGTTCCAGGGCATCTATTCGGTGACCAAGGCAGCAGTGATCAACATGACCAAGGTATTCGCCAAGGAATGTGCGCAGTTTGGCATCCGCTGCAACGCCCTGCTGCCAGGCTTGACCGACACCAAGTTCGCCTCAGCCCTGGTCAAGAACGACGCCATCCTCAATGCCGCGCTGCAACAGATCCCGCTCAAGCGGGTGGCCGATCCCAAGGAGATGGCCGGTGCCGTGTTGTACCTGGCCAGCGACGCCTCAAGCTATACCACCGGCACAGCGCTCAACGTCGATGGCGGTTTCCTCTCCTGACGCGTGGCATGGCGAGGGCGCTGCACGGGCCGCGCCCTCGCCTGCAATGAGGGGTTACAAGCAGGTCGCTGCTGCAGCACGGCGCTGCAAGGCCATGCTGTCGTTGTGCTGGGCGTAATAATCGACACGGGTACCACCGGCCTGCTCGTACACATCGACGAACGTCTCAGCCTCGCGGGTATACACGGTAACGCCGCCCTGTTCGCGCGCCTGCAGGTACGCCCCAGCGTCGTCGCCAAACACCTCGTCCCGCTGCCAGCTGAACTGGATGCACTGGGCCACCAATTGCGGCGCCTTGCGCGAATCGAGCTGCGCCGTCGGCTTGCCGGCGCGGGCCGCCTCCATGGTGGCGCTGGCGCAACCGGCCAACATCAGCGCTGCAACCACCGGCACAATCGCTCGCATGTTCGTTCCTCGGAAAAAAAGAAAGCGACTCTAGCACCGCAAAGGAATTGTCCCAAGCTGCTTGCTGTCGCATTAACAGATGCCAACCAAGGAAATCGTCATGAAAGCCAAACATCTGTTGCCTGCCCTGCTGTTCGCCGCCCTGCCCATGGTGACCATGGCGGCGCAATCCACCGAAGAGACCGTGTCCGGGCCTGAGACCCACAACCGCGAGTTGAAAAAGGGTGACAAGGCGCCGGATCAATACAAACGCAAGGAAAGTGCCGTTACCGACTGGAAAGCCAAAGGGCTGTCGGCACCTGAGAAAGAAAGCCAGTGGGTGAAGATGGGCTCGCAGTACGTGCTGGTCCAGACCACTAATGGCGTCGTGCTGGACATCCACCCTTCGCACTGATTGGCCTTAGCCAACACTCAAGCAGACAAAGCCGCAGCCGCCCATCGCGTTGCGGCTTTTTTTCGTCTGCAAAGGAAACCAAATGGATCGATTCCAGTCTCAGCAAGTGCCCGGTAAACCTTTGTAGATCAAGGACCTGTATCGTGACCGTTCGCCTTGCAAGTTTTTCGCTGATGGCCGCTTTTGTGTTGCTCTCAGGCTGCTCCCACCATCACCATCGTGACGACGGGGGTTGGCGCGATGATGATCGCGGCCACCGTCACCATCACCGCCACGACCGCGACGACGATGACCATCGCCAATGGCGCGGTGACCGTTACTCGCGTTGATGCCGTTGTCCTGAATTGACCTGCCGCGCCACGGCCCGGCGCTTCTCCTGATGTTTCACCCGAGGTTCTCATCATGCGTCTGACTCTTCCTTCCCTTGCCCTAGGCCTGCTGCTCAGCCAGGGCGCTTTGGCCGGTGACGGCACTGCCGCCATTGGCGGCGGCCTGGGCGGCGTGCTGGGCAATGTCGTCGGCCAGCAAATGGGCGGCCGCACA
Organism: Pseudomonas sp. SMSB3; assembly: GCF_052041965.1. Classification (NCBI taxonomy): domain Bacteria; kingdom Pseudomonadati; phylum Pseudomonadota; class Gammaproteobacteria; order Pseudomonadales; family Pseudomonadaceae; genus Pseudomonas; species Pseudomonas sp. SMSB3. The sequence continues at coordinate 70,321 of NZ_JBKGGV010000004.1, read as the reverse complement.
GGTGCGGCGATTGGCGCCGGCGTCGGTGGCGCAGCCGGCAGCGCAGTCGCTGCACGCAAGGGCAACCGTACCGAAGCCGCTTTGGGCGGCGGCCTGGGTTCAGCGGGCGGTTCGTTGCTCGGCGGCGCGGTCGGCGGCAAGACCGGCTCCACTGTGGGCGCGGGCCTGGGCGGTGCTGCCGGGGGTGCGCTGGGCAACCATTATGGCGACAACAATGGCGGCAAAAAGCACCGCCGTCATCGCCACCGTTGATTCCAGCCAGGAACGGGCCGCACTGCGGCCCCTATCGCAAGGCAAATACGTAAAACCTGCAACACATCAACACCGCCTTCACTCCACCCAGTCACACTGGGCTGCTACTGTCTTTCGTGCCCCTTTGAGTGAAGGAACACCGCCTCCCCATGAACCAGGAATTGCTCTGGGTCCTCGGCCTGCTGGCCGTGGTCGTCACCCTGTTCGTCATCAACCGTCCGCGCATGGACGTCGTCGCCCTGCTGGTGATCCTGGTGTTGCCAGTGTCCGGCGTGCTCACTGTCGAGCAAGCGTTGGCCGGCTTCAGCGACCCCAACGTGGTGCTGATCGCCGCGCTATTCGTGATTGGCGAGGGCCTGGTGCGCACGGGCATCGCCTTGCGCATCGGCGACTGGATGAGTGAACGCGCCGGCAACAGCGAAGCGCGGCTGCTGGTGCTGCTGATGGTCTCGGTCGCCGGCCTGGGCTCGGTGATGAGCTCAACGGGCGTGGTGGCGATCTTCATCCCGGTGGTACTGAGCATCGCCGCGCGCCTGAAGCTGTCACCCAGCCGCTTGATGATGCCGCTGAGCTTCGCCGGCCTGATCAGCGGCATGCTCAGCCTGGTCGCCACCCCGCCGAACGTGGTGGTGCACAGCGAGCTTGTGCGCCATGTCGGTTCAGGGTTCGGCTTTTTCAGCTTCACCCCGTTTGGCCTGGTGGTGCTGGTGTTGGGTATCGCCTACATGCTGATGACCCGCCACTGGCTCAATGGCGAGGTGCGCAAGGACGGCCGGGTGGAAAGCCGTCGCACCCTGCTCGACCTGGTGCTCGACTACAAGCTCAAAGGCCGCGAACGGCGGCTGCGCATTCGCCCGCAGTCGCCGTTGATCGGCCACAGCCTGGGCGAGCTTGAATTGCGCACCCGGCATGGCGCCAACGTGATCGGCATCGAGCGCCAGCACAAGTTCACCACCCGGGTGATCAGCGCCGATCGCAGCACCGTGCTGCATCAGGGCGATGTGCTGTTGCTGGACCTGTTTGCCAAGCAGGACAACCTGCGCAGCCTGTGCCAAACCATGCACCTGGAGCCGTTGCACTTCAAGGCTGCCTATTTCATCGACCAATCCCAGGAGCTGGGCATGGCCGAAGTGTCGTTGCCGCCAGGCTCGCAACTGATCGGCAAGAGCATCCTGGAGCTGACCTTCCGCAGCCGCTACGACCTCAACGTGGTGGGCCTGCGCCGCGATCAAGAGGCCATCGACCAGCAGCTGGTCGAGGAAAAACTGCGCCTTGGCGATACATTGCTGGTGGTGGGCCCATGGAAGGCGATACGCCAGCTGCAGGCCCAGGCGAAAGACTTTCTGGTGTTGAGCCTGCCAGCTGAAATCGATCAAGTAGCCCCTGCGCGCAGGCGTGCGCCACAAGCCCTGGCCAGCCTGGCGATCATGGTGGTGTTGATGGTCAGCGGCGTCGTGCCCAACGTCATCGCAGCGCTGCTGGCCTGCCTGCTGATGGGCGCCGGCCGCTGCATCGACATGAACAGCGCTTACCGCGCCATCCATTGGCAGAGCCTGTTGTTGATCGTCGGTATGCTGCCCTTCGCCCAGGCGTTGCAGAAAACCGGCGGCATCGACTTGGCGGTCAGCGCTCTGGTCAGCCTGCTGGGCACAGCCGGGCCTACGGCAATCCTGGCCTGCCTGTTCGCGGTGACGGCGGTGATTGGCCTGTTCATCTCCAATACCGCCACGGCGGTACTGATGGCGCCGATCGCCATCAGCACGGCCACGCAGTTGGGCATGTCGCCCTACCCGTTCGCCATGACGGTGGCGCTGGCCGCTTCGGCGGCGTTCATGACCCCGGTGTCGTCGCCGGTCAACACCCTGGTACTGGGGCCTGGACAGTACCGCTTCGCTGACTTCGTCAAAATCGGCGTGCCGTTCACCTTGCTGGTGATGGCGGTCACTGTGGTCATGGTGCCATGGATGTTCGGCCTGTAGACGTTGCCCAGGTGCGTGGGCGTACCTGCGATCAGGGCAGATTGACATCAAGCACTGGGTGCCAACACACTAAGGCGTCATTGACCCAGGTGCCCCTCGCCGTTGTCCTGGATTTCGTTTCCGCTTGTCGGTCGAGCCTATGGTGTTTCCAGTCCAATCGCGTGTGTTGTCAGGTGTTGCCCTGTTCGGTCTGACCTTTGCCCTGAGCCTGGGCGGCATTCTCGCGCGGCCGATCGAGTCGCTGTCACTGTTCTGGCCGGTCAATGCGGTTCTTGCTGGTATCCTGCTGCGCTACCCTCGGCATGCCGGGCCGATGAGCCTCGGGATGATCTGGCTGGCGATGGTCAGCGCCGATCTTGCCTGCGGTAGCGCCTGGCCACCCGCGCTGTGGTTCAACCTGTGCAACCTGGGCGTGGTGGTAACCGCATGGTGGCTACTGTCACGCCTGCCCCGTCGGCACCAGCGCATGCGCACGCCGCAGGGGGTGCTGAGCGTGTTCGCAGCCTGTGCGGCCGGTGCCATGGTCGCCGCCAGCCTAGCCTGCGCGATGGCCGCGCCGTGGTTCGACAAGTCGTTGCAAGCCACGTGGCTTGCCTGGTTCAGCGAGCAATTTTCCACCAGCGTGCTGGTGTTGCCGGTGCTGCTCACCGCCCCGTCGACCCGCGTCGTGCTACGCAGTAATGCCCACGCCATCCGCCTCTGGCCGTTGCTGGTGCTGCTGGCTTCGCTGGCGGTGAGCATCGGCTTCGGCGGCCCAGGCGCCATCGCCTTCCCTATCGCTGCGCTGCTCTGGTGCGCTTGGACCTATTCACCGTTTCTGGTTTCGCTGCTGGCGCTGACTGCGGGTAGCACGCTGATCGTGGCAGTGGCGCAGAACCTCATGCATTTCAGCGTGCCGCAGAGCGAACCTGGCGTGACCACCTTGATGTCGGCGCGCCTGGGCATCGCCATGTTGGTGCTCGGGCCACTGGTGGTCGCTTGTGTCAGCCAGGCCAATCGCAGCCTGGTGGCCCGCCTGGGCCGCCAGGCCAACATCGATCACCTGACCGGGCTGCTCAGCCGTAGCGCCTTCACCCGCCGCGCCTGCGCCTTGCTGGACAGCCGCGCGCAGCACGGCCCACGGCTGCCGCTGACCTTGATGATGCTCGACATCGACCACTTCAAGGCGATCAACGATCGGCACGGGCACGCCACCGGCGACCTGGTCCTGCGCCAGTTCGCCCGTACCCTGCAGGCTCAGCTGCACGACGACGAGCTGGTGGCGCGCCTGGGTGGCGAAGAGTTCGTGATCGTGCTGCCTGGGCTTGCGCCCGAGCATGCTCACTTCACCGCCGATCGCTTGCGTCGCGCCGTTCAGGAGTTGCATGCGACGCAACATGATCCGCGCTTGCAGATCACCGTCAGCATCGGCCTGGCCGGCTGCGAAGCGCACGAAACAGCACCGAGCCTGGATGAGCTGCTGGCCCAGGCCGACCAGGCCCTGTACCGGGCGAAGGCGCGCGGTCGCAATCGCGTGGAGCAGGCCGAACGTGAGCGCCAGGCGATCTGAGTCAAGCCAGCAGGTCCCACGAGAGTTTGGCGATCAACACACACAGCAGCAGCAAAAACAGCCCACGCACGAAACCTGCGCCCTTGCGTACGGCCAACCAGGTGCCGGTCAGCGCGCCCAGCACGTTGCACACAGCCATGGGCAGGGCAATGGCGTAGAGCACATTGCCGGAAGGGATGAAGAACACCAATGCAGCAAGGTTGGTGGCGATGTTCACCACCTTGGCCGACGCCGAGGCGTGCAGGAAATCCAGCGCGAAGAAGCGGATGAACAGGAAGATCAGAAAGCTGCCGGTGCCTGGGCCGAACAACCCGTCGTAGAAACCGATGGCCGCGCCGATCAGTACCGCCAGGCATTGCTGCTTGCGGCCGACCGTCTGCGGCGTGTGCAGGGTGCCGAAGTCTTTCTTGAGAAAGGTGTAGATGGCCATGACCACGATCAACACCAGTACCGCCGGGCGCATCACACTTGGCGGTACCAGCGAGACCGTCGCCGCACCGACGAACGACATGACGAAGGCACTGAGCGCGGCAGGCAGGATCAGGCCCCAGTCCAAGGTGACCTTACGGATGAACGCGCGCGCAGCGAACGCTGTGCCACAGACCGATGCCAGCTTGTTGCTGCCCAGCAACGCTGCCGGTTGCGCACTGGGCAGGACGTTGAACAGCGCCGGAATCTGAATCAGCCCGCCTCCGCCGACTGCGGCATCGATCAAGCCGGCGGCAAAAGCGAAGAGGGAAAGAACGACGATATCCATCATGGGGCGATTCCTGGCAGCGAAAACAAGCTGCAAGGCTAATCAAAACAACGCCGCTGTGTTGAAATGCCACATTGCGAAAACTGCAATGAGGAAACTGCGTGTGGCGTTGGACATGTTGCGTGAAATCCAGGCGTTCGTCAGCGTTGCGCACAAGCGCAGCTTCGTCACCGCAGCCCGTGCGCTGGGCCGCTCACCGAGCGCCGTGACGCGCGCGGTGCAAGCCTTGGAGGAGAATAGCGGCTGCACGCTGCTCAACCGCAGCGCCAATGCCGTCACCTTGACCGAAGCGGGCGAGCGCCTGCTGCCCCATGCCGAGCGCTTGCTCGATGTGCAACGCGACGCCGCCGATGAGCTGGCCGCCCTGAGCGGCAGTGCGCAAGGCTGGATACGCTTCGCCGCCCCCCAGGTGCTGGCTGAGCAGATTCTGCCCAAGGTGTTGGCCAGCTTCAGCCAGCGCCACCCGCAGGTCATCCTCGACGTGCAATACAGCGATGCGAGCGTGGACCCCTTGCAGGGCAAGTTGGATTTCGTGATCCGTGGCGCCTTTCCACAGTCAAGCGAACTGATCGGCTATCCGCTCTGGCGTTATCGCCGCCATCTGTACGCCAGCCCGGCCTACATCGCTCGGGCCGGCAAGCCCGACCACCCCGAGCAATTACCCGGCCATGCGTTGATTCTGCACACCGCACCACGCATTCTCAAAGCCTGGCACTTCTGCCGCAACGGCCAGATCAGCAGCCTGCGGCCACATCCGCGCTTGCGCCTGGGCACGGGCGATGCGGTGTATCACAGCGCCCTGGCAGGCGCCGGAATCGCGCGCCTGGCTGACTGGATCGCCGAGCCACAGGTGCAGGCAGGACGCCTGGTGCGGGTGTGCGCGGATTATCGGCTGACCTCAAGCACGGGCGCAGACCCGCAGATGCATGCGGTCTACCCAAGCGCTGAACTGCCAGCGCGGGTACGTGAGCTGCTACTGGCGTTGCGCCAGGCCGGCAGTGTTGCAACTGCGCAGACCGGCTAAACGCTGCTCAAAATCTGTCCAATTTGACAGAGCCCGCAACGCTATTGGCCTTCAGCACTTTATCCACAGACCTACCCACGTTTTTTGTGGACAGATTTCCCCGCGCAATGAAGGACTTATCGCACATGCAGCAGCGCGTTGTTCGCTGCTCTGACCAGCTCGACCCATTCCTGAACAGTGATCGTCCCGGCCTGCTCCAATGCCTCGGCACTGCGCAATGCCTGATCGTACTGGGCCTCCTCCAGGATGCCTTCGCTAAGGAAACGGCTGCGCCACTCCAACATCGCTGAAGTGCCTTTCTTGCATTCCATCTATGTACAGACTCCCAAGGCAAAAGACCGGCTCGCCGCCGCGACCCATTATGACGCGCCCGGGAGACTACACGAGGCTTTGACGATTGAGAATGACCGGCTTCGACCACTAGTCCAGCGGTACGGCCTGGCGCGCAGGCTGGCAAACAGGGCCCGTCTGCGGAGGAGACGGGCCGGCGGGCGTGCTGCAGCTCAACCCGGGGGAATGGTACCCAACAGGCCGATCAACACGGTTAACAGTAAAAAGCCACCTAGAAACAGCGCAAGCTTGCCCATCGGAACCTCTTCAGTGTGATAGCAGGGTTGACACTATTGTCGGCGACACACTGATACGGTTACAGATGCAGCTACACGATAAAAAACCGGATCAGATGCGCTGCGCTGGCAGACGGACGCTGCCGGCATTACCATGTGCCGCCTCCAGCGCGGCGTTTTGCCGCATGCCCTGCCCTTCGCTTGCCAGGCCCCCCATGCCTTTCGAACTCACCGTTGAACCGCTTACCCTGCTGATTCTGGCGCTGGTCGCCTTCGTTGCCGGCTTCATCGATGCCATTGCCGGTGGCGGTGGCCTGTTGACCACCCCTGCCCTGCTCACGGCCGGCATGCCGCCACACCTGGTGCTCGGTACCAACAAGCTGAGCTCGACGTTCGGTTCGGCCACCGCCGGCTTCACCTACTACCGGCGCAAACTGTTCCACCCCGCGCAGTGGCGCCCGGCGCTGTTCGGCACGTTGATCGGCGCCCTGATCGGCGCGGTGGTCGCCCACTACATGCCCGCCGAATGGCTGAACAAGATGCTGCCGGTGATCGTGTTCGCCTGTGGTGTCTATCTGCTGTTTGGCGGCACCCCGAAAGCACCGGTGGATGCCGACGTGCCCATCGGCAAGAAGTGGCAACTGCCCCAGGGTTTCACCCTGGGGTTCTATGATGGCGTGGCGGGGCCAGGCACCGGCGCGTTCTGGACGGTGAGCACGCTGCTGCTCTACCCCATCGACCTGGTTCGCGCCAGCGGCGTTGCCCGCAGCATGAACTTCGTCAGCAACATCGCCGCGCTGACGGTCTTCGTCATCTCCGGGCAGGTCGACTACATCGTCGGCCTGTGCATGGGTTTGTCAGTGATGGTCGGTGCGTTCTTCGGCGCCCGCACGGCAATCAGTGGCGGCAGCAAGTTCATCCGCCCCGTGTTCATCACCGTGGTGCTGGCCCTGACCGTGCGCCTAGCGTGGCAGCACTGGTTCGGCCAGGCCTAAGCGGCGGGCTACGTAGAGGTCGATCAGATAACGGGCGATCGATCGCCCCGCTGGCAATGGCGGCAGGTCATGGACGCTGAACCACTGGGCATCCTCGATTTCGTCCGGCTGCATGACGATTTCGCCGCCGGCATATTCAGCATGGAAACCGAGCATCATCGAATGCGGGAACGGCCAGCACTGACTGCCAACGTACTGGATGTTGCGCACCTCTACCGCCACTTCTTCGCGCACCTCGCGCACCAGGCAATCCTCGGCCGACTCGCCGGGTTCGGCAAAACCTGCCAGGGTGCTATATACCCCTGAGACAAAGCGCGGCGAGCGCGCCAGCAGGATCTCGTCACCCCGGGTCACCAGCACGATCATGCTAGGCGAGATACGCGGGTAGCTGCGCAGATCGCACGCCTGGCAATGCATCGCGCGCTCCCAGCGGATCTGCGTCATGGCCTGGCCGCAACTGCCGCAGAAACGATGTTCGCGCGCCCAGGTGCCGATCTGCGCGGCGTAGCCGAGCACAATATAGGTGTCGAAATCGCCTTCGAGCATGAACGCGCGCAAGCCGCGCCAGCTGCAGCCAGGCACGTCAACTGCGTTGCGCAGCTCGAGCAGGAACACCGGTTCACCGTCGAAGTGACCGATGCCATGCTCGCACAACACCTCGAGCGCCTGGCGCTTGAGCCATTCACGGGGGAACAGCGCGCCATTGGCATCAACCAGAAAACCTTCTGGGCTGCGCGCCACGGCCAGCCCACCGGCAAGCTGTGGGTCGAGTACTGCGGTGCTCCAGCGAGCTGACATATCAGGGGTTCCTTGAATGCGCCCGCGACCCGGTCAGTCGGCGAACGTCGGTTTCTGTTTGCTCATGTGTGCGGCCACGGCCACCCGCAAGTCTTCCGATTGCAGCATGGCGGCGTTCCAGGTGGCGATGTAGTCCAAACCATCATCGATCCGGTGGTCGCGCATGTAACTGAGCAGCTGTTTGGTACCCGCCACGGCGATGGGTGATTTTGCGGCAATCTCGCGGGCGATGGCAAAGACGCCGTCGAGCAAGGCTGCGTGATCAGCATACACGCGGTTGACCAAGCCAATACGCGCCGCCTCTTCAGCCTGCACGGTGCGCCCGGTGAACGCCAATTCGCGCATGATGCCGTCGCCGATGATGCCAGGCAAACGTTGCAGGGTGCCGACGTCGGCGGCCATGCCCATGTCGATCTCCTTGATCGAGAACTGCGCATCTTCGCTGCAATAGCGCATGTCGCAGGCCGAGATCAAGTCGATGGCGCCGCCGATACAGTAGCCCTGCACCGCTGCCAGGACCGGCTTGCGGCAGTCGGCCACGGCGCTGAAGGAGGCCTGCAGGCGCTGGATGGTCTTGCGCAGCAAGCGCGCATTGCGACCAACATCCTTGCCCATTTCACCGGCCAGCGAGGCCAGCATCATCAGGTCGATGCCCGCCGAGAAGTGCTTGCCGGCGCCGCTGATCACGACTGCGCGCACGGCATCGAGGTCATCGATCCACCGGAAGATGGCGATGATTTCCTCCCAGAAGGCGCCGTTCATGGCGTTGATCTTCTCAGGGCGGTTGATCTGCACGTGGGCGATGTTGTCGGTCAGGTCGACCTTGAACGCGGTGTACTCGGTCACAGGCGGCGCTCCTCTGCGGATGATTGGCACGGCCGATGGTAACCCAGGCTCGGCACCGCGCTTGTGCCAAAACCGGGACTGCGCTCGCTGTCGCCGGCCCCGGCTCGGTAATGCTGAAAGCTGCGAACGTGCCAAGCTGATACAACTTTTTCTCCATGGCCGTATCGAAGCCTTGGAGAGCCCTACTCGCTGACAGGAGGTTTTGCCATGGCGATGCGCACGGCCCTGATGCTTTCTTGCATGTCCCTGGCCCTGATGGGCTGCGTCGGTTCCAGCGACGATCATCACACCCCACCGAGCACTGTGCAGGTCGATCTGCAACGCTACCAAGGCACCTGGTACGAGCTGGCGCGACTGCCCATGTTCTTCCAGCGTAACTGCGTGCAGTCCGAGGCCCACTACGGCTTGCGCGAAGACGGGCGCATCGACGTCATCAACCGCTGCATGGAGAAGGACGGTGAGTGGAACGAAGCCCAGGGTGTTGCCGAGGCTCAAGTGCCGGGCAAGACCGACAAGCTCTGGGTCCGCTTCGACAACTGGTTCAGCCGCCTGGCGCCGAACCTGACCAAGGGTGAATACTGGGTGCTGTACCACGACAAGGACTACCGCGTGGCATTGGTGGGCCATCCCAATCGGGAATACCTGTGGTTGCTGTCGCGTACCCCGGCGATCACCGACCAGACGCGTGAGCAACTGCTGTCGATCGCGCGCAAGCAAGGCTACGACACCAGCGAGCTGATCTGGCGCCAGGACCCCGCCACGGCGCCTTGAGCATCGACGCACGGCTGGCGGCCGGTCAAGGTGGCCAGCTCATCTTCGGAGCGCGACAGTGGACCTGCAGTTCTTGGGCACCTCCTCGGGGGTGCCGACCAAATCCCGCAATGTAAGTGCCACTGCAGTCATCGAAACTACCGGCAAGCGCTGGTACTTGGTGGACTGTGGCGAAGGCACCCAGCACCAGCTGCTGCGCTCTGCGCTGTCGCTGCATGATCTGCGTGGCATTTTCATCACGCATGTTCACGGCGATCACTGCTTCGGCCTGCCCGGCCTGCTGGCCAGCGCGGCCATGGCTGGGCGCAGCGAAGCGCTCGATGTCGTGCTGCCGACGGCCCTGCACGACTGGCTGCGCCTGAGCCTCTCGGCCACTGCCACCTGCTTGCCTTTCGCACTGCAGCTGCTGGCCGTCGAGGACATGGGCCAATGGCGCAGCGATGCACTCGCGGTCGGTACCGTGCAGCTGTCGCATCGGGTACCGAGCGTAGGTTTCGTGTTCACCGAGACCGACCCCAATCACCGGCTGGACACCCAACGGCTGCAAGCGCTCGGCATTCCACGCGGCCCCTTGTGGGGCGAGCTGGCCAGAGGCCTGACCGTCCAGCATGCCGGACAGCGCTGGCACGGGCGTGATTTTTTCCAAGCCTCGCGCCCGCCGCAGCGCGTGATTGTCTGTGGCGACAATGACAACCCCGGCGCCCTGGCAGATCTGGCGCAAGATGTCGATGTGCTGGTCCATGAAGCGACCTACACCCGGCCGATCGTCGCGCGCAATGGCAACGCCTTCGGCCACAGTACTGCGGCGTCCATCGCGCACTTCGCCGAGCAAGCCAGGGTGCGCAATCTGGTACTGACGCATTTCAGTGCCCGCTATCAGGCTAACCCACGCCGCAGCCCTTGTATCGATGACGTACGCAATGAAGCGCGCCAATTCTACACCGGCCACCTGACCCTGGCGCGCGACCTGCAACGCTATCACCTCGGCCGCAACGGCCAGCTGACCTTGGTCGACTAACGGCATCGGTGCATCACTCGAAAATCCAGCCGACGAAAGCATTATTTTTTCTTTAACGAAAATGTAATATTCGCTTTCGCATACCTATAACAAAGCTGGAGCTTCGCATGTTTGCCTTCTTCCGCCCTGCTACCCACCGGGCGCCGCTGCCCGACGATCGCATCGACAGTACCTACCGCCGCCTGCGCTGGCAGATCTTCGCCGGGATCTTCTTCGGTTATGCCGGCTACTATCTGCTGCGCAAGAACTTCTCCCTGGCTATGCCCTACCTCATCGAAGAGCAGGGCTACACACGCGGTCAGCTGGGCGTGGCGATCTCGGCCATCGCCATTGCCTATGGGCTGTCGAAGTTCCTCATGGGCCTGGTGTCGGACCGCTCCAACCCGCGCTACTTCCTGCCATTCGGCTTGCTGGTATCAGCGGCGGTCATGTTCGTGTTCGGTTTCGCGCATTGGGCAACCTCGAGCGTGGCGATCATGTTCGTGCTGCTGTTCATCAATGGCTGGGCACAGGGGATGGGCTGGCCGCCGAGCGGTCGAACGATGGTGCACTGGTGGTCGCAGAAAGAGCGCGGCGGCGTGGTATCTGTGTGGAATGTGGCGCACAACGTCGGCGGCGGCCTGATCGGCCCGTTGTTCCTGCTGGGCCTGGGCTGGACCAACGACTGGCATGCGGCATTCTACGTGCCGGCGGCGGTGGCTGTGCTGGTCGCGGTCTTCGCGTTCGCGGCCATGCGCGACACACCGCAGTCGGTGGGCCTGCCGCCGGTCGAGCAGTACAAGAATGATTACCCCGAAGGCTATGACGAAAGCCACGAGCAAGAGTTTTCCGCCAAGCAGATCTTCGTCCAGTACGTACTGCGCAACAAGATGCTGTGGTACATCGCCCTGGCCAACGTGTTCGTCTACCTGCTGCGCTACGGCGTGCTGGACTGGGCGCCGACCTACCTCAAGGAAGCCAAGCACTTCAGCGTCGACACGACCTCGTGGGCATACTTCTTCTATGAGTGGGCTGGCATTCCCGGCACCCTGCTGTGTGGCTGGATGTCGGACAAGATCTTCCGCGGCAATCGCGGCCTGACCGGGATCGTGTTCATGGCCCTGGTGACCGTGGCCACCCTGGTGTACTGGCTTAACCCACCGGGTAACCCGACCGTCGACATGATCGCGCTGTTCTCCATCGGCTTCCTGATCTACGGGCCAGTGATGCTGGTCGGCCTGCAGGCGCTGGAGCTGGCGCCGAAGAAAGCCGCAGGCACCGCCGCCGGCTTCACCGGCTTGTTCGGCTACCTTGGCGGCTCGGTGGCCGCAAGCGCGGCGATGGGCTATACGGTCGATCACTTCGGCTGGGATGGCGGCTTCGTGATGCTGGTAGCCGCCTGCCTGCTGGCCATCGCCTTCCTGCTGCCAACCTTGCGTCACAGCAATGTGGCCAGCAGCCGGCGCGACGCCCTGGCCTGATCGCCAGGCCCGGGCTTGAGCGGCGCCGAGCAAGCGCCACTCAAGCCGCCAGGCGTGCGCTGGCGATGGCCTCGGAGGCTGCCAGCATCGCCCGCAGCAAGACCGCGCACCCTGCGCCCAGGTCTTGCTGTGTGGCGTTCTCGATCTCGTTGTGGCTGATGCCATTCTCACAGGGCACGAAGATCATTCCTGCCGGGCCCAGCTCGGCAAGAAAGATCGCGTCATGCCCCGCCCCGCTGACGATGTCCATGTGGGGCAAGCCCAGCGCCTGCGCCGAATCACGCACCGCATCGACGCAGCCTCGGTCGAAATACAGCGCCGGGAAATCCGCCGTGGGCGTCAGCTCAAAGCTCAGCCCGTGCTCGGCACAGGTGGCCTCGATCACCTCGCGCACCTGGGCGATCATCGCGTCCAGGCGCTCGCCTTGCAGATGGCGGAAATCCAGGGTCATGCGCACTTCACCTGGAATGACGTTACGCGACCCCGGATAAGCCTGCAGGCAACCGACCGTGCCACAGGCGTGTGGTTGATGGGCGTGGGCCGCGCGATTGACCGCCGCGACCACTGCCGCCGCTCCCACCAGTGCATCCTTGCGCAGGTGCATGGGCGTCGGCCCTGCGTGGGCCTCGACCCCACGCAGGGTCAGGTCGAACCATTTCTGTCCCAGTGCCCCCAGGACCACGCCGATGGTCTTGGCCTGGTCCTCGAGGATCGGCCCCTGTTCGATATGCGCTTCGAAGTACGCACCGACCGGGTGGCCGAGGACTTCGCGCTCGCCGGCATAGCCGATGGCGTTCAACGCCTCGCCCACCGAAACGCCCTGGGCGTCGCGCTTGGCCAAGGTGTCATGCAGGGTGAACTTGCCGGCAAATACCCCCGAGCCCATCATGCACGGGGCGAAGCGCGAGCCTTCTTCGTTGGTCCATACCACCACCTCCAACGGCGCTTCGGTCTCGATACCCAGGTCATTGAGGGTGCGCAACACCTCCAGCCCTGCCAGGACGCCGAAACAGCCATCGAATTTGCCGCCAGTGGGCTGGGTGTCGATATGGCTACCGGTCATTACCGGGGGCAGCTCGGGATTGCGCCCCGGGCGGCGAGCGAAGATATTGCCCACGCCATCGACGCTGACCTGGCAACCGGCCGCCTCGGACCACTGCACGAAAAGGTCTCGCGCCTGGCGATCAAGGTCGGTCAGCGCCAGGCGGCATACCCCGCCTTTGGGCGTGGCGCCCAGACGGGCAAGGTCCATCAGCGACTGCCACAGGCGCTCACTGTCGATATGCTGCTCGCTTGAAGTCAGGACGTTCCGAGCTTGGCTCATGGTTTTCTCCTCAGGCGTTTTTATTGGTCGGGGTCGGCGTTACCGCCAGGCCAGCCACCACCCGCGCGCCGAGGGCGTAGTACAACGCGCCGCCCAGCAGTGAGCCGGTGAACCAGCCGTAGTCGTAGAACCAGCTGAAGCGGCTGTCGCCGATGGCCACTACGGTCAGCGCCACCGGCACGCCGAAGGCGACGAAACCGGCCCAGTTCCAGGCCGGGTAGACGTCGTCGCGGTACAGGCCGGCCAGGTCCAGGCGCTGGCGGCGGATCAGGAAATAGTCGACCACCATGATTCCCGCGATCGGCCCCAGCAGGCTCGAATAACCCAGCAACCAGTTGAAATAGACGCTTTCCAGGCTCAGGTCCGAAACGATCCAGCCGAGTTTTTTCAACAGCTCGTGGCTCATCAGCGCCAAGCCAATGAAGCCGGTCAGCCACACCGCGCGGGTACGTCCGATCAGGCGCGGGGCGATGTTCTGGAAATCATTGGTGGGCGAAACGATATTGGCCGCCGTGTTGGTCGACAATGTGGCGATGACGATCAGCGCCATGGCCAGCGCCACCCAGCCAGGGCTCTGGATCTTGCCGATCAGGGTCACCGGATCGGACACCGTTTCCCCCACCAGCGATGCCGAGGCTGCGGTCATCACCACGCCCAGGGCGGCGAACAGGAACATGGTCAGCGGCAGCCCGAAAATCTGCCCGAGGATCTGGTCCTTCTGGCTTTTTGCATAGCGACTGAAGTCGGGAATATTCAACGACAGGGTGGCCCAGAAGCCGACCATGGCCGTCAGCCCGGCGCCGAAGTAGCTCAGTACGCTGGCCCCTTCTGGACGCTTGGGTGGCTGGGCCAGCAGTTCGCTCATCGACATGTGCGGAAAGGCCCAGATCAGCAGCCCCAGGCCGACCGCGACGAGCAACGGTGCGGACAGGGTTTCCAGCCATTTGATCGACTCGGCGCCGCGTAGCACCACCCAGAGGTTCAGCGCCCAGAACAGCATGAAGCCGATCACTTCCCCGGTGCCACCCAGGGCTTTCCAGCCGTCGAATACCGAGCCCAGAAACAGGTGAATGGCCAGCCCACCGAACAAGGTCTGGATGCCGAACCAACCACAGGCGACCACCGCGCGAACCAGGCACGGCACGTTGGAGCCGATGATGCCGAACGAGGAGCGCAGCAGCACCGGAAACGGGATGCCGTACTTCGTGCCGGGAAAGGCATTGAGCGTCAACGGAATCAACACGATCAGGTTGGCCAGCAGGATCGCCAGCAGCGCTTCACCGACGCTCAGGCCAAAGTAGGCGGTCAGCACACCGCCCAGGGTGTAGGTCGGCACGCAGATCGACATGCCCACCCACAGCGCGGTGATGTGCCATTTGTTCCAGGTGCGCTGGTGCACTTTGGTCGGTGCGATGTCGTGGTTGTAGCGAGGGCTGTCGAGTACGTCACTGCCGGCATCCAGCTCGCACAAGCCTGCCTGCTCGATCACTTGCGATCTATTCTGCTGCATGGCCTTTCTCCAGATTTCTTGTAGTTGTTCGCTCATCGGGCTACTGCGACGGCCGGAGTGACGCACGTTCGGAAGCAGCAAGGTTCGGATAGCAAATCTTGCTTAAAATCGGATCCTGTCAAGTGAGACAGGATGGGCAGGCGGCTGACCAAAGCCCCTCATCTATTGGTTTACCGTTATTTTTCAATGGGTTAAAGACCTTATTAATTATCGGGAATTTTTTCTTGCTCAAATTCCGATCAGCAACTAGCCTCGAATCTTGTCAGGTCTGACAGGATTGAACCTCACCCAGGCCATGGCATACGACAATTCCAAGAACCGGCACAGACCGGTCAGCCTGCGAGGAAGACGGCATGTCCCTGTTGATCCGTGGCGCCACCGTGGTTACCCACGAAGAGAGTTACCCCGCCGATGTCCTGTGTGTCGGTGGCCTGATCCGCGCCATCGGCAAAGACCTGCAAGCCCCTACCGATTGCCAGATCCTCGACGGCAGCGGGCAGTACCTGATGCCAGGTGGTATCGACCCGCACACCCACATGCAGTTGCCCTTCATGGGGACCGTCGCCAGCGAGGATTTCTTCAGCGGCACGGCAGCCGGGTTGGCGGGCGGCACCACCTCGATCATCGATTTCGTCATTCCCAACCCGCAGCAATCGCTGCTCGAAGCGTTTCACACCTGGCGTGGTTGGGCACAGAAAAGCGCTTCGGACTATGGCTTTCACGTCGCCGTGACCTGGTGGAGCGAGCAAGTTGCCGAAGAGATGGGCGAGTTGGTGCAACAGCACGGCGTCAACAGCTTCAAGCACTTCATGGCCTACAAGAACGCGATCATGGCCGCCGACGACACCCTGGTCGCCAGCTTCGAACGTTGCCTGCAACTGGGCGCGGTGCCAACCGTGCATGCCGAGAACGGCGAACTGGTCTATCACCTGCAGAAAAAGCTGCTCGCCCAGGGCATGACCGGCCCGGAAGCGCACCCGCTGTCGCGCCCTTCACAGGTCGAAGGCGAGGCAGCCAGCCGCGCCATTCGCATCGCCGAAACCATCGGTACGCCGTTGTACGTGGTACATATCTCCAGCCGCGAGGCTCTTGACGAGATCACCTACGCCCGGGCCAAAGGCCAGCCGGTCTACGGCGAGGTGCTGCCCGGCCATCTGCTGCTCGATGACAGCGTCTACCGCAACCCGGACTGGGCCAGCGCTGCCGGCTACGTGATGAGCCCGCCCTTCCGCCCGCGCGAGCACCAAGAGGCGCTGTGGCGCGGCTTGCAGTCGGGCAACCTGCACACCACCGCCACCGACCACTGCTGCTTCTGCGCCGAGCAGAAGGCCATGGGGCGCAATGATTTCAGCCGCATTCCCAATGGCACCGCCGGCATCGAAGACCGCATGGCCGTGCTCTGGGATGCCGGGGTCAACAGCGGGCGCTTGTCCATGCACGAATTCGTCGCGCTGACCTCGACCAACACCGCCAAGATCTTCAACCTGTTCCCGCGCAAAGGTGCCATTCGGGTCGGCGCCGATGCCGACCTGGTGCTGTGGGACCCGCACGGCACCCGGACCCTATCCGCCCAGACCCACCACCAACGGGTGGATTTCAACATCTTCGAAGGCCGCACCGTGCGGGGCGTGCCCAGCCACACCATCAGCCAGGGCAAGCTGCTCTGGGCCGACGGCGACCTGCGCGCCGAACCCGGCGCCGGTCGTTATGTGGAGCGCCCGGCCTACCCGTCGGTATACGAGGTTTTGGGCAAACGCGCAGAGCAGCGTCGCCCGACCCCGGTACAGCGCCAGGGCTAGCGGGGCTGCACGGCAGCGCGAAATCCGCCGCCAGCCAGCGACGTGCATACCTAGAAAAAAGAGAGGCTATCCACCGTGATCGATGCCCTGAATCATCTGCCGCGCCCGCGTGCCGGCAGCGCCCAGTTGGCCCAACAGTTCACCGACCTGGCCCCGCCGCTCACCGCGCGCCAGGCCGCAGTCGAAAGCGCCCGCTGCCTGTATTGCTACGACGCCCCGTGCATCAACGCCTGCCCGAGCGAAATCGACATTCCATCGTTCATCCATCGCATCAGTGACGAGAACCTGCAAGGCGCCGCCGAGCGCATTCTGGCGGCCAATATCCTCGGCGGCAGCTGCGCCCGGGTGTGTCCCACGGAAATCCTCTGCCAACAAGCCTGCGTGCGCAACAACGCCCAGGAATGCGCGCCGGTGTTGATCGGGCAATTGCAGCGCTATGCGCTGGACAACGCCCAGTTCGACCAGCATCCCTTCCAGCGCTCACCCGCCACCGGCAAGCGCGTTGCCGTGGTCGGCGCAGGCCCGGCCGGGCTGTCGTGTGCCCATCGCCTGGCCATGCACGGACACGATGTGGTGGTGTTCGAGGCCGCCGAGAAACCCGGCGGACTCAACGAGTACGGCATCGCCCGCTACAAACTGGTCGATGACTATGCCCAGCGCGAGGTAGCGTTTCTGCTGGGTATTGGCGGTATCGAGATACGTCACGGCCAGCGCCTGGGCAGCAATCTGAGCTTGAGTGAGTTGCGCGATCAGTTCGATGCGGTGTTTCTGGGGCTGGGCCTCGCTGCCGTGCGTCAGCTCGGCCTGGCCGACGAGCAGGCGCCCGGCCTGCTCGCCGCCACCGCTTACATCCGCGAACTGCGTCAGGCGGACGATCTGGCGCAGCTGCCGCTGGCCGACCGCTGCCTGGTGATCGGCGCCGGCAATACTGCCATCGACATGGCCGTGCAGATGAGTCGACTGGGCGCCCGCGACGTCAACCTGGTGTACCGCCGCGGCCATGCTGACATGAGCGCGACCGGGCATGAGCAGGATATCGCCAAGGCCAATCAGGTGCGCCTGCACACCTGGGCCCGGCCGGATCAGGTATTGCTCGACGGCAACGGCAAGGTGCGCGGCATGCGGTTCATGCGTACCACACTGGTCGAGGGTCGTCTGCGCGACACGGGCGACACGTTCGAGCTGGCCGCCGATGCCATCTTCACCGCCATCGGCCAGTGCTTCGACGAAGCGAGCCTGTACGACCCGCTGGCCGCGCAGCTGGCACGTGACGGCGAGCGCATCCGCGTCGATGCGCACATGCGCACCAGCCTGCCCGGCGTATATGCCGGCGGTGACTGCACCGCACTGGGCCAGGACCTGACGGTGCAGGCCGTGCAACATGGCAAGGTAGCGGCGCACGCCATCCATGCCCAACTCATGCTCAACGTGGAGGCAGCGTAATGGCCGACCTATCGATCGAATTCGCCGGCATCAAGGCGCCCAACCCCTTCTGGCTGGCCTCGGCCCCTCCTACCGACAAAGCCTACAACGTGGTGCGCGCCTTCGAAGCGGGTTGGGGCGGCGTGGTGTGGAAGACCCTCGGCGAGGACCCGGCCGCGGTCAACGTGTCATCGCGTTATTCTGCGCACTTCGGCCCCAACCGCCAGGTCCAGGGCATCAACAACATCGAGCTGATCACCGACCGCTCGCTGGAGCTCAACCTGCGGGAAATCACCCAGGTCAAGCGCGACTGGCCAGACCGCGCCCTGATCGTGTCGCTGATGGTGCCGTGCGAAGAGGCCTCCTGGAAATTCATCTTGCCCCTGGTGGAAGCTACCGGCGCCGATGGCATCGAGCTAAATTTCGGCTGCCCCCACGGCATGCCCGAGCGGGGCATGGGCGCGGCGGTGGGCCAGGTGCCTGAATATGTCGAGATGGTCACGCGCTGGTGCACGCAGTACAGCGCGTTGCCGGTGATCGTCAAGCTCACCCCGAACATCACCGACATCCGCCAGTCGGCGCGCGCCGCGCATCGCGGCGGCGCCGATGCAGTGTCGCTGATCAACACCATCAACTCGATCACCAGCGTCGATCTGGAACGGATGGTCGCCCACCCCATCGTCGGTGACCAGAGCACCCACGGTGGCTACTGCGGCTCGGCGGTCAAGCCGATCGCCCTGAACATGGTTGCCGAGATTGCCCGCGACCCACAGACCCGAGGCTTGCCGATCTGCGGCATTGGCGGCATCGGCAACTGGCGCGATGCCGCCGAATTCATTGCGCTGGGCAGTGGCGCCGTGCAGGTCTGCACCGCGGCCATGCTGCATGGTTTTCGCATCGTCGAAGACATGAAGGACGGCCTGGCGCGCTGGATGGACCAGCACGGTCATCGTGACCTGCAGGCGTTTCGCGGCCAGGCGGTGGGACACACCACCGACTGGAAGTACCTGGACATCAACTACAAGTCGGTGGCGCAGATCGACCAGCAGGCCTGCATTGGCTGCGGACGCTGTCATATTGCCTGTGAGGACACCTCGCACCAGGCCATCGCCAGCACGTTGAAAGCCGATGGCACGCATCTGTACCGCGTGATCGAAGAGGAGTGTGTGGGCTGCAACCTGTGCCAGATCACCTGTCCGGTGGAAGCTTGCATTGAGATGGTCGCGCAGGATACCGGCAAGCCATACCTGAACTGGACGCAAGATCCCCGCAACCCCTACCGCGAAGCCAGCTGAAAAGCCGTGGGGCCACGCCGTGGCCCCTGCTGTCTTTCACGGTTCGAGTCCGATGCCACGCAGGATCACAGCGGTGACGGTTTGCACCGCCCGCTCGAACGCCCGCTCCGAGAGCGGCTCGCCCTCGTTCAACAACGTCACCTGGTAGCCGAAATCCGCATAGTGCTGGGTGGACGCCCAGATCATGTACAGCAGCGCCGAGGGCTCCACCGGCAGGATCCGCCCCTCGGCCACCCAACGGCGAATCTTCTCTTCCTTGAGCTTGGCCCACGGCACCAGGCTCTCGCTCAGGTTCACCCCCAGCACCGGCGCGCCATGCAACATTTCCTCGGCCCAGATCTTCGAGCCCAAGGGACGCGAGCGCGAGTGGCCCATCTTGGCGCGAATGTAACTGGTCAGCACCACCCGCGGGTCATCGAAGTTCTCGAAACACAGGGCGTCCTGCTTCCACTCCTCGAGCAGGTCTTGCAGCACGGCGCGAAACAGCTCGTCCTTGGTGCTGAAGTAATAGTGCAGGTTCGAGCGCGGCAGCTGCGCCTGCTCGGCGATATCGCCCATCGAGGTGGCGGCGTAGCCGTTCTCGGCGAACACTTTTTCAGCAGCGCGCAGGATCTTCTCGGTGTTGCGTCGGCGAATCTCGATTTTGTGAACACGACCGCTCATGCAGGCTCCCGCCGCCAATCCATCGCGCACGTCTACCCCAAGGGCCGTCGGCCGCTTAGCCACAGCTGGCTCGATCCCGCGCCGGGCACTGCGCCCGGTGCAGATTCAACGCGGTGTTGATGATGCCGATGTGGCTGAATGCCTGAGGGAAGTTGCCAAGCATGCGCTGGTCGGCAGGGTCGTACTGCTCGGCCAGCAAGCCGACATCGTTGCACAGACCAGCGAGTCGCTCGTACAGCGCCTGGGCCTGGGCCTGGCGACCGAGCAGCACATACACGTCGGCCAGCCAGAAGGTGCAGACCAGGAAGGTGCCCTCCCCAGCCGTCAGGCCGTCGCTGCAGCTGTCGCTGTCATAGCGCAGCAACAGGCCGTCTTTGAGCAGGCGCTGTTCGATCTGCTCCACGGTGCGCAAGACCCGCGGGTCGTCTGCCGGCAGAAAGCCGGTCAGGGCAATGTGCAAGAGGCTAGCGTCCATTTCGCTGGAGCCGTAGGCCTGGACGAAGAACTGGCCGCTCGGGTCCAGGCCGTGCTCACACACTTGCTCGCGAATCTGCTGGGCCACTTGCCGGTAGTGCTGGGCCCGCTCCCGGTCCTGCTCATTGCCATCGGCCAGCTCGGCTGCGCGGTCGAAGGCGACCCAGGCCATGACCTTGGAATGGACGAAGTGCTGGCGTGCGCCGCGTACCTCCCAGATCCCTTCATCCGGTTCGCGCCAGATGCTTTCCAGGTACGGCAGGATCAACCGCGCGATCGCCGCGCTACGCGGGTGACGTGGCAGCCCGCCGCGGATCGCCTGGGCCATGGCGTCGGCCAGCTCGCCGTAGATATCCAGTTGGGTTTGCTGCGAAGCGGCGTTGCCCACGCGCACCGGCTGAGAATGTTCATAGCCGGCCAGCCAGGGCAAGGTGTACTCCTGCAGATCACGTTCACCGGCAAGCCCGTACATGATCTGCATCTGCTCCGGGTTACCGGCTACCGAGCGCAACAACCATTCGCGCCAGGCCTGGGCCTCGTCGAAATAACCCAGGTTCATGAAGGCCAGCAAGGTCATGGTGGCATCGCGCAGCCAGCAGAAGCGGTAATCCCAGTTGCGCTCATGGCCGAGGCTTTCCGGCAGCGACGTGGTGACCGCCGCGACGATGCCCCCGGTAGGCGCGTAGGTCATGGCCTTGAGGGTCAGCAACGAGCGCCGAACCTGCGGCGTGTAAGGGCCAACATCTGGGCAGCGGTCGGCAAACCCCTGCCAGTGCAAAAGAGTGTGCTGCAAGGCTTGATCGACGTCGCAGTCCGGCAGCACCGGCAGGTGCGAGGGCTGGTGACGCAGGCTGAAGACATGACGCTCGCCCGCCTGCACCCGCAAGCGCGCGGCGGTGTGGTGATCACGGGCGTGGGTAGCGACGCTGCTGCGCAGGATCAACCGATCGGGCCCGGCAACGGCGCTGAGGGTCAGTGGGTCGAGTTTTTCCACCCAGGGCACGCTGCGCCCATAGTCGAAGCGCATCACCAGGTCCATCTCGAAACGGGTTTCGCCGGTCAGGCCTTCGACGATGCGTACCACCGAATTGACATCGTCCAGTGGCATGAAATCCAGCACCCGGGCGCGGCCGCTGGCCGTGACCCAGGTTGTTTCCAGTACCAGGGTATCGCCCAGGTACTGGCGGCTGACCTGCTCGACCGGGTCGCTGGGGGCCAGGCGCCAGCGGCCGTTCTCTTCGTTACCGAGCAGCGCGGCGAACACGGCTGGGGCGTCGAAGCGCGGCAGGCACAACCAGTCCAGCGAACCGTCACGGCTGACCAGGGCGGCGCTTCGGCAGTTGCCGAGCAGGGCGTAGTCTTCGATAAGGGCGGGCATTGCGACTCCTCTGGTGGGTTTGCCTGCACCGCTCGGCGAGCAAGCGGACCTGCGCGCCGAACGGCCGGTGCAGACAGCGAACAGCAGTTATCCCAGTGTGTGCCACTCGCGCTTGTCACGCGTCAGCAGTTCGTTGCCAGCCTCCGGGCCGTCCTCGCCGGCCGCGTATTCGTGCACCTCGCCACCTTGCGCCCAGGCATCGAGAAATGGTTGCACCGCGCGCCAGCCGTTCTCGATGTTGTCGGCGCGCTGGAACAGGGTCTGGTCACCGGTCAGGCAGTCGTAGATCAGCGTCTCGTAGCCGGTGGCCGGGGTCATCTTGAAGAAATCCTTGTAGGCAAAGCCCAGCTCGACGTTCTCCATCACCAGCTCCGGACCTGGCCGCTTGGCCTGCAAGTCGAACCACATGCCCTCGTTGGGCTGAATCTGGATCTTCAGGTAGTTGGGTTTGGGCCGCTCCAGTTCCGACTCGCGAAACTGCGCGTAGGGGGCCGGTTTGAAGCAGATGGCGATCTCGGTGTCACGCACGCTCATGCGCTTGCCGGTGCGCAGGTAGAACGGCACACCAGCCCACCGCCAGTTGTCGATCATCACCTTGAGCGCCACGTAGGTTTCAGTCTGGCTGTCCGGCGCGACGTTGCTCTCCTGGCGATAGCCGGCCAGGCGCTTGCGCCCCTGCTTGCCCGCCGCATACTGACCACGCGCCGAGTTCTTCAGGGCCATCTTGGTCGACCAAGGCCGAATGGCCCCGATCACCTTGGCCTTCTCGCCGCGCACGGCATCGGCGCCGAAGGCAGCGGGCGGTTCCATGGCAACCATGGCCAGCAGCTGGAACAGGTGGTTGGGGACCATGTCGCGCAAGGCACCGGTGCTGTCGTAGAACGCGCCGCGGGTTTCCACGCCCACGGTTTCGGCAGCGGTGATCTGCACGTGGTCGATGTAGTGGTTGTTCCAGAACGACTCGAACAGGCCATTGGAGAACCGGCTGACGAGGATGTTCTGCACCGTTTCCTTACCCAGGTAGTGGTCGATGCGGTAGATCTGCCGCTCGTCCATCACCTTCAGCAGGCAGGCGTTGAGGGCCTGGGCACTGGCCAGGTCGGTGCCGAAGGGTTTTTCCACCACGACCCGGCGAAAGCCGCCGGCCGACTCGTCGAGCAGCCCGGCCTCACCCAGGCGTTTAGCCACCTCGGGGAAGAACCGTGGTGACGTCGCCAGGTAAAAAATGGCGTTGCCGTGGCTGGTCTTGTCGATGCGCCTGGCCAGCGCGGCGTAGGTAGCCGGATCGAGGAAATCCCCGGTCTGGTAATCCAGGCGTTTGGCCAGGCGGTCCCAGATGGCTTCGTCCAGCGACGCCGGCGCACCCTCTCCGCCCTTGTCGCGACTCTGCAAGAAGTCGTGCAGGCGCCCGGCGAAGGCTTCGGCAGTGGCCTCGTTGTGGTCGACGCCGACGATGCGCAAGTTGCGGTCGAGCAGGCCGTCACGGCTGAGGTTGTAGAGCGCAGGCATCAGCAAGCGCTTGACCAGGTCACCGTTGGCGCCAAACAGAAACAGCGTGCACGGTGGGGCAGCGGGAATGGTCTGTTTGCTCATCAGTCTTTTTTCTCGACATGGCCGCCGAAGCCCAGGCGCATGGCCGAGAGGATCTTGTCGCCGTAGGTGCCCTGCTGCTGCCGCGAGCGGAAACGGGCGAACAGCGCGCTGGACAACACCGGCACCGGCACCGCCTGCTCCACCGCCGCGTCGATGGTCCAGCGACCTTCGCCACTGTCGGACACCGAGCCACTGAACTGCGCCAACTGCGGATCAGCGACCAAGGCATCGGCGGTCAGGTCGAGCAACCAGGAGGTCACCACGCTGCCGCGGCGCCAGACCTCGGCGATCTCGGCCACGTTAAGGTCGAAGCGCTGCTCGGGCGGCAGTTCTGCGCCGCCTTTGCTGCGCAGCAGGTCGAAGCCTTCGGCGTAGGCCTGCATCAGGCCGTACTCGATGCCGTTGTGCACCATCTTCACATAGTGCCCGGCACCCGCTGGGCCGGCATGGATGTAGCCGTGTTCGGCACGCTGGTGCTCGCCGCTGCGGCCGTGGGTGCGCGGGATGTCGCCGACGCCAGGCGCCAGGGCAGCGAACAGCGGTTCGAGGCGCTCGAACACGTCCTTTTCACCGCCGATCATCATGCAGTAACCGCGGTCCAGGCCCCATACGCCGCCAGATGTGCCGACATCCAGGTAATGCAGGCCGCGCTTGGCCAGCTCGGCCGCACGGCGCATGTCGTCCTTATAGAAGGCGTTGCCACCGTCGATGATGGCATCGCCCGGCTCCAGCAGATCAGCCAACTGGGCGATGGTCTGCTCGGTTGGCTCACCCGCCGGCAGCATGACCCACACCGCGCGCGGCGCCTTGAGTTTCTGCACCAGAGCCCCCAGGTCGTGGGCACCTTGCGCGCCCTCGCCTTCCAGGCCCACCACCGCCTCACGGTTGCGGTCGTGTACCACGGTGCGATGGCCGGCACGCATCAGCCGCCTTGCGATATTGCCGCCCATGCGGCCCAGCCCGACGATTCCCAGTTGCATGAGCCCATGCTCCTTTTGAAAATTAATGACGTTACGTTCAGCGTTTCAGGTTAGTCCAGCGTACCGCTCGAGGGTTCAGCGACGAACGGCGTGACCACGGTAAACAAAAAAGTTCCCTTCGGCTTCGAAAGAATTCAGAATGCGCGCCGCGTGAAGCGTCTATGCTTTAACTGTCACCAGCCAAAACCGCGAGGTGTGCTCATGGGTACCTTGATGCCTGCGACTCCAACCCAGACCCTCTATGTCTCCGTGCGCCGCGACGAACTGCGCAAACTCAAAGACGAACGTGACCAACTGCGCTTGCAGGTGGCACAGCTACACACATTGCTGGAACAGGCACGAATCGACGGCAAGTCCGTCAGCATCTGATTTGACTCCCTCGGCGGGGGCGTTCTGCC
The DNA here is from genome assembly GCF_052041965.1 of Pseudomonas sp. SMSB3. Taxonomy (NCBI): domain Bacteria; kingdom Pseudomonadati; phylum Pseudomonadota; class Gammaproteobacteria; order Pseudomonadales; family Pseudomonadaceae; genus Pseudomonas; species Pseudomonas sp. SMSB3. The sequence continues at coordinate 45,470 of NZ_JBKGGV010000004.1, read as the reverse complement.
CCCCCTACGCTGTTGCCATTATCGGCACATTTCCCACGCGAATGGATGAATGATTTCCCGTTCTGCGGGTTATTGGCGATAACGTTTCCCGGGTGCTCCCGACACGCTTCACGGCCAGCACGCCCACTTCGGGCTGCCACACCTTGGAGCGCCAAAATGACCCGCCTTCCACTGTACCTGGCCCTGCTGCTCAGCGGCCTGAACCAGTCCGCCATTGCCTCGACAGGGAGTTGCCAGCGCCTGAATGACGACGAGGTATTGGCGTTGTTCGCCGAATGGAATGCACGCATCCAAGCCGCGGACCCTGCCCAGGTGGCCGCGCTCTATCAGCAGGACGCCCTGCTTTTGCCTACCGTATCGAGCCAGAGCCGCGACAACCGCCTGGGCCACATCGATTACTTCGACAGCTTTCTGCGCAAACGGCCGTCAGGCGCGCTGACCGACACGTACATCTACAGCGCCTGCGAGCAAGCCACGCTGGCCGGGTCGTACGTCTTCACGTTTGCCGCCACCGGCGAGCGGGTACCGGCCCGATTCACCTTCAATTACCGCTATGCCGATGGGCAATGGCTGATCGCTCATCACCACTCCTCGTTGCTGCCTGCGGACTGAAAAACCCCCGATCCATCATGACGCACTTAGCGCACCACACCGGTGCGGCCAGGTGCGTCATGGTAACGCTCAGGTCACCAATTCCCGCCGCTGAACGGCCCCTGCAACAAGACGTCACAAACGCCAACGTTTGCGTCTAGCACGCCTCATAACGAAAGTGACCAATGGGTCACCTTTTTATCTCTTGCTCTCCTACACTCAGGTTTCGGCCCGCCATTTGCTCAGGGAAAGAGCACAGAAAAAAAGTCGAACTTTCGTGAAAGGCGGCGGGTCAGCACTAAGTAGGCCAAAGCGTATGGGACATACCCGCCTCGGCCCGCCTATCCCACACAGTCCTATTGCCGTCGGCCGGAATGCCGACTGCGGTGCCTGCGCGCACGACTAGGGGCATGGATAGCATTAGGCCCATACAGAATTAGAGAGAACCAGTACGAGATACCGCTGAGGGTGCCAGCACCCAGCAAACACTTAGGGACGGAGAGAAGTATGATCAGTGCCGCTGTCGAGCCTCATGTAGAGTCATTCAAGTCGGACAACCGCGAGCCGCTCACCCCGGAATTCGCCAAGGCAGTCAAGGCACCCGGCGCGCAGCGCCAGCAGAACCCCAACAAACGCAAAGTTCTCTTCGTTACGTCGGAAATTTCGGACCTGGTCAAGACCGGCGGCCTCGGCGACGTCTCGGCAGCACTGCCGCGCGCCATGGCCCATCTACACGATGTACGCGTGTTGATCCCCGGTTACCCGCAGGTCATGGAAAGCGATAACCCGATCCACATCGTCGGCGAGCTCGGTGGCCACGCCGCACTGCCGCCGTGCAAGATCGGCCGCATGGACCTGCCCGACGGCCTGGTGATCTACGTACTGATCTGTCCCGAGCTGTACCAGCGCGAAGGCACCCCTTATGGTGGCAACAACGGTCGCGACTGGCCTGACAACCACATCCGCTTCGCGCGTCTGGGCCTGGCTGCAGCCGAGATTGCCGCAGGCGAAGGCATGATCCACTGGAAGCCTGAGCTGGTGCATGCCCACGACTGGCCTGCTGGCCTGGCGCCGGCCTACATGCACTGGCGCGGGCTGAGCACGCCAACCTTGTTCACCATTCACAACCTGGCCTACCAGGGCGTCTACAGCCGGGCTTGCAGCCCTGAGTTGGCGATCCCTGAGCATGCCATGCAGCAGGAAGGCATGGAGTTCTACGGCAAGCTGTCGTTCCTCAAGGCCGGCCTTGCCTACTCCAGCCACATCACCACCGTGAGCGCCACCTACGCCCAGGAAATCACCACCCCCGAATTCGGTTGTGGCCTGGATGGCTTCCTTGCCAGCAAGGCTCAGCAAGGCCTGCTTGGCGGCATTCCCAATGGCATCGACGAAAGCTGGGACTCGGCCACTGACAAGCACTTGGAGCACAACTTCAGCATCAACGACTGGGATGGCAAGGCGCGCAACGCCGACGCCGTGCGCCAGCTGTTCGGCCTGGACGCCTCCGAGGGCCCGCTGTTTGCCGTGGTCTCGCGCCTGGTTTACCAAAAAGGTCTGGACCTGACCCTGGGCGTGGCCGACTTCATCGTCGAGCAAGGCGGTCAGATCGCCATCATCGGTCGCGGCGAACCAGAAGAAGAGCAAGCCATGCGCGAGCTGGCGCTGCGCCATCCAGGCCGCATCGGCGTACGCATCGGCTTCAACGAGACCGACGCGCGGCGCATGTTCGCGGGCAGTGACTTCCTGCTGATGCCATCGCGCTACGAGCCGTGTGGGCTGAGCCAGATGTACGCCCAGCGTTTCGGTTCGCTGCCCGTTGCGCGCAATACCGGAGGCCTGGCCGACACCATCGAGAATGGTGCCACTGGCTTCCTGTTCGATGAATCGACCGTGGAAAGCTACCGCGAAGCCTTGAGCCGCGCGTTCTACACCTACTCCAAGAAGGACCTGCTCAACGCCATGCGCTGCCTGTCCATGACCCAGCCTTTCAACTGGTGCCAGGCCGTGGAACCCTATGCGCGCCTCTACGAGGACCTGGTCAAGCAAGCCAACCTGGCCCATTACTGAGCGGAGGCTCGACGATGCACAGACATGGCGCACACATGCTGGACGCCACGTCTGCGCGCTTCGCCCTCTGGGCGCCCGATGCGCGCAGCGTGAGTGTGGAATTGGAGCAGCAACCGGCCATCGAGCTGCTGCCCGACGATGATGGCTGGTACACCGGCACTGTCCCGTGCCAGCCTGGGAACCGTTACCACTACCGCATCGATGACAAGCTGCAGGTCGCCGATCCTGCTTCGCGCTATCAACCTGACGGCGTGCACGGCCCGAGCGTAGTGGTTGATCTGAGCGAATTCGACTGGCAGCACAACTGGCAGGGCCGACCTTGGCACGAGGCGGTCATTCAGGAAGTCCACGTTGGGGCACTGGGCGGCTATACCGGGGTCAAGGCGCAGCTGGCGCACCTGGCCGCCATCGGCATCAGCGCCATCGAGCTGATGCCGCTGGGGCAGTTTCCCGGCGAGCGCAACTGGGGCTATGACGGCGTGCTGCCGTTTGCCGCGCAGCACAGTTACGGCACCCCGCAGCAGCTTTGCGAGCTGATCGACCATGCCCACGGCCACGGGCTGATGGTGATGCTCGATGTGGTCTACAACCACTTCGGCCCTGATGGCAATTACCTGCACGAGTATGCCAAGTCGTTTTTCCGCGAAGACCGCCAGACGCCCTGGGGCGCGGCAATCGACTTCCGCCGGCCGCAGGTGCGCGAGTACTTCATCCAGAATGCCTTGATGTGGTTGTGCGATTACCGCTTCGACGGCCTGCGCCTCGATGCCGTGCATGCCATCGACCAACCAGACTTTCTCATCGAGCTGGCGCAACGGGTACGCGCGGCGTTGGAGCCAGGCCGGCAGGTCTGGCTGGTGCTGGAGAATGAACACAACCAGGCCTTTTTGCTCGAGCAGGGTTTCGATGCGCAGTGGAACGACGACGGCCACAATGCCCTGCACGTGTTGCTGACCGGCGAAACCGAGGGCTACTACGAAGACTACAAAGCACAGCCCATCGACAAGCTGGCGCGCTGCCTCGGCGAGGGTTTCGTCTTCCAGGGCCAGCCCAATCGCCATGGTGAGCCACGCGGTGAACCCAGCGGGCACCTGCCCCCGAGTTCGTTCGTGCTGTTCTTGCAGAATCATGACCAGATCGGCAACCGCGCCTTGGGCGAACGTCTGACTCGCTTGTGCCCACCTGCTGCGCTGCGCGCGGCCACCGGCTTGTTGCTGCTGGCTCCGATGATCCCGCTGCTGTTCATGGGTGATGAAGAAGGCAGTTGCCGTCCGTTCTTGTTCTTCACCGACTTCCACGATGAACTGGCCGACGCGGTGCGTGAAGGCCGGCGCAGCGAGTTCGCCCACTTCGACGCCTTCGCCGACCCGCAGAAGCGCGCCAGCATTCCTGATCCGAATGCCGTCGAGACCTTCGAGCTGTCGCGGCCGCAGCCCAGGGAAGTACTTGCCGGTTGGCACGGCTTGTACCAGCAACTGCTGGCGCTGCGCCGCCGTCATGTCGTCCCGCACCTGCCCGGCACCCAGGCGTTGGGCGCCCAGGTACTGGGCGACAAGGCGCTAAGTGCCAGCTGGCGCCTGGGTAACGGCAGTACGTTGCGCATCGACCTGAACCTGGGCGCAGACGCCCAGGCTGCGACACTGCCTGCGGCCAGCCAGCGGCTGTTCGATAGCGCAGACAGCGCCCACCCCGACACTGCCCTGGCGCCCTACAGCTGCGTGGTCAGCCTGGTACCTGCTAAGCCGGAGCATTCATGAACGCCAAGCCACTGCATCGACTGGCCGAACAGGCCGGTTTGTCCCGAGACTGGATCGACGCCAACGATCGCCCGCAACAGGTCAGCGATGACGTCCTGACACGCGTGCTTGAGGCCCTCGGCCACCCAGCCTCCACCGAACAGGCCATTGCCCAGAGCCTGCGCGCCTTGGAAACCGCCGGCGACGGCGATCACCTGCCACCTTTGCTCACAGCGTTGCACGGCGAGCCCTTGCCGCTGCAGCGTTATTTCAAAGCCGCAGCCAAGGCCCACTGCAGCCTCGAGCAAGGGGGTCAGCTGATCGTCAGCCTCGATGGCCGCGCCCGCTTGCCCGGCGAGCTGCCAGTGGGTTATCACCAAATCGAGATCGACAGCCAGCGCTTCACCCTGGCAGTAGCGCCGCCCACCGCCTACCGCCTTGAAGACGCATGTGAGCTGGCATCGCCGCGCTGCTGGGGCCTCTCGGCCCAGCTCTATAGCCTGCGCCGACCCGGTGACGGCGGCTATGGCGACTGCATGGCGCTTGAGCAATTGGCACGCAGCGCTGCTGAACGTGGCGCCGATGCGCTGGCGATCAGCCCTATGCACGCGTTGTCAGCCTTCGACCAGGAACATTACAGCCCTTACTCACCCTCGAGCCGGTTGCTGCTCAATACGTTATATGCCAGCCCTGCCGCCATTCTCGGCGAACGGGCGGTGCGCATGGCGATCGAGGCCTGCGATCTTGAGGCCACGCTTGAGGACCTCGAGCAACAGCCCTTGGTCGACTGGCCCCGCGCTGCCGATGCTCGGCTACGCCTGCTGCAGGCGCTCTACCAAGACTTCAGCCAGGGCGATCACCCCCAGCGCGGCGACTTCGAGAGTTTCCGGGCAGCTGCCGGCGAAGCCCTGGAGCACCACTGCCGCTTCGAAGTGTTACAGGCTGAAGCCGTCGACCGTGGCCTGGGCGCCGATTGGCGGCAGTGGCCGAAGGCTTGGCAAGACCCGCAGAACCCCGAAGTGCAGAGCTTCGCCGAGGGGTATCCGGCACGCATCGAGTTCCAGGCCTTTTGCCAATGGTTGACCGAACGCAGCCTGCAGCGGGCGCAGGATGCCGCGCGCAGCAACGGCATGGCGGTCGGCCTGATCGCCGACCTTGCCGTGGGCGCCGACGGTGCCGGCAGCCAGGCCTGGAGCCGCCAGGATGAACTGCTGGCGGACCTGACCGTTGGCGCGCCCCCGGACATTCTCAACCGTTCCGGGCAAGACTGGGGCATTTGCGGTTTCTCGCCCGAGGGGCTCAAGCGCAACGGCTATCGCGCCTTCATCGAAATGCTGCGGGCCAATCTGGCCCATGCCGGCGGCCTGCGCATCGACCACGTCATGGGCCTGCGCCGCTTGTGGGTGATCCCGCGCGGCAGCCAACCCAGCGAAGGCGCCTACCTCAACTACCCCTTCGAGGACCTGCTGCGCCTGCTCGCCCTGGAGTCGTCGCGGCATCGCGCGATCCTCCTCGGCGAAGACCTCGGCACCGTGCCTGACGGCCTGCGCGAGGCGCTGGCGCAAAAGCACGTGCTCGGCATGCGTGTGTTGCCGTTCGAGCAAGCATCGCCAGGCGCCTTCACACCCATTCTGAAATGGCCCGACAACGCGCTGGCGACCACCGGCACGCATGATCTCGCGCCATTGGCGGGCTGGCTGGAAAACAGAGATATCGACTGGAGCCGACGTCTGCAATTGATCGACGCCGACACTGAACAGCGTTGGCGTCAGGACCGGCAGAAAGAACAGGCCGGGCTGCGCCGCACCTTGCAATCCAACTATGGCCCTTTGAAGGACAACGATGCCGTGATCGACGCTGCCATCCGCTTTGTCGGACACACCCGCGCCCCGCTGGTGCTGATCCCGCTGGAAGATCTGCTCGGCTGCGACGAACAGCCCAACATGCCCGGCACCACCGAAGGCCACCCAAACTGGCGCCGGCGCTTCGCCCAACCGGTGCGCGAGCTGCTCGATGACGAGGATGCCGCACGCCGCCTCGAGATACTGGCGCAAGCCCGTGAACAGGCCTGGGAGCGCGACCGATGAAACCGCTCACCGCCACCGTTCGCCTGCAGTTTCACAGCGACTTCACCCTCGACCATGCCGTCCCCCTGGTGCCTTACTTTGCCCAGCTGGGCATCAGCCACCTTTACGCCTCCCCGATTCTCAAGGCCCGCGCCGGCTCGCGCCATGGTTACGATGTGGTCGACCCGACCTGCGTGAACCCGGAGCTGGGCGGCGAAGCGGCCCTTGAGCGCCTGGTGGCCGCATTGCGCCAGCACGGCATGGGGCTGATCCTCGACACCGTATCCAACCACATGGCCGTTGGCGGCGCCGACAACCCCTGGTGGCAGTGCTTGCTGGCCTGGGGCCGGCGCAGCCCTTATGCGGAGTTCTTTGATATTCAGTGGCATTCGGCCGATCCGTTGCTAGCCGGCCAGCTGTTGTTGCCGTTCCTGGGCAGCGACTACGGCGTAGCGTTGAAGAACGGCGAGCTGCCGCTTGAGTTCGATGCCGAGCACGGAGTGCTGCAAGTCGCCCACTACGAACATCGCTTCCCGATCTGCCCGCTGGACTATGGCTGGATCCTGGCCCAGAGCGCCGACCCCAAGGTACAGGCCCTGGCCGAGCACTTCACCGCGCTGGGCGACGCCGCCGACCCGTTGAGCGCCGCCCTGCCGCTGCAAGCCGAGCTCGCACGCCTGGTGCGTGACGGCGCGGACCTGCCATCGGCCTTGGCCGCATTCGACAGCAGCAACGAAGACGGCTTCAAACGCCTGCACTTGCTGCTCGAGCGCCAGACCTATCGCCTGGCCAGCTGGCGCACCGCTGCCGACGACATCAACTGGCGGCGTTTCTTCGACATCAACGAGCTGGGCGGCCTTCGTGTGGAGCGCTCGGTGGTGTTCGAGGCCACCCATGCCAAGCTCTTCGAGTTGATCGAACGCGGCCTGGTGGACGGCTTGCGTATCGATCACATCGATGGCCTGGCCGATCCGCGCGGCTACTGCCGCAAGCTGCGCCGCCGGGTCGCCAGCCTGCTTGCCGCTCGCCCGATCGGCGCTGCAGTGGAGCACTTCCCCATCTATGTCGAGAAGATCCTCGGCGCCGACGAGCACCTGCACCGTGACTGGCTCACCGACGGCACCACCGGCTATGAGTTCATGAACCAAGTGTCGCTGCTGCAACACGACCCGGCCGGCGAAGTGCCGCTGACGCAATTGTGGAGCCGCATCAGCGAGCGCCCCGCGTTCACCGAGGAAGTGCGCTTGGCGCGCCATCTGGTGCTCAATGCCAGCCTTGCCGGTGACTGCGAATCGGTGGCACAGGCGCTGCTGCAGGTTGCGCGCAACGACCTGATGACGCGCGACCTGACCCTCGGTGCGATCCGCCGGGCGCTGCAGGCCCTGGTCGCGCATTATCCGGTGTACCGCACCTACTTCAATGCCTGCGGGCGCCCCGCCGAGGATGAGCGGTTCTTCCAACAAGCCTTGGCCGATGCCCGTCAGGACCTCAGCGAAGCCGATTGGCCGCTGCTCGAACAGCTCGAGCAATGGCTGGGGGGTCAACCTTGGCGCGCACTACCGCCAGGCCGGCCGCGCAAACAGTTGCGCCACGCCTGCGTGCGCTTCCAGCAGCTGACCGCGCCCAGCGCCGCCAAGGCGGTCGAGGACACTGCGTTCTATCGCTCGGCGCGGCTGCTGTCGCGCAACGACGTAGGCTTCGAGGCCGAGCGTTTCAGCGCAGACCTGGAGCACTTCCACAATGAGGCGCAGCGGCGCCTGCGCGACTTCCCCGACAACCTGTTGGCAACCGCGACCCATGACCACAAACGCGGGGAAGACACCCGCGCGCGCCTGGCGGTGCTGAGTGAACGCGCCGACTGGTTCGCCAGCCGCGTGGAACACTGGCGCGAGCTGGCGGCGCCGCTGCGGCAAAAGCTCGAAGATGGCGTAGCGCCAAGCCCGGGCGATGAGCTGTTGCTGTGGCAGGCCTTGCTCGGCAGTTGGCCGCTGGACCTTGACCTGGATGACGACAAGGCCTTGCGCGACTACGCGGAGCGTATCCGCCAATGGCAGCAGAAAGCCCTGCGTGAAGCCAAGCTGCGCAGCAGCTGGAGTGCGCCGAACGAGGCGTACGAGGCTGCCTGTGCGGCGTATGTCGATGCCGTGCTGCTCGACCGCGACAACCGCCAGTTGCTGCAGTCGCTGTCAGATGCGGCCCAGGCAATCGCCTGCCCCGGTGCGCTCAATGGCCTGGTGCAGACGTTCATGCGCATGACCGTGCCAGGCGTGCCGGACCTTTACCAAGGCAATGAGTACTGGGACTTCAGCCTGGTCGACCCGGACAACCGCCGACCGGTGGACTACGCTTGCAGACGGCAGACGCTGGATGCGCTCGCAGCGCCCGAGGAACTGCTGGCGCACTGGCACGACGGGCGCATCAAGCAAGCGCTGATCGCCCAAGTGCTCGACTGCCGCCAAGCCAACAGCGAGCTGTTCCGCCGTGGCGCTTATCTGCCGCTGACGGTCAAGGGCAAGCATGCCGACAAGGTCGTGGCGTTCGCCCGCCTCGGCGAGGACGCCCGCGCCATCGTCATTGCCCCGCGCTTGGCCAGCAGTCTGCTGGGCGGTGCTACAACGCCGTTGATCCCGGCGCAGAACTGGGACGACACCCGGGTGATCTTGCCGTTTGACCTGTCACCTGCCAATTGGACTGGACTTTTTGCAGGCGGTGCTGTCAGCCCTACAAGGGAGCTGATGTTGAGCACAGCTCTGGCGCAATTCCCAGTCAACCTGTTGATCGAACATGCATAGCATTCAGGAGCGTCGTGATGAGTGTCGAAGAAAAACGAGTACGCGAATTCGCTTACCAGATTTGGGAATCTGAAGGTAAGCCTGAAGGCCAAGAGGAGCGGCATTGGGACATGGCGCGCAAGCTGGCCGAGGCCGAGGCACTGGCGCCCAAGGCTGAGCCGCGCAAACGTGCGGCGGCCAAGCCAAAGGCGGCCAGTGAACCCAAAGCCGCTGCCCAGCCCAAGGCCGCCGCTGCGTCCAAGGCGCCCACCGACGCGAAAGTGGCCGCACTGCCAGGGGTGAAGCCTAGCGCCGCGAAGAAACCACGCGCCGCCAAGAAGCCCAGCGCCGGCTGAGCCATTGATTGAACCTGCACGGCCTTGACCGCCCCCGCAATGGGGGTGGTCAGCGTGCCAGGTGTTGCAAGCGTTACCCATACCTTCCGTTGTATTTGGCCATCGAGGATTGCCATGAGCCCGCGCACCCCAAAGAAAACTCGCTCCGTAGCCCCATCGCGCATCCGTGAAGGCATGCCTTTCCCTCTAGGCGCCACCTGGGACGGCCTGGGCGTCAACTTCGCACTGTTCTCGGCCAACGCCACCAAGGTCGAGCTGTGCCTGTTCGACTCGACCGGTGAAAATGAGCTCGAGCGCATCGAGCTGCCGGAATACACCGACGAGATCTATCACGGTTACCTGCCAGACGCCCATCCCGGGCTGGTCTACGGCTACCGCGTGTACGGTCCCTACGAGCCGGAGAAAGGTCACCGCTTCAACCATAACAAGCTGCTGATCGACCCCTATGCCAAGCAACTGGTGGGTGAGCTCAAGTGGTCCGAGGCGCTGTTCGGCTACACCATCGGTCACCCTGACGACGATCTGTCATTCGATGAACGCGACAGCGCGCCCTTCGTACCCAAGTGCAAGGTCATCGACCCGGCCTTCACCTGGGGCCGTGACCAGCGGGTGCAGATCCCATGGGAGCAGACGGTCATCTACGAGGCGCACACCAAAGGCATCAGCATGCGCCACCCGGCCGTGCCGGAAAAGCTGCGCGGCACCTTCGCCGGGCTGGCCAATGACGAGTTGCTCAAGCACATCAAGGATCTGGGTGTGTCGAGCATCGAGCTGCTGCCGATCCATGCCTTCGTCAACGATCAGCACCTGCTGGACAAGGGCCTGAACAACTACTGGGGCTACAACACCATCGCTTTCTTCGCCCCGCACCCCAAGTACCTGGCCAGCGGCAAGATCGCCGAGTTCAAGGAGATGGTCGCGCACGTCCACGATGCGGGCCTCGAGGTGATTCTCGATGTGGTCTACAACCACACTGCCGAAGGCAACGAGCGCGGCCCTACCCTGTCGATGCGCGGTATCGACAATGCCTCCTACTACCGCCTGATGCCTGACGACAAACGCTACTACATCAACGACTCGGGGACCGGCAACACCCTGGACCTGAGCCACCCGTGCGTTTTGCAGCTGGTCACCGATTCGCTGCGCTACTGGGCCGGCGAGATGCACGTCGACGGTTTCCGTTTCGACCTGGCGACCATCCTTGGCCGTTACCACGATGGCTACAGCGAGCGCCACGGCTTCCTCGTGGCCTGCCGCCAGGACCCGATGCTCAGCCAGGTCAAGTTGATCGCCGAGCCGTGGGACTGCGGCCCAGGCGGCTACCAGGTGGGCAACTTCGCGCCCGGCTGGGCGGAATGGAACGACCGCTTCCGCGACACCACGCGAGCCTTCTGGAAAGGCGACGAAGGCCAGTTGGCCGACTTCGCCGCACGCATTACCGCCTCAGGCGACATGTTCAACAACCGCGGACGGCGGCCGTACTCGTCCGTGAACTTCATCACCGCGCACGATGGCTTCACCCTGCGCGACCTGGTGTCGTACAACGGCAAGCACAACGAGGACAACGACGAAAACAACCAGGACGGCACCGACAACAACCTGTCGTGGAACTGCGGCGCTGAAGGCCCGACCGAAGACCCGGAAATCAACAACCTGCGCATGCGCCAGATGCGCAACTTCTTCTCGACGCTGCTGTTGTCCCAGGGCACGCCGATGATCGTGGCGGGCGATGAGTTCAGCCGTACCCAGCACGGCAACAACAATGCCTACTGCCAGGACAGTGAAATCGGTTGGGTCAACTGGGACCTGGACGATGAAGGCAAGGAGCTGCTGAGCTTCGTCAAGCGCCTGACCCGCCTGCGCCTGAAATACCCGGTGCTGCGCCGTTCGCGCTTCCTGGTTGGCGATTACAACGAGGCCATCGGGGTCAAGGACGTGACCTGGCTGGCACCGGATGGCAACGAGATGGGCGTTGAGCAATGGGAGGATCCGAACGGCCGCTGCTTCGGCATGCTGATCGACGGTCGGGCGCAGGTCAGCAGTATCGGCCGGCCTGGGGCGGAAGCCACCATGCTGCTGATCTTCAACGCCCACCACGATGTGGTGCCGTTCCAGCTGCCAAGCGTGCCCGAGGGTAATCACTGGAACTGCCTGATCGACACCGATCAGCCCAAGCAGCGCAAGGGCCAGCCGTTGGCCTTCGACAGCAGCTTCGAGGTTCAAGGCCGCTCGCTGGTCCTGCTGGTGCTGGAGCACGAGGAAGACTGAACCCTACCTGGGGCTGCCGGTCCCACTCAGTACCTGTTCGCTGTACTGAGGAGCCACCGTGACCCTTGAAGCCGGCAGCCAAGGTTACGCCAGCACCCGTCAGGCCTCAGCCGTCAATCGGCTGCGAGTCCTGACGGTCAACACCCACAAGGGCTTTACCGCCTTCAACCGCCGCTTCATCCTGCCTGAATTGCGCGAGGCGGTGCGCAGCACCCAGGCCGATATCGTGTTTCTGCAAGAGGTGCTGGGTAGCCACGATCGCCACGCCGCCCGCTATCCCGGTTGGCCGCAAACCTCGCAGTATGAATTTCTCGCTGACAGCATGTGGAGCGACTATGCCTACGGTCGCAACGCCGTCTACCCGGACGGCCACCACGGCAACGCGCTGCTGTCGAAATACCCCATCCTCGAACACCGAAACCTCGACGTGTCGATCACAGGACCCGAGCGCCGAGGCTTGCTGCATTGCATCCTGGATGTACCTGGTCAACGACATGTGCACGCCATCTGCGTGCACTTGTCGCTGCTCGAAAGTCATCGGCAGAAGCAGCTGCTGCTACTGCGCCAATTGCTCGACGCCCTGCCTGTGGATGAGCCGGTGATCATCGCCGGCGATTTCAACGACTGGCAGCTGCACGGCAACCGCACCTTGCAGCTGCAGCGTGACCTGCATGAGGCATTCGAGCGCCATCACGGTCTACTGGCGCGAACTTATCCAGCGCGCCTGCCGTTATTGCGTCTGGACCGCATCTATCTGCGTAACGCCCAGAGCCATGCGCCGCAGATTTTGCGGCACAGGCCCTGGACGCATCTGTCCGATCACCTACCCCTAGCGGTGGAAGTCAGGCTCTAGCAATGATTTGGCATAGTGCTGCCTCGGCAAATAGCGAAGCTTGCTATAAAGGCGCTTTAAATCAATAGATTCAATGGCCTAACGCAGGTATCCGGCAGGCAACGCGCGCACTGCGATTTCTTGACGCAAGCGCCGGACTCTCCTTAGCTGAAAGTGATCAACCGCTGTAAAAACTCGCGCCAGGCTCTCTAGCGCGCGCCTTGCCGCGCGCATCTCGGAGCTGGCGTGCTGGTTTGAGTCGCCCGCTGTTTTTGTCGTAGAGCTCGTGACAACAGGCCAGATCCTTGGGCATTGGCACTGGTAATCCAAAGGAGCTCTGCCATGAACACACCTTCCAGAAATCTGCGTCTGGATCGGCTCATCCACGCTGTTTCCACTTCCATGCTGCTTGCCTCGCCCCTGGAGAGCCTGGCCTTCGAGCTGCCGGACGACCCGTTGTCGCCCAACTACCTGCAGCGCCCGAGTATGCCAACACTGACCCTCGAACCCACAGGTGCCAATGCGTTTACCCTGTCAACCCTGAGCGCCTTCGGTGAGGCTCAGACCGCGCGGCAAATCTTCAGCGCACTGGAGCTGGCCAGCCGTCCCTGGGCCACGTTCTTCCCCGGCGGCGCAGCGCAACCTGGCGCGCGGCCGCCTGAGCAACTGCAAGCGCCGAACCAGCAGATGGTCATAGGCCCGGACCTGTTGGTGCGCGAAACAGCGGCTGGCACTGTGCACCGGGCGGGCATGTTCGTCGGCCACAACAACCTGCAGAGCAGCTTCAGCGGTTCTCGGCCATTGCTGGGTGACAAACAGCGCAGTGCCGTGAACTTGAGTGGCGAAAGCCTGGGGGTCTACTGGAGCATGACCCATGAACAAGGCTGGCACCTGGACGCCGTCGCCATGGGGTCGCGTATCGAGGTCATGGGCCGCAGCGAGTCTGGCCAACGCCTGGATGGCAACGGCCATGCCATGACCTTTTCGCTGCAAGGTGGTTACCCGATCCGCGTGGGCGGTGGCTGGACGATCGAGCCGCAGGCGCAGTTGATCAACCAGCGGTTCTATCCCGGCACCCGTGCCCAGGAAGAGACCTTGCGCGCCTTCGACAGCCAGCCCAGCTGGAGCGGCCGCGTGGGTGCCAAGCTGTCCGGCCGCTACGAGGTCAGGGGTATGCCGGTAGAGCCTTATGTGCGCACCAACGTCTGGTATGACTTTAGCGAAACGGGCAATGTGAAGCTTGATCAGGTCGACAAGATCTCCAGCTCGCGGTATTCGACCACGGTGGAGCTGGGGCTGGGCCTGGTGGCGCGGGTGACCTCTTCGGTGGGCTTGTTCGTCAGCGCCGACTACAGCAACGACGTCGACGGCAATGACCTGAACGGGCTGATCGGCAGCCTTGGGGTAAGAATGCGCTGGTGAGCGCGGCCGGGCCCTGGGTCAGCGCGCCTGCTAGGCGGCGCTGACCCAGGGCCCGGCCCGGTCTGCTCACTGCCTCACGCCGGCTTCATCACCAGCACGCCCAGCGGCGGCAGGTTCAGGGCCAGTGACAATGGCTGGCCATGACTGGCGATCTGCTCGCTGTGCACGCCGCCCAGGTTGCCGACGTTGGAGCCGGCATACAGCTCGGCGTCGCTGTTGAGCACTTCTTGCCAGTGCTCACCGAACGGTACGCCAATGCGATAACCCTCGCGCGGCACCGGCGTGAAGTTGGCCACCACCAGCACGGGCTCGCCCCGGCTGCTCCAGCGCAACCAGGCGTACACGCTGTTCTGCGCATCGTCGCCGATCAGCCACTGGAAGCCCTGGGGCTGGCAGTCCTGCTCGTGCAACGCCGGCACATCACGGTACAAGCGGTTGAGGTCGCCGACCAACTGCTGCACGCCTTGGTGTTCGGGGTACTGCAGCAGGTACCAGTCCAGCTGGTGGTCATGGTTCCACTCGCGCCATTGGCCGAATTCGCAGCCCATGAACAGCAGCTTCTTGCCAGGATGAGTCCACATGAAGGCGAGGTAGGCTCGCAGGTTGGCGAACTTCTGCCAGCGATCGCCCGGCATCTTGTCAATCAGCGAATGCTTGCCGTGGACCACTTCGTCATGGGAGATCGGCAGGATGAAGTGCTCGGAATAGGCGTAGATCAGCCCGAAGCTCAGCTCGTTGTGATGGAACGGCCGGTGGATCGGGTCGTTCTGGATGTAATGCAAGGTGTCGTGCATCCAGCCCATGTTCCACTTGTAGGCAAAACCCAAACCGCCCTGCTGGGTAGGCTGGCTGACACCCGGCCAGGCCGTGGATTCCTCGGCGATGATCAACGCCCCTGGCGCTTCGACGGCTGCCACGCCGTTGAGGTGACGGATGAAATCGATGGCTTCGAGGTTTTCCCGGCCGCCATGGCGGTTAGGTATCCACTCGCCGGCTTTGCGCGAGTAGTCGCGGTAGAGCATCGAGGCCACCGCATCCACACGCAGGCCGTCGATATGGAAATGCTTGAGCCAGTGCAGCGCCGAGGCCATCATGAAGCCCCGCACTTCATTGCGCCCCAGGTTGTAGATCAGCGTGTTCCAATCCTGATGGAAGCCTTCCATGGGGTTATCGTATTCGTACAGCGCAGTGCCGTCGAAGCGGGCCAGGCCGTGTTCGTCGGTGGGGAAATGCGCCGGTACCCAATCGAGGATCACGCCAATGCTGGCCTGGTGGCAGGCATCGATGAACGCGGCAAAATCTTCAGGGCTGCCATAACGCGAAGTCGGTGCGAACATCGACAGCGGCTGGTAACCCCAGGAGCCGCCAAAGGGGTGCTCCATGATCGGCAACAGCTCGATGTGGGTAAACCCAAGCTTCTGTACATACGGCACCACTCGCTCGGCAAGTTCGCGCCAGTTGTAGAAGCGCGATACCTCGCCCAGGTCATCCAACTCACATTGCCACGAGCCTGCGTGCAATTCGTAGATCGACAATGGCGCGTTGTAGGCATGGCGCTCGGCGCGCTGGGCCATCCACTGCTCGTCCTGCCAGGTATGAGCCAAGGCACCGGCGACCTTGGAGGCCGTGCTCGGCGGCAACTCGGTGGCTCGGGCCAGCGGATCGGCCTTGAGCGGCAGCACGCCGTCGTGGCCCAGCACTTCGAACTTGTAGGTCTCCCCTGCCGCCAGGCGCGGCACGAACAGCTCCCAGACTCCGGCACCATGGCGCAGGCGCATGGGGTGGCGGCGGCCATCCCAGTTGTTGAAGTCGCCTACCACAGAGACGCGCCGCGCATTCGGCGCCCACACCGAGAAGCACACCCCATCGACCCCATCGACCTGGACCGGCTGCGCGCCAAAGCGGCCGGCCAGGTCGCGGTGGTTGCCTTCGGCGAACAGATGCAGGTCGATGTCGCCCAATTGCGGCCCGAAGCTGTATGGGTCTTCGGTCACCTGCTCGCCGCCGGCCCAGGCGATCTGCAACAGGTAGCCCTGGGCGCGGTCGAGCTGGGCGCTGAACAGACCCGGCAGACTGCCCTGCTGCATCTCACCCAGTATCCGCTGGTCGTCGCGCGCCAGCACATGCACGCTCAAGGCGTTGGGCAGGAAAGCCCGGATCACCTGCCCACCGGCGCCATCGTCATGGGGGCCGAGCACGGCAAAGGGATCGGCGTGCTCGGCACGCGCCAGGGCATCGAGATCCCGCTGCCGAAGGCCGCCGTTTTCACGCGTTGTAACGTTCATGCTCACTCTCCCCAGGTACTGATCAGTCCATGCAGACCGTGCAAGGGCACGGCCAACCAGCTTGGACGGTTCTCGGCTTCATATGTAATTTCGTAGGCGGCTTTTTCCAGGCAGAACAGCTCAAGCGCCGCCCGCTCGCCCTCGGCCTGCTGCCAGGCATGCGGCATGCCCGCAGTGGCCAGGCCATAGGCTTCGACAAACGCATGCCGCGATTGGTGCAGATACTGCCGGGCGACCCGTTGCCGGGCTTGCCGCGCTTCGTCTGAAAGGTCCACCGCAGACGCGCTGCGCAAGATCATCGCAGCAGCATAGTCGAAGGAGCGCAATACGCCGCTGACATCTTTATACGGGCTGTGCTTGGCCCGGCGTTCTTCGAGTGGACGCGCAGGTTCACCCTCGAAGTCGATCAGGTAGGCATCGCCCTGCACTACCAGCACCTGCCCCAGGTGCAGGTCGCCGTGCACGCGCATGAGCAAGCCACCCTGGGCCTGCTCGGCCAGCTGGGCAACATGCTGGGCAAGGCCATCGCGCTGTTGCAGCAGGTCATCGACCAAGGCCTGGCTGTCGCTGTCCAGGTGCTCGCGGTGTTGCCCCAGCAGGTCCAGGGCGTGGCTCAGCTCGGCGCTGATTTGCGCCGCCCAGCGGCGGCTGTCGTCGGCATCGCTCGGGCGCGGCGCGAACGCTTGATCGTCGGTGGGCGCCGCCAGCAATACATGCATTTCGCCCAGGCGCTGACCGAACAGCCCAGCGAAGGCGGACAATTCGGCCAGGGCATCGGTATGCGTCTCGCCGTCAGCGCGAATTGGCTCCATCTGATCGCGAATGGCTCGTTCCAAGGTGTTCTGCGACCAGGCCCAAGCGTCACCCTGATTGCTTAGATAGCCCTGGGCGATCATCAACAGGTGCGGCGCTCGCTGGGCGTCGACGCGGCTGACCCAGGCCAGCAGCGGCGAGATATTGGCAAAGCCTGCAGCGGTCAGGTAGGCGCTCATCTCCAGCTCGGGGTGGATACCGGGGTTGACCCGGCGGATCAGCTTGAGCACCACGCGATCGCCGATGACCACCGAACTGTTGGACTGCTCGGCGCTCAGGTAGCGCACCTCGCTGTCGTCATCCAGGCCGAGGCTGGCCAGTGCGTCGGTATGCTCGAACTGCAGTTCGCCATGGGGCTCGCCGCAGGGCAGCCGCACGCCTTGCTGGCAGGCCTTGAGCACGGCACGGATGAACGGTTCGAGCACGAACGCATCGGTGATCAGGCCAACCTGGTGGGCGCGGCGCACCCGCGACAGCGCCAGCTGCTGTGGTAACGCACTGTTGATCTGCTCTTCAGGCAGCAGGCCAAAGGGCAGCTGGTACTGGGTGGCGACGCCGTCGCTGAGCACTTCGAATTCGCTCAACAGCACCGGCGTGCTGGCCGTGCTCAAGCGTACGCCGTAGCTCAGGCGCACTTGGTCGATGGGGCCTTCCTTGCCGGCGAACCAGCGCCGTTTGGGCAGGTACTGAGGCAGGATGGCGCTTTGCAGAGTGTCGCGGGAGGGCGCGTCGAGCAGCTCCTCCATGCGTTGGCGCAGCACGAGTGTGGTCAATTCGGGTAACCCCTCGGTAGGCTGGACATGCCAGCTGGGCATGCGGTCGTGGGAGGCCAGCAGGAACCAGTAGAAGCCATAGGGCGGCAGCGTGAGCAGAAACGGCAGTTGGCCGATCGGCGGGAACGCGCTACCTCCGAGCATTTCTACCGGGACCTTGCCGGCGTATTGGGACAATTCGAGTTCGGCCGCCTGAGCCGCGCGCGACACATTGGCCACGCAGAGGATCACCTCGGTGTTGCCCTGAGCATCGGTGTATTCGCGCAGATAGGCGAGGATGCGCCGGTTGCGTGGCGTCAACGCGCGCAACGTGCCGCGGCCGAACGCTTTCTGCTGCTTGCGCACTGCCAGCATGCGACGCGTCCAGTTGAGCAGCGAGTGGGCATCGTGGCTCTGCGCCTCGACGTTGACGGTCTGGTAGCCGTACAGCGGGTCCATGATCGGCGGCAGAACCAGGCGCTGCGGATCGGCGCGGGAGAAGCCGCCGTTACGATCGGGCGACCACTGCATGGGCGTGCGCACGCCATCGCGGTCACCCAGGTAGATATTGTCGCCCATGCCCAGCTCGTCGCCGTAGTACAGGGTAGGCGTCCCCGGCATCGACAGCAGCAGGCTGGTCAGCAGCTCGATGCGCCGGCGATCGCGTTGCAGCAGCGGCGCCAGGCGCCTGCGAATGCCCAGGTTGATGCGCGCGCGGCGATCTTCGGCGTAGTAGTTCCACAGGTAGTCGCGCTCACGGTCGGTGACCATCTCCAGGGTCAACTCGTCGTGGTTGCGCAAGAAGATCGCCCATTGGCAGTTGGCCGGAATCTCAGGCGTCTGGCGCAAGATATCGGTGATCGGAAAACGGTCCTCCATGGCCAAGGCCATGTACATGCGAGGCATCAACGGAAAGTGGAAGGCCATGTGGCATTCGTCACCGTCGCCTTCGCCGAAATACGGTCGCGTATCTTCTGGCCACTGGTTGGCTTCTGCCAGGAGCATGCGGTCAGGGTAGTTGGCGTCGATCTCGGCGCGAATCGCCTTGAGCACCCCGTGGGTCTCGGCCAGGTTCTCATTGTTGGTACCGTCGCGCTCGATCAGGTACGGGATGGCATCCAGGCGCAGGCCATCGACCCCAAGGTCGAGCCAGAAGCGCATTACCCCGATCACCGCCTTGAGCACCTGCGGGTTGTCGAAGTTGAGGTCTGGCTGATGCGAGTAGAAACGGTGCCAGAAGTACTGGCCGGCGACCGGGTCCCAGGTCCAGTTGGACTTCTCGGTGTCGAGGAAGATGATGCGGGTGCCGTCGTACTTCTGGTCATCGTCCGACCACACGTAGAAATCACGCGCCTTGCTGCCGCGCTTGGCATGCCGCGCACGCTGGAACCAGGGGTGCTGGTCGGAAGTGTGGTTGATGACCAGCTCGGTAATCACCCGCAGCCCCCGCCGATGCGCTTCGTTGATGAAGCGCCGGGCATCGGCGAGGCTGCCGTAATCGGGGTGCACCGCCTTGTACTCGGCAATGTCGTAACCGTCATCGCGCCGCGGCGAGGGGTAGAACGGCAGCAGCCACAGGGTGTTGACGCCTAGCTCGGCAATGTAGTCGAGCTTGCTGATCAAGCCGGCGAAATCACCGATGCCGTCGTTGTTCGAATCGAAGAACGATTTGATGTGCAACTGGTAGATGACCGCATCCTTGTACCAAAGCGGGTCGTCGATGAAAGCTGCCGGGCGAGAACGCTTGGCCATGGGGTGACTCCTGTATGTCCTCGATACCGCGCAATCGCTTCAAGACCGGCTGGCCCTTCCAGGCGGCCAGTCCGCTCCTCTCCACAGTCGGCGCTTATTAGTCGGCCTTGCGGATGCGCCAGATGCCGAACGGCTGGTGCCACGGTTCGATGCGCATCCATTGGGTCTTGCCGTGCCACGTCCAACGATGGCCATTCATCAGGTCTTCGCCCAAGGTATCGGCATGGTCGTCCAGCCCCAGTTCCCACAGCGGCAACTCGAACGTGGCCTCCTGGGCATTGTGCGGATCGAGGCTGATGGCCACGAGGATGTAGTTGTCGCGCTCGGGCGTGCGCTTGGCGAAGTACAGGATGTTGTCGTTCCAGCAGTTGAAGAACGCCACGCCCAAGTGCGTTTGCAATGCCGGGTTCTGCCGGCGGATGCGGTTGAGCTGGGCGATCTCGGCGATGATGTTGCCCGGCTGGGTGAAGTCACGCGGACGGATCTCGTATTTCTCCGAGTCCAGGTACTCTTCCTTGCCCGGTAACCCTGCAGCCTCGCACAGCTCGAAGCCCGAATACATGCCCCACAAACCCGAGCCCATGGTCGCCAGCGCCGCGCGAATCAGAAAGCCCGCGCGCCCCGAGTGCTGCAGGAAGAACGGGTTGATGTCCGGCGTATTGACGAAGAAATTGGGGCGGTAGCACTGGCTCCATGGCGGTTGATTGAGCTCCTCGAAGTACTCGCGCAGCTCGTCCTTGGTGTTGCGCCAGGTGAAGTAGGTGTAGCTCTGGGCATAACCGACTTTGCCCAAGCGGGCCATCATTGCCGGCTTGGTGAACGCCTCGGCAAGGAACAGCACGTCGGGGTACTGGCTGCGTACATTGGCGATCAACCACTGCCAGAACGGCAACGGCTTGGTGTGCGGGTTATCCACGCGGAAGGTTTTCACGCCCTCCTCGACCCAGCCGATGATCACGTCGCGCAGCGCCAGCCACAGCCCCGGCACCGCGTCGGGGGCGTAGAAATCGACGTTGACGATGTCCTGGTATTTCTTCGGCGGGTTCTCGGCGTAACGGATGGTGCCGTCGGGCCGCCAGCTGAACCAGCCGGGGTGCTCGGTCAGCCACGGGTGGTCCTGGGAACACTGGATGGCGAAGTCCAGGGCGATCTCCAGGCCATGCTGGGCAGCGGCCGACACCAAACGCCTGAAGTCTTCGCGCGTGCCCAGTTGCGGGTGGATGGCGTCATGACCGCCCTCGGCGCTGCCGATGGCGTATGGGCTACCTGGATCGCCCGGCTGGGCCTGCAGGGCATTGTTGCGGCCTTTGCGGTGCGCCGTACCAATGGGGTGAATGGGCGGGAAATACAACACGTCGAAGCCCATGTCGCGGATCATCGGCAGGCGCTGGTGCACGTCGTTGAAGGTGCCATGGCGCTCTGGGCTGTCGGTGATCGAGCGCGGAAACAACTCGTACCAGCTGGCGAACTGCGCAGCCGGACGATCGACGTCCAGCGGGAACTCGATGCTGCGGGTAAGGTAGCTGCGATGCTCGGCTTCACCCATCAGGCGCGTGGCCTCAGGGCTCAGCAGCAGCGCGACCTGCTCGGCCGGCTCCAGGCTATGCAAACGTTCGGACAGCGCCTGCAGTTGCTCGCGCAGAGCCGCGCCGCTGAGCTCGATACCTTTGCCCAGCAGCAGTCGGCCTTCTTCAAGCTCGAGCTTGATATCCACACCCGCCTGGAATTTATTCTCCAGGTCGTAGCAATAGGTGGCGTAAGGGTCGATCCAGGCTTCGATGCTGAACAGGTGCGGGCCAATTTCCGAAGGCGTGAACTCAGCCACCCACAAGTCGTTGCCAGGTGAGGTCATGGGTACGCAATGCACCCGGCGGCTGCCCGCCTGGCGCCAATTGAGCACCACGGCCATGCGGTCGTGGCCGTCGGTGAATACCTTGCTGCTGACCGACACCGGCTGGTTGCTGATGGCCTTGGCCGCGAAAGTGCCGCCATCGAGTACCGGCTGGGTAGCCTCGATGGCGATGCGCGGCGCCAGCAAGGCCTGGGACAGGCTGATGGCTTGATCCGGGTGATCGTTGGCCATGGGCACGCTTTCGAAGGGCTCGTTCAGTGACATCAGGCCTTGCTCCCTTGGGCTGGTGGCGGTAAGGGTTCAGAGCCACGCGCAGGCATGGGGGTTCAAAAAAAACTGAGCCACGCGCAGGCGATGGCGGTCGAACCAGGCAGCAGCGGTTCATTCACCACGCGAGGCCTGGCCATGAACATCCCGACACCCCCGGAAACGCCTGATCCAAACATCGACGACCCCAGCCTGCCACCGCCTGTGCCGGAGCAGGATCCGGACGAGCTGCCGATTAAACCAACCGTGCCGCCGACGGTTGGCGATCCGCCCAGTCAGGAGCCGCCTGTCAAAGCCTGATGCCGACTGGCATCGAGCGTTGGCTCACGTCGGGTCGGCAGGTTCATCATGCTGGCCCCTCTGTTCAGTCACCCATGCTGATTTTCGGCATGCGGATCCTTTCAATTAAGCATTCATCCATTTACGTAAACGCTTTGGAGCAATTGACAGCTCGAAAGCCCAGGTTTACGTTTACGTAAAGGTTATGAAACGTTCAGCAAAATGCCTTTGCTCACGCTTTTCGCCACGGATGTGTGAGCTACGGTATGACCTCTATCAAGAACAATAAGGTGCCTCGCATGCATTACCCCTCCCTGAACTTCGCCCTGGGCGAGACCCTCGACATGCTGCGCGATCAAGTGCGTACGTTCGTCGCCGCCGAACTGGCGCCGCGCGCAGCACAGATCGACCAGGACAACCTGTTCCCCGCCGACATGTGGCGCAAATTCGGCGATATGGGCCTGCTGGGTATCACCGTGAGCGAAGCGTTCGGTGGCGCCGGTTTGGGCTACCTGGCTCACGTCGTGGCGATGGAGGAGATCAGCCGAGGCTCGGCGTCGGTGGCACTTTCCTACGGCGCGCATTCGAACCTGTGCGTCAACCAGATCAATCGCAACGGCACACCTGAGCAGAAACACCGGTACCTGCCCAAGTTGATCAGCGGCGAGCACATCGGCGCGCTGGCCATGAGCGAGCCGAACGCCGGCTCCGATGTGGTTTCGATGAAACTGCGCGCCGAGAAGCGTGGCGAGCGCTATGTGCTCAACGGCAGCAAGACCTGGATCACCAACGGCCCGGATGCCAACACCTATGTGATCTATGCCAAGACTGACCTGGGCAAGGGCGCCCATGGCATCACCGCATTTATCGTCGAGCGGGACTGGAAAGGCTTCAGCCGCAGCAACAAGTTCGACAAGCTGGGCATGCGCGGCTCCAACACCTGCGAGCTGTTCTTCGACGACGTCGAGGTGCCGGAGGAAAACATCCTTGGTCAGCTCAACGGCGGCGTGCGCGTATTGATGAGCGGACTGGACTACGAGCGTGTGGTACTCGCCGCTGGCCCCACCGGCATCATGCAAAGCTGCATGGACCTGGTGCTGCCGTATATCCACGAGCGCAGGCAATTCGGCCAGAGCATCGGCGAATTCCAGCTGATCCAGGGCAAGATCGCCGACATGTACACCCAGCTCAATGCCAGCCGCGCCTACCTATACGCGGTGGCCCAGGCCTGCGACCGGGGTGAAACCACACGCAAGGATGCGGCCGGGGTGATCCTCTACAGCGCCGAGCGGGCCACGCAAATGGCCCTGGAGGCGATTCAGATTCTCGGCGGCAACGGTTACATCAATGAATTTCCGGCGGGCCGTCTGCTGCGTGATGCCAAGCTCTATGAGATCGGTGCCGGCACCAGCGAAATTCGCCGCATGCTGATCGGCCGTGAACTGTTCAACGAAACCCGCTGAGCACGAGGAGCGACTGCCATGGCTACATTGCACACTCAGCTCAATCCTCGCTCGCCCGAGTTCGCCGGCAACCATGCGGCGATGCTCGAGCACGTCCAGGCTCTGCGCAGCCTGCTGGCGCAGATCGCCCAAGGCGGCGGCGCCAATGCCCAGCAGCGGCACACGGCGCGGGGCAAGCTACTGCCGCGCGAGCGCATCGACCGCCTGCTCGATGCCGGCTCGCCCTTTCTGGAGATCGGTCAGCTGGCCGCTCATGAAGTGTACGGTGAAGACGTGCCGGCGGCGGGCCTGATCGCCGGTATCGGCCGCGTTGAAGGCGTTGAATGCATGATCGTGGCCAACGACGCCACGGTCAAAGGCGGCTCTTATTACCCGCTGACGGTAAAAAAGCACTTGCGTGCGCAAGCGATCGCCGAGCAAAACCGCCTGCCCTGCATCTACCTGGTCGACTCAGGCGGCGCCAACCTGCCGCGCCAGGACGAGGTATTCCCTGACCGTGAACATTTCGGGCGGATCTTCTTCAATCAAGCCAACATGAGCGCCCTGGGCATTGCGCAGATCGCCGTGGTGATGGGCTCCTGCACAGCCGGTGGCGCCTACGTGCCGGCCATGGCCGACGAGGCGATCATGGTGCGCCAGCAAGCGACCATCTTCCTTGCCGGGCCGCCCCTGGTGAAGGCGGCCACCGGTGAAGTGGTCAGCGCCGAAGAGCTGGGCGGCGCCGACGTGCATTGCCGCACCAGCGGTGTCGCCGATCACTACGCCGACGATGATGAGCACGCCCTGGCCATTGCCCGGCGCTGCGTGGCCAACCTCAACTGGCACAAGCTCGGCAGGTTGCAACAGCTGCCCGCCGTGCCACCGCTGTACCCTGCCGAGGAGCTATATGGCGTGGTGCCTGCCGATGCCAAGCAGCCGTTCGACGTGCGCGAAGTGATCGCCCGCCTCGTCGATGGCTCACAGTTCGATGAATTCAAGGCCTTGTTCGGCACTACCCTGGTGTGCGGTTTTGCCCGCTTGCACGGCTACCCGATCGCGATCCTCGGCAACAACGGCATCCTCTTCGCCGAGGCTGCGCAGAAAGGCGCGCACTTCATCGAACTGGCCTGCCAGCGCGGCATCCCGGTGCTGTTCCTGCAGAACATCACCGGCTTCATGGTCGGCAAGAAATACGAGGAAGGCGGTATCGCCAAGCATGGAGCCAAACTGGTCACTGCCGTGGCCTGTGCCAAGGTGCCGAAATTCACCGTGATCATCGGCGGCAGCTTCGGCGCTGGCAATTACGGCATGTGCGGCCGCGCCTACGATCCACGGTTTTTGTGGATGTGGCCGAATGCCCGAATTGGCGTGATGGGCGCCGAGCAGGCTGCCGGGGTATTGGCCCAGGTCAAGCGCGAGCAGAGCGAGCGCGGCGGCCAGCGGTTCAGCGCCGAGGATGAAGCCAGGCTCAAGCAGCCGATCCTCGATCAATACGAGCACCAGGGCCACCCCTACTACTCCAGCGCGCGGCTGTGGGACGACGGCGTCATCGACCCGGCGCAAACCCGTGAGGTATTGGGCCTGGCGTTGTCGGCCGCACTCAACGCGGCGATCGAACCAAGCCGTTTCGGCCTCTTCCGGATGTGAACCATGAGCGATTACAGGACCCTCGAAGTGATCCACGACCCACGCGGCTTCGCCACCTTATGGCTCAGCCGCGAGGACAAGCACAACGCCTTCAACGCGCTGATGATCCGCGAACTGATCATCGCCCTGGACCGTCTTGCCGAAGATCCGCACCTGCGCTTCGTGTTGCTGCGCGGCCGCGGCCGGCATTTCAGCGCCGGTGCCGACCTGGCCTGGATGCAGCAAGCGGCGCAGATGGATTTCAACACCAATCTCGACGATGCCCGCGAGCTGGGTGAGCTGATGTACGCCCTGCACCGCTTGAAAGCGCCGACCCTGGCCGTGGTCCACGGTGCGGCCTTTGGCGGCGCGCTGGGCCTGATCAGTTGTTGCGACATGGCCATCGGCGCCGAGGACGCCCAGCTGTGCCTGTCCGAGGTGCGCATCGGTCTGGCCCCGGCAGTGATCAGCCCCTTCGTGGTCAAGGCCATTGGTGAACGCGCTGCCCGTCGCTATGCCTTGACTGCCGAGCGCTTCAGCGGCGTGCAGGCGCATGCGCTGGGCCTGCTCGCCGAAGTGTACCCAGCTGCGCAGCTCGAGGCGCAGGTCCAGACCTGGATCGCCAACTTGCTGCAAAACAGCCCCCAGGCCCTGCGCGCGACCAAGGACCTGCTGCGCGAAGTCGATCATGGCGAGCTCAGCCCGGCGCTGCGCCGATACTGCGAAAACACCATCGCCCGCATCCGCGTCAGCGCCGAAGGCCAGGAGGGCCTGCGCGCGTTTCTGGAAAAGCGCCGTCCCGCCTGGCAAGCCATCGACAACACGGAGCCGCGCCCATGAGCCAGCCTGCTTTGACTACCCTGCTGGTCGCCAACCGCGGTGAAATTGCCTGCCGGGTGATGCGCACTGCCAAGGCCATGGGCCTGACCACCGTCGCCGTGCACAGCGCAGTCGACCGCGAGGCCCGGCACAGCCGCGAGGCGGACATTCGTGTCGACCTGGGCGGCAGCAAAGCCTGCGATAGCTATCTGGACGTGGACAAGCTGATTGCTGCTGCCAAGGCCAGCGGTGCCCAGGCTATTCATCCAGGCTATGGCTTTCTCTCGGAAAACCCTGGGTTTGCCCGCGCCGTCGAACAAGCCGGGTTGATCTATCTCGGGCCACCGCCCAGCGCCATCGAAGCGATGGGCAGCAAATCAGCGGCCAAGGCCCTTATGCAGGAGGCCGGCGTGCCCTTGGTGCCCGGTTATCACGGCGACGCGCAGGACCTGGATACGTTCCGTGAGGCGGCCCGACAGATTGGCTATCCGGTGCTGCTCAAGGCCAGCGCAGGCGGTGGCGGCAAGGGCATGAAGGTGGTCGAGGATCCGAGTCAACTGGCCGAGGCCCTGGCATCGGCCCAGCGCGAGGCGCATTCCGCGTTCGGCGATGCGCGCATGCTGGTCGAAAAGTATGTGCTCAAGCCACGGCATGTAGAGATCCAGGTATTTGCCGACCAGCATGGCCACTGCCTGTACCTGAATGAACGTGACTGCTCGATCCAGCGCCGCCACCAAAAAGTCGTCGAGGAGGCACCCGCGCCAGGACTCTCGGCCAGCCTGCGTCAGGCGATGGGCGAAGCGGCGGTGCGCGCCGCCCAGGCCATCGGCTACGTAGGCGCCGGCACGGTGGAGTTTCTGCTCGACGAAGGGGGCGAGTTCTTCTTCATGGAGATGAACACACGCTTGCAGGTCGAGCACCCGGTGACCGAAGCCATTACCGGCCTGGACCTGGTGGCCTGGCAGATTCGCGTCGCCTGCGGCGAAGCGCTGCCGCTGACCCAGGCGCAGGTGCCACTGCACGGTCATGCCATCGAGGTTCGCCTGTATGCCGAAGATCCGGCCAACGATTTTCTGCCGGCCACCGGCCGTCTCACCGTGTACCGCGAATC
This sequence comes from Pseudomonas sp. SMSB3, assembly GCF_052041965.1. Classification (NCBI taxonomy): domain Bacteria; kingdom Pseudomonadati; phylum Pseudomonadota; class Gammaproteobacteria; order Pseudomonadales; family Pseudomonadaceae; genus Pseudomonas; species Pseudomonas sp. SMSB3. Next base: position 18,363 of record NZ_JBKGGV010000004.1, on the reverse strand, counting down.
GTCGCCTGGCCAGGGCCGGCGCGTGGACAGCGGGGTCAGCGAGGGCGATGAGGTGTCGCCATTCTATGACCCCATGCTGGGCAAACTGATCGCCTGGGGCGCGACCCGTGAGCAGGCACGTCTGCGCCTGCTGGCGATGCTCGATGAATTCGTCATCGGTGGCGTGAAGACCAACATCGGCTTTGTGCGCCGCATCCTGGCACACCCGGCCTTCGCCGCGGCGGCGCTGGACACCGGCTTCATCCCGCGCCATCAGGCAGCGTTGCTGCCCGCGCCGCAACCGCTGCCGGCCCGCTTCTGGGAGGCAGCGGCTGAAGCCTGGCTGCAGAGCCAACCGCCCTGCCAACGCCCTGACGACGTGCATTCACCCTGGGCTGAACGCAGCGGCTTGCGCCTCGGGCTGCCGGCACGCAGCAGCCTGCACCTGCAAAGCGGCGCCGAACGCCAGGCCATCGCGCTGGAGCGCAGCGCTGCAGTACTCTGGCAGTGGCAAGACGAGCATTTGACGGTGGATGACAACGGCGTGCGCTGCCGCCACTTGGCGCTGCGCCGTGGCAACACCTTGTTCCTGGGCTGGGACGGGGAAGTACACGCCGTTCAGGCATTCGACCCAATCGCCGAAGGTGAGACGCGCCATGTTCAGCAAGGTGCACTGACTGCGCCCATGAACGGCAGCATCGTGCGGGTGCTGGTCGAGCCTGGGCAAGCGGTGCAGGCCGGCACCGTGTTGGTTGTGCTCGAGGCGATGAAGATGGAGCACAGCGTGCGCGCCCCACACGATGCCACGGTCAAGGCGCTGTTGTGCCAGGAAGGTGACATGGTAGGTGAAGGCGCGCTGCTGGTCGAACTCGCTGACTGACGCCGCAGGGGCTGCCAGCCAGCCCCTGATTACACCACGCCGTGCACGCGCACGACGACGCCGAGAAACTCGCAACCGGCCTCGCACACCAAGGTCGGGTAGCTGCCGTTGAGGGCTTTGAGGTACTGCTGCCCGCCCTCCTCGGCCAGTTCTCGCAGAATCGCCGTCTTGCCCGGTTGACGGGCTATGACCAGGCGCCCGGATTCAACCTCAAGCCCCGGATCGACCAGGATGCGCATACCCTGAGGCACGCTGCGACCGCTGCTGGCGCTCATGGCATCGTTTTCAACGGTGAGCCAATAGCCCTTGCCCCGAGCCAGGTAATCGGTCTGCTCGAATACACCCGGGTCTGCTTCGACCGCACCGTCCAGCGCATCCCATGCCAGCACCGGGTAACGAAAGCACACGATGTACTGCATGAGGTCCAGGTCCTGGTCCTCTTCGTCCACCAGGTAAGTGCCCCGCGCCTCGCCCACCTGCCCTTGAATGCGCAGCTGCAGGCTGACGCTGTAGTGAGGCATGCCGATCTCTACGAAGGTGCGATTCATCGACTCGATCTTCGGCTGACGCCGTTTGTTCACCCAATGCCCGACGCTACCTTGGGACACACCCACGCGCTCGGCGAGCTGTTCCTGGGTCAGTTTGAGTTCCTCCATCCGGTCGCGGACGAGGGCAATCCATTTATCCATATTCATCGCTGGCAAGATACGGACTGCCTTAAGCGGCTCAATAAACATTCTGTAGTATTTATTAAAGCACACAAAAATACTGCAGGTATTAGTATCGTCCTGAACCCTTTCCCCATTGGCCCTAGCAGGTATCAGGATGAAACCATCGAAAGACGACGAAACAGATTTGGACAGCGAAGCCGCCCGCCGCGCGCTGGATTACTACCTCAATCCCAAGCCCACGCGGCCTAGCCCACACAACCAGATCTGGACGCTCCACCCGGGTGTCACCTCCGAGCAGGCGCAGGACCACGCCATCGAGCTACTGCGCTGCGCGGCGGCCACTGCCCACGAAAACGCCACGCACCAAGAGGGCAGCACGCGCGAACTGACCTTCGCATTGATGCACATGATCGATATGGCAAGGGCGCTGCTGGAACACCGGCGGGCCCTGCAGACGGGCGAATAGATACAGCAAGGGAGGCACATTGTGATAGCCGCGTAACGGCAAACGGCCCCATTTGCCGGAGCAAAGAGGTGCACCAGCAAAAATTTTCCGCGAAAACCGGAAAATTCATTTGACTGGCAAATGATAACGATTATTATTGCACTCAGCTGATCGCGAGATCTGCTGGATAACCTGGAGCTTAGGTCGCTCTCAGATTATCTCCTCATCAGGCTAATCACGGTTTTTGACCCGGCTTTTTGCCGGGTCTTTTTTTTGGCTCTTCAGGCTAATGAAGATCGTTCGATGGGCGGCATGATAGCAAAAGTGTTTCAGGGCGTGAACGCTTATTACAATTCTTTGCGGAATCAGCACTTGAGAATCAATCTCGTTTCGCCTAGGCTGCTACACGCGTCACGGATGATGCCCCCACCCCATCGCCAAGCAAGGAGCTGACCCATGAGCCGTTTGCTGCTGCCACTCGAACAGCCGACACCGTCGTCGCATGCCCAGGTCGATCATTCGTTGCTGCATCGGCTCAAGCGTCTGCCCCGTCGCGTCCAGCAAGTGTTCCTGCTCAACCGCCTCGACCAGCTCGACTACGCCAGCATCGCGCAACGGCTCGACCTGCCCGTGCGCAGTATCGAGCGCCACATGAATCAAGCGCTGCAATCGAGCCGTGCAGGCGCTGACGCGGTAACCCGCGTCGCGGAACGATGGTACGTGCGCCTGCAAAGCCCGCAGGCCACCGCGTGCGAGCGCATCGATTTTCGCCGCTGGCTGGACGCAGACCCTGCGCATCTGCAAGCCTTTCACGACACCGAACTACGCTGGCGTAGCCTGCTCGACCCAGCGCAGGCGCTGGGGCGGGATGGCTGGTATCGGCAAGGGCGTGCAGCTTTGTCAGTAGCTGGCTGCGCGGTGGCGGTCGGGTTGGGCCTGCTGACGCTGCTACTGGCAGGCGCCTGGGCCTGAGCGCCGTGCCCCTTGGGCACAGATCAAGCACGGCGGCATTTGGAGGGTGTAGAGTACCTTCACAGTAACGCCTGAGGAGCCTGGCAATGACCGTGACGCTGTCCCCCCTGCATATCGACTGCGACTTCGATTCCGGAAACATTCAGGTATTGGATGCCAGCAACCCCGCCCAGGTCCAGCTGGCCATCCGTCCAGACACGCACAGCGGGCACTACCAGTGGTTCCACTTCAAAGCCAGCGGGTTGACGCCGGGTCAAGTGCACCGCTTCAGCCTGGTCAACGCCGGCGAGTCGTCCTACAAGCAGGCCTGGAGCGGTTACCACGCGGTAGCCTCGTACGATCAGCAGCGCTGGTTCCGGGTGCCCAGCGAATTCGACGGCAAGGCCCTGTCGTTCGCCCTCGCGGCCGAGCAGGAGCAAGTCTGGTTCGCCTATTTCGAGCCCTATCCACGCGCCCGCCACAATCAGCTGATCGAACGCGCGCAGCAAATTCCCGGCGTGGTGTTGCTGGCCCATGGGCGCAGTGTGCAAGGCCGGGACATCCCACTGCTGCGCGCGGGGGACGGCGCAGTGGGCAAGCGCAAGCTGTGGCTGATCGCGCAGCAACACCCCGGTGAGCACATGGCCGAGTGGTTCATCGAAGGGCTGATCGATCGCCTGCAAGCGCTGGACGCGACCGTGCAGCAGTTGCTGAGCAAAGCGGATCTATACCTGATTCCCAACATGAACCCTGACGGCGCGTTCCTCGGGCACCTGCGCACTAACTTCCAGGGCAAGGACCTGAATCGCGCTTGGCAGGATGCCAGCATCGAATTCAGCCCAGAGGTGTTCTTCGCCCAGGCGCAGATGAAGCAGTATGGCGTGGATGCTTTCATCGACGTGCATGGCGATGAAGAGATCCCCCACGTATTCACTGCGGCGTGCGAAGGCAACCCAGGCTACACACCGCGGCTGGCCAAGCTGGAAGAACAGTTCCGCACCACGCTGTGCACGCACACGCGTGACTTCCAGACCGTGCATGGCTATACCCGCGATGAGCCAGGCCAGGCCAATACCACGCTGGCCTGTAACGCGGTGGGGATGGCCTATGACTGCCTGTCATTGACCCTGGAGATGCCGTTCAAAGACCACGATGACGCCCCGAACCCACATACAGGATGGTCGGGAGCACGCTCCAAGGCACTGGCCGGCGCGGTGCTGGAGACCCTGGCGGCAATGGTCGACGATCTGCGCTGAATCACGGCTGCCGGGCCTTTAGGTTCGGCACTGGCTTTCAGAACTGCACATCCAGCACCACATTGTCGAGGTAGCTGGCTGCCGGTGGCGTCGCCTGGTCGGTGTAGACCCTGGCGTTATAGTTGAACACTTGGCTGCCGGTGCCGGTGCCCGCCCCCGGGTTGACATCGGCATCGCTGCTGGAGCGCCGCGCCGTGTTCAGCGCACCCCAGCGCACGCTGCCGGCGCCTTTGAAAATGTCGTAGGCGAGGAAGTTGCCCGCCGCCGATCTCATGCGCCGTCGTCCGCCTGCGACGTTCTCGCCATCGCTCAGCCCCACGGTGTAACTGCTGCCTTTGGTGCATGACAGGCTCAGGCTCTGGCTGACCGCAGCGAACCCGGCAACCACCGGAGCGCTGCCGAAACTGATGTTGGGCGTAGTGATCTGACAGTCATTGCTGACAGTGAGCGTTACCAGCATCGTCTGGCTCCCCGAGCCAATGTCGCGTCCCAGGCAGATGTTGCCCAGCCCTACGCCTGAGCAGTAGTTCCAGCTCCAGGCCACGGTCAAGGTTTCCTGATAGACACCTGCCGCAACATTGCTGCCGATCTGCGTTCTCAGGTACAGCGGCACCGCCTTGGGCGAGGTGCCATTCAACAACCCCAGCAAGTCGAGAATGCCGGTGCGAGCGAAGTCGAAGGCGACCCCGCGGGTAATCGGATAACTGGTGCTGTTATCGGCGTACAAGGTGTAAGGGATCACATCGCCCGTCGGCCCGACCAGGCCGCTGGTGGTCGCGGTGATGGTGGCCAGGAAGCGGTCGTTGGCGGTCAACAGACTAAGCAACGAGCCGGTGCACTGCAGCCCGGAATTGATGCTCGAAGCGCTCTGCACGGCGGTGCGGACCTGGGTCGAATTGAGCGTCCCGAATGCCGCAGGAGCAGTCGCCACCGATGCGCACAACGCCCAAGCCGAGCCTGCCGGCATCAGTAACAGGCCACACAGCAACCTCCTCATCGGCACTCCAAGGGGCCGATCAAGGGGATCGAGCCATGCGTTTCGGGCAGGTCGAATGCCACCTGGCACTGCCCGCCTTCGGGCAGCGTCACCTGCAGGCGGTTGTGCGGCGCCAGGTTTTCCAGATACACCAGGCCGTCCCAGCCGACCACCGCCTGGCCGCCGCCAGGCTGATGCACGACGCTGCTGCCCAGCTTGAGCGGTTGCCGATTGCCATCGACCAGCTCGATGCTCGCCGCCAGCACCCGCTTCAAGGGGAATTCCAACAAGTAGCCGCTGCCGCGGCGCACCGCCAGGCGCTGTTCGACCTGATCGGCGAGCACGTCGGGCGGCAAGTCCATCGGATCGATCTCATATTTGCCGCGGTAGTAGCCGCTGCTGTATGGCACCAGCAGGTGACCGTCACGATTGGTGCGGCCAATCTCCTGGTTCTCGTAGCGCACCGGCACATCGGCGTAGCCGCTGGTGCTGACGACCACGAAGGCGTCGTCTATGCGATTGGCCGCGAACACCCCGGCATCCATCCAGACCAGCGAGCCGCTGGCGTCGGCCCAGCGGGTCATCTGACCGCTGCTGCCGTACACGCCGGCTTGCAGCTGCACCGATTGCAGGCGCCAGGTGACATCGGCCTGGCGATAGGCGTCGCGGTCGCCGCCGCTGGCGTAACCCAGGTTGTAGCCAACCCCGCCAGCGGCAGGCACCGCGCGGCTGTAGTTGACCCGCTGCAGGTCCTCGCCGTCCTTGCCGCGCTCCATGCTCACCGCCAGGGTGCCGCCGAAATCGAACGGCATCACCAGCTGCGCCTGCACCGCCCACTGGCTGTCGCCGATCTCGCGGTTGGCGGACAGATAGACACTGCTGTTGCCCCAGAGCGGTTTGCTCCAGCTTAGGTTGAGCAGCCGGGTGCGGGTGCCATCAGCGGCGCGCACGTCGAAGTAACCGGCGCCCAGGCTGCCGTACCGCTCAAGGTTCAGGCTCAAGGTCGCCTGTTCGCTGCGCCGGCTCAGCTGCATCTCAGGGCGGTCGACGCGGCTCAAGTCGGCATATTGGCCATGGCGTTGCAGGCGCTGATAGCTCAAACCGATGCGTTGGCTGTTGTACTGATAACCCAGTGCGATCTGCTGGCCCTGCTCACCCGCGAAGCGGCTCTGGGCGAGCGCAGCGTTCACTACACCGAAGGTGCCTAGGCGCATGTTGCCGCCCAGGCCACCGAGTACCAGCGATTGGGCGGTTTCAAGGTGGCTTTCCAGGGTGAAGCTATCGCTGACGCCGTGACGCAAGCTGGCCGATGCCACACCTGCTCCGTAGCCAAAATCCTCAACGGCATAGTTGCGGCGCAGGCTCCCGGCTGCCACCGAAAAGTCCGTCAGGCCCTGCTGCAGCAAGCTGCTGGTGACATAGAACGGCAATGTCGTGGACACCTGCCGGCCCAGGGCATCGGTGGTCACCACCACCGCCTCGCCGGCACCGTTGATGAACGGCACGTTGGTCAAGGTATAGGGGCCTGGCTGCAACGCAGTGGTGCTCGACTTGTAGCCGTTGATGAACAGGTCGAGCGAGGTCGGCACCGCCGCTTCGCCGGCAAAGGCGGGCAATGGGTAGGTGACCAGGTCCGGGCGTGCACCGAAGTCGCGCGATAGCTGCAGGCCGCCCACGCGCACCGAGCTGGTCCAGGGCAAGGCACCGGTAACCAAGTCGCCGGCTTCGTAGGTCAGCAGGCGCTGCTCGTCGGTAAAGCGCCATGTGGTGTCGTAACGCAGAAAGCCTTGGCGATTGTCGTTGCTCGGCGCGCCATCGAAGGCATGACGCCATTGCCCGGTGCTGGAAAGCGTGCCCCAGCTGTCGAACACACGCAGTTCGTTCCAGGCGGCCAGGTAGGTACCGCCATCGTCAGTATCATTGAGGTACAGGTCATAATTGAACAACGCGCCGAAACTGCTGCGCGCATCGCTGGCCGGGTACAGGCTGCGTTCGCCGACCTGCTGCTGTGGCAACCAGGCCGCCGGCACTTGCAGCGACAGGCGCTGGTTCTGGCTGTCGTAATCGCTGTGCAATCCCGCCACCGTGTCCAGGGCGACCTCGCCCTGCGGCGCGCCCGGCAGCTGCACGCCAGCGCTGCGCAGCACTTCGCTGTCCAGGTAGAGCCGCCCGGCGCGCTGCTGTACCGCCACCAATTCAGCCTTGGGCATCTGGTTCACCACTAGGTCGAGGTATAGCGTGGCTTCGGCCACTGCAGCGCTCTCGCCAGGCGGCGGCGGCAGATCGTCGGCCAGCACCAGCCACGGGCCGAGCACACCCAACCCGACGCACCAGCGCGGCCAGCCGCGCACAAGCCACCTCACACACCGATTCCAACCATTGCCGGGTCCTCCTTGGCCCCTGCCGTTCATTCAGCGCCGAGCTCACTGCCCTTGGCGAATGGCCTCGGGCGCTTCCTGCCCGTTCACCCTGCCCTTGAGCACACTGCCAGGATTCGCCGCCATCGGCGCAGGCCAGCGCATGCTGGCACCTGGCAAGACATACCCCAGCAAGCCCTCGGCCAGCGGTTTGGCCTGGGCGCCTTGCTGCACCACTACATCGGTCAGGCGGGCATGCACGGGGCCGCTGTTACGCATCTCAACATAGGGTTTGCCCTGCACCGTGACGGGCCGCCAGCTCAGCTGCGGCTTGCCGATACCGTTGACATTGCGTCGCCCCTGTGGGTCAGCCTTGCCCCATAGGCCCTCACCGTAGACGAACAGCGGCACCGAATAGCGCATCTGCAGGCGGATGGCCGCAGACGTGCCTTGGCTGTCGGAGGCATCCGGCACGGGCGAAGGAATCTCATCGATGATGATGCGGTAGGCCTGTTCCTGACCCACGGGTGAGCTGCCAGTGCGGGTCAAGCGAATCAGTTGCTTCTGGCCCGGCGCGATAGTGGCCACCGGCGGGCTGCCGATGATTTCGCGCTGCGCCTGGTACTGCTCCTGGTAGTCACCCTGGCGCCAGGCGAATACCCGGACTTGCAGACTGGCAGGCGCCGTGCCGCGGTTTTCCAGCCACAGGGCGCCGGCTTTCTGATCGGCCTCGAGCACCGGATCGATCGGCCAGATGAGCACCGAAGTGGCCGCCTGCGCCGGCACGCTCGCCAACAGCAACAGCCCGATCAGTGCGTGTGCCCACGTTGCCCGTACCGCCATGCCACCCTCCTTGGTTCGATGTTGATTGGCCACCAGGCCGCCTACCAGGTCACCGTGACCTGCACGACGTCGGTGTAAGTGCCCGCCGGCAGGTTGCCGGGTAATTGAGTGCGACCGTACACCGGTAGCTTGATCGTCGCTGCATCGCTGTAGCTGACTGCCACGCTCTGGCCGATGCCCAGCGCCTGGCTGTAGGCCGCATCCCGGTAGAGCTGGTAGGCGAGCACCTGGCTAGCGCCGCTGCGCCTGAGATTACGGGTACCGCTGGCGCTGTTCTGGCCACCGTCCAGGCTCATGCTCAAGGCCACCCCAGGGGTGCACTGGAAAGTCACTGTGGAGCCTCCCAGAGCGGTGCTGAGGATGCCGGTGGACAACGCCGACTGCGTGCCGTAATTGAGCACGCCGTATTGGCTCGCGGCCCCGACCACCAGGCAGCCGGCGACGACCTGCGCGCTGACCTGAAAGGTGCTGGTGGTCGCGGCGTCCAGCGGCGCTACGAACAATACGCCGGCACTGACCAGACAGCTGCGCACTGCGCTGCGCATGGCTCAGAACGTCAGCTCGACCGCGACCGTGTCGGTGTACACCCCGGCCGGCAGCCCCGCCTTGCCGCGTGCCTGGCCGTACAGGTTGACGGTCTGCGCCACGCCCGTGCTGGTTGGCAAGGTGATGGTACCGTCGATGGCCAGCAGCTGGGTGCGTCCGGCGTCGGTATAGAAGTCGTACGGCACGAAATTGCCCGCACCATCGGCCAGCGCCCGGGTGCCACCGGTCGATTGACCATCATGGGCACCCGCTCGCACGCGGATCGCGGGCACTGTTCCGGCCGAGCAGAGAATGCTCATGGCGCCACCGCCGCCGCCCAGCACCTGGGCGTTGGCGGTACTGAACAGCGCCTCCTGGGTGCCGAAATTCAAGGTCCCGAAATTGAGCCCCGAGGTACCGGCGCTGCCATTGACCTGGCAGGCCGACGTCAGGGTCAGGGTCGAGGTGATGGTCCCGGTCACCGTAGCGGCCTGGGCGTGCGTGGTCAGGGCCAGTCCGAGGCCGGCGAGCATGCAGCGGGTGAAAGTCGTTCGCATCGGGAGTCTCCTTGCGTCATTTACCAGTCCAGGGTCACTCTCAGGGTGTCGCGGTACAGCCCGGCCGGCAGCGCACGCGGTTGCGCCACCACCACGCCGTAGATCGGGATGGGAATCTGCGCGGTGCTGTTGATGGTGAAGGCGCGCGCCTGGCTAATGCCGTAACGGCTGTTACCCGCCGGATCGACGGCCAGCTGGTAGGGAATCATTACCCGGCCGTTACTCAACCGGCGTACGCCATCGTCGCCATTGAGGCCACCATTGATCCGCACGTTGAACGCCCTGACCTCAGGCGTGCAGCTGATCTGCAGGCTGCCTTCACCGCCGGCCTCGTCGACCCGGGTGCGCAACGGCGTATCCCAGTTCGGGCCGCGCTCGCCGAAATCCATCAAGCCAGGGTTGCCCAAGGTGGCCGGGGGTTGGTCGCCGCTTTCAATCTGGCACGCCGCGCTGATGACCAGGCGCGCTTGAATGAAGCCGCTGGTGCTGCCGTGCACGGTGCTGCTGGGCACCAGCAAGGGGCCAAGGCTGAGCAGCAGGATCGAGGTGCGGTTCATGGTCTGACGTCCTTGTGCATGGCGGCGCGCTACCAGGTGAGGGTGACTTTGAGCACGTCGGCGTATTGCCCGGCGCGCGGCACCCAGGCCAGTTTGTCGATGCGCGCGTACAGCGGCAGCTCGACCGAGCCGCTGTCTGGCACCCGTGCGGCATGTGCCTGACCGACCCTCACCGGCTCGCGCCAGGCGGCATCGCGAAACAGCCGATAGGGAATGGGCCGCGCCTTGACGTCGGCACTGGCCAGAAAACGCACTTCACCCACGCCGCCATGCAAGCCGCCGTCGACCCGCACTTGGTACGGGGTATCAGGGTTGCACTCCAGGCGCGGTGGCCGCTGATTGACCAGCATGCCGCTGAGCGGAGCAGCGCTGCCGTCCAGCCGCGCCGCGCTGCCCAGGTCGATTCGACCCAAGTCCTGTGCACCGGCGTCTCTGGGCTGGTCGACCAGCATGCAACCACGCTGCACCAGCACCCGCACTTCCACGAGAAATTCCGCCGCCACGACCTTGGCGCTCAACGTCAGGCCCAACAGCGCGGCCACCCAGCATTGCGTCACTGAACATTCCTTGTAGGCGTACTGTGTGTTTTCAGGGTAGCAGCCCCTCACCCGTACGGGCGCGATGCCGCGCCGTTCTTTGGCGTTAACGACAAAGCAGTAACGGCGAGGAAATTCTTGCTGCAAGCGAACCCGGGGAGCTGCTGCACCTCCAATGCATAAGCCGGCAAAACGGCCGATATTCTGTTAGTGTGCAGAGCAACCGATCTCTCGGTGCCCTACGCATGCGTCAAGCATGGAAGAAGATCACAGGAGCATTCCATCGATGACTGCAGACAACGCGCTCGCCGCGGCCATGGAGCGCTGTGCCCAGGAACCTATCCAGGTTCCCGGCAGCATCCAGCCTCAGGGCTTTCTTCTGGTACTCGATGAACAGGACTTGCGCATTCTCCAGGCCAGCGAAAACGTCGAGCGCTGGCTGGGGGTGCCTGCGCAGGAGCTGCTAGGCGCCACGTTCGGCGAGATGGTCAGCGAGAGCTTCGACCTGCGCAGTCAGCTTCAGCGGCTGCCTGTTGACGAGGTGTTCCCCTTCCATATTGGCGACGTTCAATTGCGCCAGGGCGCGCGTTGGAGCGAGCCGCTGCGCTTGCTGACTCACCGCCATGACCACGTGCTGATCGCCGAATTCGAGCCGTTTCGCGTGAGTGCCGACCTGCCCGATCAAGGCGACTACTATCCGCTGGTGCGCGGTTTCGTCAGCAGCGTGCACAATGCCGACAGCCTGGAAGCGCTGTTGCAGGAATGCGTGGTGCAGGTCAAGCGCATCACTGGCTTTGGTCGGGTCAAAGCGTACCGCTTCGACACCGAGGGCAACGGTCAGGTCCTGGCTGAGGCCGCTGATGACGGCTACCCGCGCTACATGGGCTTGTGCTTTCCGGCTTCCGACATACCGCGCCAGGCCCGCGAGCTGTACCGCACCAGCCGCATCCGCGTGATCGAAGACGCCAGCTACCAGCCTTCGCCCTTGCTGCCGGCACTCAATCCACGCACCGGCAAGGCGCTGGACATGAGCTTTGCGGCGCTGCGCAGCGTGTCGCCGGTGCATCTGCAGTACATGCGCAACATGGGCACCTTGGCCTCGATGTCGCTGTCGATCGTGGTCGATGGCCAGCTCTGGGGTTTGATTTCCTGCCACCATGCGCAACCGCGTGCCGTGGAATTTCGCACCCGCACCGCCTGCGAGCTGCTGGCCAGCGTACTGTCGCTGCAGATCGAAGCGCGCGAGTCGCACGCCAAGACGCGGCAACTGCTCGAGCTGCGCCAGCACATCGTGCGCATGATCTCCTCCATGGCCGACCACGACAGCGTCAGCGACGGCCTCTGCGACTTGCCTGAAGTGCTGCTGGCGTTCGCCGGGGCCAGCGGCGCGGCGGTGATTTCCGCTGAACGTTGCGACCTGATCGGGCATACCCCGCCCGCTGCGCAAGTGACGGCGCTGGTGCACTGGCTGGCCCGACGCGGTGAGGAGGTGGTGTTCCATACCGATAACGTCAGTCGTGACATCACTGAACTGCCGGAGCTCGCCGCGCATGTCGGGGGCGTACTGGCAGTGGCCATCTCGCAGATCCATTCGCACTACCTGGTGTGGTTCCGCCGCGAGCAGCTGCGCACGGTCGATTGGGCGGGCCGTCCGGACAAGGCGATCGGCCCGCTGGGCGCGCTCAATCCGCGGCACAGCTTCGAGCGTTGGCAAGAACGGGTTTCAGGGTACTGCGAACCTTGGGATCCGCTGGTCATCGAAGGCGTTGTCGAATTACGCACCGCGGTCTTGGGTATCGTGCTGCGCAAGGCTGAAGAGCTGGCGCAACTGGCCAACGAACTGCGCCGCTCGAACAAGGAACTCGAGGCATTTTCCTACAGCGTGTCCCACGACCTGCGTGCGCCTTTGCGGCATATCGCCGGCTACACCGAGCTGCTTGGCGAGATTGAAGGCCAGGGCATGAGCGAACGTGGCAAACGTTTCCTGAAACATATTGAGGAAGCGGCACATTTCGCCGGTAGCCTGGTGGATAACCTGCTGAATTTCTCGCAGATGGGGCGCTCGGCACTGCGCCTGTCGGACGTCGACCTCAATGCACTGGTCGATACCATCCGCCAGGAACTGGCGCCCGACTACCAAGGCCGTGAAATCATCTGGGAGGTCGAACCGCTGCCCAAGCTGATCGCCGACCCCGCGTTCATCAACCTGGCCTTGCACAACCTGATTTCCAACGCCATCAAATACACCCGCGGTCGGGAACCTGCGCGTATTACCATTGGCGCGCGGCAACATCCGACCGAGACCGAGGTCTATATTCGCGACAATGGCGTAGGCTTCGACATGGCCTATGCCAACAAGCTGTTCGGAGTATTCCAGCGTTTGCACCGCATGGAGGATTTCGAAGGCACAGGGATCGGCCTTGCCAGCGTGCGACGGATCATCGAGCGCCATGATGGCCGGGTCTGGGCCGAAGGTCAGGTCGACCAGGGCGCCAGCTTTCACTTCACCCTCCCTCGCTATCAAGCAACTACCTGAGGCACCTGTATACAAATGCTCAAACCAATCCTGCTGGTCGAAGACAACCCCCGGGACCTGGAGCTGACGCTCCTGGCCCTGGAGCGCAGCCAGCTGGCCAATGAGGTCATCGTGCTGCGCGACGGCGCCGATGCCCTGGACTACCTGCTGCGCCGCAAGGCTTACGTCGATCGCGACGATGGCAATCCTGCGGTGCTGCTGCTGGACCTCAAGTTGCCGAAAGTGGACGGGCTGGAAGTGCTCAAGGCGGTTCGCTCCACACCCGAGCTGCGCAGCATTCCGACGGTGATGCTCACCTCCTCGCGTGAAGAACCCGATCTGCTGCGCGCTTACGAGCTAGGGGTCAACGCCTATGTGGTCAAACCGGTGGAGTTCAAGGAGTTCGTCGCCGCGATTTCCGACCTGGGGGTGTTCTGGGCGGTGCTCAACGAACCGCCACCCGGCTCGCTGCGCCTCACCCGTCGTGGCGGTAACTGAGGCCTGCGCGAAGAATGTTGCCGACACCGCTGAAACTGCTGATGGTCGAAGACAGCTCGATGGACGCCGAGCTGACCTTGATGCGCCTGGAGCGCAGCGGGCTGCAGGTGCAGTCTCATCTGGTGTTCGACCATACCGGGGTCGAGCGTGCCCTGCACGAGGGGACGTTCGACCTGATTCTGTGCGACTGCGTGCTGCCAGGCTCATCAGGTACCGATGTGCTGGCCATCGCGCAGCGCCTGGCGCCTGATACGCCGTTCATCTTCCTTTCCGGCATCTATGGCGAAGAGCACGCGGTGGAGATGATCCGCCTCGGCGCTACCGATTATGTGCTGAAGAAAAACCTGCCGCTGCTGCCCAAGGCGGTGCGCCGGGCGCTGACCGAGGTGCAGGAGCGTCAGCGTCGGCGCCGCGCCGAGGAAGCCCTGGCCGATGTAGAGGCGCGCGCACGCATCGCCATCGATGCCGCAGGCATGGGCACTTGGGACTACCGCCCCGAGCAGGACCTGTTGGTCTGGGACGACCGTTGCAAGGCCTTGTTCGGCCTGCCACTCGACACTCAGATGAGCTTGCAGGTGTTCTACCAAGGTATCTACCCCGAAGATCGCGAAAAGGTACGCGAAGCAGTCGACCATGCGATGCATTCGGACAACGACGGCGTCTACCGCGTCGAATTCCGCACTGCCGAAGGAGATGGTCGCGAGCCGCGCTGGCTGCTCAGTAGCGGCCAGTCGCAGTTCGTCGAAGGTCGGTGCATTCGCTTTTCCGGGGTGCTGCAGGACATACATACCCAGCGTCAGGCCACCCAGGCGCTGCGTCAGCTCAACGAGATGCTCGGTGAACGGGTGGAGCGGCGCACCCGCGAGCGCGATCGGGCCTGGGAACTCTCCCAGGATTTGCTCGCGGTGCTCAACAAGGACCTGACCCCGGTGGCCCTCAATCCGGCCTGGGAAGCGAGCCTGGGTTTTTCCCGCGAGCGCCTGAGCCAGGCGTCGTTGTTGCACCTGCTGCCGGAGGCCGATCAGGACGCCCTGCTCACCGAACTGGCGGCCTTGGCCCACGGCCGCACCAGTGCTCGCTTCGTCGGCCGCATTCAACATGCCGGTGGTCAATTGCGCTGGCTATCCTGGGTAGTGGTGCCGGAAGACACGCTGCTGTACGTGGTGGCCCGCGACATCACCAGCGAGCGGGAAACAGCGCTGGGCCTGGCCGAGGCCAACAGCCGGCTGCGCGAGCAGATCACTGAACGCGAGCGCATCGAGGCTGCGCTGCAACAAATGCAGCGACTCGAGGCCGTGGGTCAGCTCACCGCAGGCGTCGCTCACGATTTCAACAACCTGCTCACCGTCATTCTCACCGGCGCCAGCTTCCTTGAACGCGACCTGAGCAAGGCTGACCTGGACAAGGCCCGCAGCCGCCTGACGCACATTCGCGAGGCCGGCGAGCGCGGCGCCAAGCTCACTTCCCAACTGTTGGCCTTCTCGCGTCGTCAGCGCCTGGAACCGGTGGCCCTGAACCTCAACCGCACGCTGGCGGGCCTCGAGGAACTGCTGAGCCGTACCTTGGGCGGTAACATCTCGGTGCGTCTGGACCTGGATCACAGCCTGTGGCAGGCGCTGACCGACCCGACCCAAACCGAGATGATCATCCTCAATCTTGCGATCAACGCCCGCGATGCCATGCCCGACGGCGGGCAGCTGACCCTGTCGACGCGCAACACGCGCATCAAGGCTCGCGCCCAGCGCCCGGAAGATCCAGAGCCCGGTGAATACGTGATGCTGAGCATTCGCGACACCGGCTGCGGTATGAGCGACGACGTGCTGGCCAAGGTCTTCGAGCCGTTCTTCACTACCAAGGATATCGGCAAGGGCTCGGGCCTTGGCCTGGCTCAGGTGTTCGGCTTCGCCAAACAGTCCGGCGGTGGCGTGCGCATCGACACCGAGCCTGGGCACGGCACCCAGGTGGCGGTTTACCTTCCAGCGGTCAAGCAGGAGGTGGCGGTCGACCCGGTGGCAGCGCCGGCCCTGCAGGCCATCAGTGATAGCGGCCGTGACCGCACGGTGCTGCTGGTCGACGACGATCACCTGGTACGCGACATGCTCGGGGATGTGCTGCGCCAATATGGCTACCAAGTGCGCCAGGCCCATAGCGGTGAGCAGGCCCTGGCGTTGCTCGATGCAGGCATCGACCTGCTGCTGACCGACTTTGCCATGCCCGAATTCAACGGTGGCCAACTGGCCTTGGCGGCGCGCGAGCGGCATCCGCAGTTACCGATCGTGTTTCTCACCGGCTACGCCGAACTTGAAGGGCTGGATGTGCCAGGCAGCCTGGTGGTGCAGAAACCCGTGCAGGCTGACGAGCTGGCCAGGGTATTGAGCGAGGTGCTGCGCGCGGCAGGTTGATTGCTGCGCGCTACTACGCACGGGCGAGCCGACGCCCTGCCCGGCTTGCCCATGCAGCCCCGGCTGAAGATTTTTCAGCAGACGAAAACGAAAAATTCAGCGCCGACAAGTCTGCACTGAATCGAGATGATCTTGAGGAAAATGGCAGGGGCGGCTGGATTCGAACCAACGCATGGCAGGATCAAAACCTGCTGCCTTACCGCTTGGCGACGCCCCTGTATCGGATGCAGCTGATGCTGCTCTGACAATTCCAAATGAGTGACAACTGGGTTGTTGTCTTGGAATGCGCGGCACTTTAACAACAAAGCGCCGACCTGTGAAGCCCTTTTGCAAAAAAAATGCTTTAAAACAGCAAGTTAGTATCAGAGCGCCGGTTTCCGCGGCTTGGGAACTACCATCCGTCGCTTTTCCACCGCTTCGCTTCAACACAATGGCTTTCCTTCCTTCCAATCAGGTAAGCAAATTGTCCTGACCAAGGAGGCCACCATGCCCGTCTCACACGACCTGTACCAAGACCTGCAATACCCACGGGAAATCGTTCAACAACGCCGGCAACAGGACAAGACCCTCGACCGCCTGCTCGATGAATACGTAGACATCGATAATCAGGTCCTGGCGGCCGAATCCATCTCTGCGGGCAATTTCGAGGATGAGGACCTGCGTCAACTCAAGGCGCGTCGGCTGGCAGTCAAGTACATGATCGAGAGCCAGTTGGAGCGCAAGGCCTGAGCTAGCGCGCGAGAATGGCGCAGGTGAGCCGATCCGGCTCACCGTCATAAAACTGCATGAGCGCCAGCTGGAACAGCGGATCTTCTGGCGCCACCTGGCCGAACAGGGTCAGGCAAGAACGCAATTTCAGATCGTCCGGGCTACCCAGGATCTGCTTCGCCGTCTTGCCGCTGTGCTCGAGCAACGCGCCTACGCAGGTTCTCAAGCGCGGCCCCAGCACGGGGTGGTCAAGATAGGCCCGGGCCTCTTCGGCCCCTTCCAGCCCATAGCGTACGGCCATGGCGCTGTGCCCCAGGCCCTTGAGCTGCGGAAATACGTACCACATCCAGTGGCTGCGCTTGCGACCTGCCTGCAGCTCTTGCAGCACGTGGTCATAAACCGGATTCTGCGCATCGATGAAGCGCTGCAGTGGGTGAACGGAGGTCATGGCGTTGCTCCTGTATCGAGGGTCTATGGCAGACTGCGCCAAGCCCAGGAAGTATCAACGCAGCCGATCGATGCCCGGTATTTTATCCATTGGTCAAAATGCCCGACCTGGGGCAAGCTGCACGCTGCCCCGTCTTCTGCTCAAGGAGCTAAGCGTGTCCGCCTGGATCCCCTCCCCTCTGCGCCAGCTTGGTCAACGCCTGCGCGGTGCTGCAGCCGAACCCTGTGAACTGCTCGACTGGTTTGAAGATAAAGCACGCAGCCATGGCTACCAGCTCAGCGACAGCCAACGCCGGGTGATACAACGCATGGCTGCGCAACTGGCGCACCTGCACGCAGGCCAGGCGCGCAGCCTTTACCTCCATGGCCCGGTGGGCCGCGGCAAGAGCTGGCTGCTCGATGGTTTCTTTCAGGCGCTGCCAGTGCAGGCCAAGCGCCGCTTGCACTTTCATGACTTTTTCGCTCGCCTGCACCAAGGCATGCACTTGCACCGACAGCTGGACGATGCCCTGGGCGCAACGCTCGATGCCTTGCTCGGCGATTGCCAAGTGCTGTGCTTCGATGAATTCCATGTGCATGACATAGGCGATGCCATGCTACTCAAGCGCCTGTTCGACGCCCTGTTTGAGCGCGGCATCTTCCTGTTGGTGACCTCCAACTACGCGCCCGAAGGTCTGCTGCCCAACCCGCTGTATCACGAGCGCTTCGCGCCGGTAATCCGCCTGATCAACGCGCGCATGGAGGTGCTCGAAGTCGGCGGCGACACCGATTTTCGCAGCCTGCCAGCCAATCGCGACGCACAGCGGTTCACCCAAGGGCATTACGTCTGGCCCGGCGATGCGGCGCAGCGTCAGGCGCTGAACCTGCCGGCAGTCGCGCCGCTCATGCTGGAGGTCAACAAACGCCCGTTGCGCGCGCTGGCGGTCGAGGGCCGGCGCATCCTGCTGAGCTTCGACGACCTGTGCGAAAAAGCGACGGCGGTGATCGATTACCTCGCGCTGGCCAGTCAGTACGATGAGTGGATCATCGACGGCCTCGACGATCTGTCCGAATGCTCGCTGGCCGCGCAGCAACGCTTCGTCAACGTGGTCGATGTGCTGTATGACCAGGATCGACACGTCACGCTGCTCGCCAAGCGGGCCTTGGCGGACAGCCTGGGCGGCCCCTTGGCCGACTTGATGCGCACCCGCAGCCGGCTGGGGCAGCTACGGCAGATCGGGCCTGGGGGTGGCATCGGCTTGGGGGGGAGACAAGAACTTC